>DASTMJ010000186.1:0-32124 GCA_035714205.1 Flavisolibacter sp. | reverse complement strand
AATACACCGCATTTTATTTTATCGAAATTATTCTGCTTCCCTGAAAGCATGGGTAAATACATAATTGGCAATTTGTCTTCCCATGGTTTCGCCATCTAATACAGATTTTCTAAAATCCCAGCCTGAGTAGATCATGCTGAGTGAATTACTTCTTGCGGCTTCAGAATAGCTTGAGAAATGAAATGAAGGTGTCGGTTCTGTTACAACAGGATTGGTTGATGTAGTGGTGATATCTATTGAACTTGCATCGGAATTAAAAAACAGGCGAAGTATTTCCGCTGTTGTTCCACCAAAAGCAGCAAAGCCATTGGGATAACCAGGCACGGATGGCGTAACAGATGTAGGTGTTTCTGATAAAGCGGGCAGCCAGCTGGGCTCAGCTTCAGTGTTGGCATTGCCATCGGTTGCAGCAAGGCGAATAGCTGTTTCTGGTCTCCATGAATAAAAATAATATCCTGCATTAAATTGTGAGTTGATGCTTTCTGCCATACATACATGCATCAAAGCAAACAATCGTGCTGTTTTCCATGCATCAAGCTTCTTGTTTTCAATAGCTTTTCGTACAATATGATTCCAGAGTATGGATGGACGGTTCTCACTCCAGAATTTTGACATCTGCTCTTCCTCTTCAGTTCTGGTGCTACCTGCTCTTGCTCCCTTTAATTTTACTTCATCAAAGTCAGCCGTATATTCATTTGAATTAACCGGGTAAGGACCAGCTGGTCTGAATTGCTGGTTGCTTTCAATTACGTAAGGTTTCATCACTGTGCCCCAATTGGGAAGTATTCTGAAAGGGAATAGTGTTTGCGTAGGTACGCTGTTCACAGCGGTGACAGTTGAACGATATTCACCGGGATTGACTCCATTGGCAGGAGTAAGTGAAATAAGAACGGTTTGCGAAAATCCGTCATTGGCACGGTTGGCAATAATAGCGTCAGCAGCCTTTTTACCAACCATTTTTCCCAGTTCTTTGCTTTCGCCATCAGGTATTGTTGCCAGACTTTCGGCATACCATGCATCTACCGGAAATGTTCCTTGTCGGTTCAGCCCTTTTATTGCCCAATATGATGCAGCAGCAACAGCTGCATCCGGGTCAGCATGTTGCTCACGGTCATTCAGTGCATAACGTTCATACTTTGGCTTGATGTTATTCAGTGCATCATGTACGGCAATTGTAATGATGGCAAAATAACGGGTACGGGTAGGCTGGTTCATTGGCGCACCAAGAACGGTGGCTACTTTTTCGTTCCAATAAAGAACCATATTGTTTTCTGCAAACCCAGGGATGAGCGGCTGTTTTCCCCGTGCAACAGACATTATGGATTCCTGGGCTGTTTGCTCATTTATTTCCTTTTTGCAGGAACTAACAAAAGCAAACAAGAGAAAAATACCGAAAGCCAGCTTTGGATAAAGTTTCATGTGAATGAGTTTTAGTGAAGAATAGTTTATGCCACCAAAACTATTTTTTCAAAGATTTGTTTTTGGGTAAATGCGACTAAAGAAGGGACAAGGAGCATAGACAGCAGAGGTATTGATTTATGCAGGATGAATGATGGATGAACTACAACTTTCTCAATACGGATGGTTTCAAAAATTACTTTTATCTGCGACGAAAAAACTTTGTCGTGCAAAATCTTTTACCCGTCTTTTTCATGTCGTACTATTTCGAAATCCTGTTTAATTCAGCTATATTTAATTGAAGATTTTTAAAAGTTTACCCTTTCTCGATTTACCAGTTTGCTTAATGAAATACTTATCTAAAGCCTCATGAGCATTGTTACCAACAATAAATTTCTACTTTCTGATACAACCAAGTATCGCATCAGGCGTCACATGTTTTTTTGGGCATTTTGGGGGTTTTGGTTAACCATTACGCGATTATTAAATCCCAAGGTCCTTAAGGAAACAGGACATTTGCCTGACCTGTTACAAACCATTGGTGAAGTCTTCTTTTTTCTTTTGCCCCAGGTAATATTAGTTTATCCTTTGCTTTACTTTATACTGCCCCGCTATGTATTTAAAGCCAAATACATTAAAGCATCAGTTTGGATTCTGGTGTTTATGTTGCTTACCATATCCGCCAGCGCAGCTTTGCTTGTTTATATTCCATGGCATAAAGTCTGGTGGATGTCTTCACCAAACAAGCTATTTCAAGGTGTCAGTACTCCCACCAAATTGATGATGGCCTGGTTTTCTGCCACCCAGGGAGCTTTGACAGGTGCAGCACTTGCAGCCAGCTTTAAAATGTTTAAGCATTACTATGTAAAAAACCTTCGCAATATTCAACTGCAAAAAGAAAATACCGCCGCACAAATGAGATTGCTAACTGCGCAAGTACATCCGCATTTTTTATTCAATACACTCAATAACATTTATTCTCAAACACAACTAGAATCGCCCAAAGGGTCAAAGATGATTTTGGCGCTTTCAGACATGCTCCGTTATATTTTGTATGAAGGTCAAAAACCTTTGGTGCCTTTAGCGCAGGAATTGATGATGATTACAGAATACATCGATCTCGAAAAAATTCGTTACGGTAATAAATTAGACCTGCATGTGAGTTTACCTGAAAAACCAGATAATCTCCGTATTGCTCCCTTATTGTTACTGCCTTTTATTGAGAACTGCTTTAAGCATGGAACAAGTAAAATACTTGAACGACCCTGGGTTAATTTGGTTATTGAATTAAAGGGTAAAATGCTGGTCATGAAGTTAATGAACGGGAAAATGTCAACAAAAGAAGAAGTGGAAAGTAAAAGCGGCATTGGAATTAACAATGTGCGACAAAGACTCGAATTACTATATGCCAATAAATATGACTTGCAAATAAAAGATGAAGAGGACGTTTTTGTGGTTGACCTGAAAGTGGAATTGATAAAGGGAGAAGATTTGCAGCAAGAGATGCGTGTGCAAAAACCTGAAACTTCTTATGCCTAACGGAAACTATACGCAGATCAAATGTATCATTGTTGATGACGAGCCCATGGCAAGAGACATCATCAAGCGGTATATTCAGCAAATGCCGAAATTGAAATTGCTGGCTGAATTCGGAAATGCCATTGATGCTACAATTTTCCTGCAGGAACAACCCGTTGATATTATTTTCCTGGATATTAAAATGCCACAACTGAGCGGTACCGAGTTTGTAAGGAGCTTGCATACTATTCCCAAAATAATTTTTACAACAGCACATAAAGAATATGCCCACGAAGGTTTTGAGTTGGATGTTACAGATTATTTATTAAAACCCATTCGGTTTGACAGGTTCCTGCGAGCAGTAAACAAAGCTTTTCCTCAGAAACAGCAGGAAGTTGAGTCGCATGCAATGTTATCAAAGGAAAGTAAGCCCGCAGCTTCATTTATTTATTTGCGAGTGGAGCGTAAAATGATAAAAGTTTTGCTTGACGACATCCTCTATATTGAAAGCAATAAGGATTACGTAAAAATGTATACCGAGAAAGGATATTTTATCACTCGCCAAACCATTGCATCAGTTGAGGCTATGCTGTCCGAAAGCAAATTCATTCGCATACATCGCTCTTATATCGTTTCCTTAAGCAAGCTAAAATCATTTACTGCGGAAACAGTGGAAGTAGGGAGTAAAGAGCTGCCCATTGGAAAACTATATCGCAATATTTTTTTGAAGCTACAGGGTAGCTAAATATAAATAGCACGTCTGTTGAATAGAAACAAATTGCGTTATGAAAAAAAACTTACTGCTTTTACTTCTGCTTGCATCACATTTAGCTTTCTCTCAAAATACCAGCACAGTGAGCGGAAAGATTATTGACCAGCAAGTAGATGAAGTATTGGTTGGCGCTACTGTTTCTGTTAAGGAATCCAATGTTGTAACATCCACGAACGATCAGGGAATATTTATTATTCGCAACTTAAATGCTGGCAAAATCGTTCTTGAAATATCTCATGTGGGATATGAAAAGATAGAGGTCCCTGTTGAAATCGGTGATAAAGATGCAACGGTTATAACTGTTGCATTAAAATTGGAAAACCGGGTAGGAAATGAAGTCGTGATCTCTGCCGCTAAACGTCCTGAAAAAGTTACAAACGCTCCCGCTTCCATCCAGGTAATAGGAACGAAAGACCTGGACCAATTTGCCGGCTCAAATGTTACAGAACTGGTTTCAAAAGTACAAGGGATTGAATACACAAGAGGCGGAGTCGATGAAATTACGTTCAATGCAAGAGGATTTCACAGTGCTTTCAACTACAAAGTTTTTCAGATGGTGGATGGCCGCAACACCATGGCTGCGGCAAGTGCAGGTCTTGCGTTGTTTAATAACGGCAGCACCAGTAAAGATGATATTGAACGAATCGAAATTGTACTGGGACCTCAGTCCGCATTGTACGGGCCTAATGCTCATAATGCATTGTTTAATTACATCACCAAAGACCCACGCAAGTACCAGGGCACTTCCATCTCTGCAAGCGCAGGTAACCAAAACCAGTTCAGCACTCGCATTCGTCATGCATTAAAAGTTAATAACAAATGGGCTTACAAATTAACTGGTGAACAAGCTACCGGAAAAGATTATGAGTGGTATGATTCAGTTTATGCAGGTAGTCCAGGCGGTACACCTTTCGGCCTTGTGGTAGCTATACCTGAAAGGATAAAAGATTTTACTTTTCGTCGCTACCGCGGCGAGGCACATGTGTATTATAGTGTAACACCCAAGGCAGATTTTATTGTGTCGGGTGGTGGTAGTAAGTTTACGCGTTTGCAGGTCACCACGGCCGGACGCAACCAATTAAGAGATGTGACTTATGGTTTTTTGCAAGCGCGTTTTGTACATCCCAGGTTTTTTGCTAACATCTACAATACCTGGGGAAATCTGGGAAAAACTTTATTACTTGGAAATTACACTCGCGATTTCTGGAACAGAACACACAGCACATTGACCACAGGTCCTAATCGTTATCTGCATCCCGATTCTGCCGAACTATTTGCAAGCCGTTTGGGAAATACTGTTAAAGAAAAAAGTCATCGCCTCAATGCTGAAGTGCAATACAATCATCATTTTCAGAAAGCAGGATTGTTGTTGGTTACCGGGCTAACATATCAACTGGACAAGCCAAACGGTTATGGCATGACGCTGATCGATAGTTTTCAAAAAATCAGCATCACTCAATATGGAGCCGTTGTGCAATTGGATAAATCATTGCCCTGGCAATGCCGTTTGGTAGCTACTATCCGTTTTGACCATCATGATAATTTCAGAGGTTTTTTTGCTCCAAGGTTTGCTTTGCTAAAACGGGTTGGTGAGGGAAATTTCAGGGTTACCTGGGGAAGAGCTTATGCTATGCCAACCATTCAAAATCAATATGCAGGTGTCAACCGCTTCCTTTTTGGCAATGGGGCGGGTATTTATTACATACCAAATGGTACAAAAATTTCCGACCTGGCGTCCTACGCAATTACGGAACCGTTAAAGCCGGAAATAGTAAATGCCTGGGAGGCGGGCTATAAAGGCAATATCTCAAATAAACTTTATTTGGATATTAATTACTATAATAGTTTAAACGAAAATTTTATTAGCCCCGCTCAAACTATTGGGGGAAGGGTGTTGGCTGTCAACGGAATCAATGTGACCCACAACCCTATTTTTGCTGGCAGTGTAGATAGTAACAGTATCCTCAAAAACGCTTCGTTTCTTACTTTTTTTAATTATGGCAATGTAAGAGCTTATGGAGTAGATGCAGGGTTAACGTATGCCTTCAATAAATTTATAAGTTTTGCTGTTAAATATTCCTGGTTTGGGTCAGACATAACTAAGGATGACATTAAGAACGATGCGAATAAAGATCATTATGTTTCACTTGAAGAAAAAAGTTTAAATGCTCCCCAAAATAGAGCTATAGCAATATTACGTTTTCAAAACCTTTACCATACAAAATTATTTATCAATATTTCTGGTCGCTATGTTGAGCAATTTGATTTTTATAGTGGCAACCAGATAGGTACAGAAGCCGGTAAAGGGAAGAGAGGCATAATTAAAATTCCTGGGAATGTATCGTTACTGAAAAATTTTGATTGGGGTCCATTGGGTGGTTTTACAACCATAGATCTTGAAGCAGGTTTTAGGTTCAATGAGATGGTTGCCGTAAATACAAGCATTACCAACCTGCTTAATACCCGTCAAATTGAAATGGTAGGTTCACCATCTATAGGCCGGTTAATAATGGTTCAACTGAAGGTGCAGGTGCCATATACAAAAAGGTAGAACTCTGCTGTTGAAAAATTAAATAAAAAGAAATCATTTATGAGGTGTACAATATTTCTATAATCTCTGTAAATGCCCAATAGGAAAAGATATAATTTCAATTTGATAATGTTGGGCATTCTATATTCTTTAAAACGGGAATTCGTTGGATAAAGTTCATTCATTACAGAAAGTCTTTGTTTTTCACTAAACCTGCTTTTGTTTGTTTTTTTTACAGGTTTATGTTCTCATACAGAAAGAGACTGCGCCATTTCCCATCCAATCATTGCCTTCTTTCTAACCTTGCCGGTGTGGTAATTTCCCATTGTTCCGTCCTCCGCTATAATACGGTGGCAGGGAATAAGATATAAGATTGTATTTTTTGCCACTGCAGTGCCAACTGCCCTTGCCGCATTTGGTTGTCCAATTGCATCTGCTATTTGTTGAAAAGATGCTACTGCCCCAAACGGTATTTTAAGCAAAGCTTCCCAGACTTTGATCTGGAAGTTTGTTCCCTGCACAAGCAGTTCCAACTTGTCTAAATTGTTTTGAGCGGGGTTGAATACTCTTTGTATAAATTGTTGCGTATAATCGGGTTTATGCGTTAGTGTGGCAAAATGCCATTGGCGGGTAAAGATTTCAAACTCATTTCTTTTCCTTTCTTCGTCTACAAAACCCAGGCTGCATATTTTATTCTCAGCAACTGCAATAAAGCACATTCCAAATGGTGATGAATGATATCCATAAAAAAGCTCTAAACCCCGGCCTGCTTTTTTATATTGGTTAGGCGTTACACCTTCAATACTCACAAATAAATCGTGCACCCTCGATTGGCTGGATAAACCTGCGATCTCGGCGGCCTCCATCATGTTGGCCGTTTCCTGTATTTTATCCCTGAGATAGTCTATTGTAAGGTATTGTAAGAATTTTTTAGGGCTGATGCCGACCCAGTCAACAAATAATCGCTGGAAATGAAAAGGACTCAAGTGAATCATCCTGGCTATTTCGTCCAGATCGGGTTGCGATCTGAAATTTTCGGTCATAAAGCCAATGGCCTTGTCAATCCTGTTGTAATTGATCGTTTCCTGGTTCATATCAGGAAGTTTAGAGCAAATTACATATTCAGTAAAAGACAGCCAATCTGAAACTTGCGCTTTTTAATTTACAGACTTAATCTTAACAATTACAAAATCAAAAGCGATTACCTTGATTAATAAGGCACTTTTGACTATTAGGGTAAAACTAAAGAAGCTGAAATTCAGATTTGTTCCAGGGCCGAAGAGATATCATCAATTAGATCATTAGTATCCTCCAGTCCTACTGAAAGCCTGATCAAAGTATCAGATATTCCCATTTTCATCCTAGTGACCGGCTCAACTAGCGAATGGGTAGTTGCTGCAGGTTGTATGATCAGCGTCTCGGGCCCTCCCAGGCTTACTGACTCAATTGGTATGGTGAGATTGCTAATGAATTGTTTTGTTTGATAAAGATCAGCATGCAATTCAAAACTCATGAATCCACTGAAACCACTAAAAAGATTCTTCGCTAATTTATGACCGGGATGGCTTTCCAATCCCGGAAAGTGCACAACTCTTACTTTGGGATGATTATGGAGAAAATTTGCTATCCTGAGGGCGCTTTCATTTTGATATTTCATCCGTAGCGGAAATGTTTTTAATCCCCTTTCAAGCAAAAAACAAGTGTGTGGATCCAGTGTTCCGCCAAAATGTAACAGCGTGTGACTAATTTTTTCTACCAGCGATGCACTTCCCAGGATCGCTCCTGCTACAATATCGGAATGGCCGTTTAAATATTTCGTGCAGCTATGTAACGAAAGATCAAATCCAAATTCTACCGCCTTAAAATTATATGGAGTTGGTATGGTGTTATCAATTACCGATATTAAACCAAAAGCCCTCGATAACCTGACAACCTCCTCCAGATCGCCTACTCCTGATAACGGGTTTGCAATGCCTTCCACATAAAAGGCTCGGGTGTTTGGTCTTATTTTCTCTCTCCAGGTGCCAGGTTCGTTCAGGTTAACAAAATCAAATTGAACATTAAACCGTGACAGATCCTCAAGTACAAAGTAATATGTACCGCCATACAGGCCATCCGATATAAGTATATGGTCGCCTGCTTTAAGAATGGAAAACAGTGTGGTTGAAATAGCCGACATACCACTTGCAGTTACTATGGCGGCTTCCGCATTTTCTAAGAGTGCCAATTTCCTGCTGAGGGTAATATGATTGGGTGTATTGTTGAACCTGGAGTATTTTAACTTGCCATAACTGTTTCCGTCATACTCATAAATAGCAGATTGAAAGATTGGATTTATTATGGATTGATTGAATTGTCTTGTGCCTGTCTGAATAAGTTTTGTTTGAACGCTGTGTTTCATTACTTTTTTTTTAGCATAGCACTTACCTCCAGTAATATATTTTTCATACAATGCGCCTAGTATACATTGTAGGTTTCATAGTGTTTGACCTTTTCTTCAAATTCTAACAGAATTCCATTGTCTTCCGGATAATAAACTGCTCTCTCATAATCTTCCCCGGCAAATCGCTTCACTGCCTCCAGGCATTCCCACTCAGTCACGGTAAAAAAATGACAACACGATTCATCCATACCTTGTAAGACTTTAACAGATATAATACCTGGTGTCTCTTGGTATTCTATGGTTCCCTTGTTCAATAAAAAATCAAGGTAGCTGTTAGCGTTTTCAACTAAAGTGCGGCCATGCCAGATCCTTGTGATCATTCTATCAAATTTTAAAAAGATTACACTAACTCTAATGTTTGTTGTTTATTATGATTTACAATTTTAACTCCCAAATTTTCTAAATGAAGAAGGGCTGAGCGACGTACTTCATCGGCTGTTTGAACCCCAAGTGTTTCATGTTGTATGTCACATGCTCCGGTTGTGTCTATATCAATGAAAACTTCCAGGTTGTTCATGATCGCCTCACGGGCCGTAGTAGAAACACAGCCATGAGTGTAAAAACCACAAAGCAGGACTTTATTAATACCAAGTTGCGTTATCCAGGAGCCAATATTTGTCCCGGTAAAAGCTCCATATACATCTTTTTGAAACTCTACCTCTAGGCCTCGTCCTGGTTTTGGACCTAAACCAGGTGAATACCCGGCTCCCCACGTGCCGGGTACAAAAGCGGGTGATTCGTGGGGGCGATTGTGATGACGGATCCAGGCAATCGCCCAATTCTCCTGACGTGCATGCTCTACCCTTAACCTGATCTGGTCCAGGATATGCGAATGACCAGGAACCGGACGTTTGCCTTGGGCCGAAAATTCATTCTGAGCATCTATAACAATGAGCACTTTCATATAAATTTTCTTTAGTGGAACCGATTTGGTATGCAATGATACCATCCGGGCACAAGCAGACCAATCCATTTCTTGCTAATTTTTTTACTCTTGATTTCGAGTTTATAATTACGTTCTGCATTTCGTTTATATCAAATACCTGGAGCATCTTAAACATTTAGAAGCGATACAACATACCCTGCTGGCAGGTTCCAGCATATTAAGTTCTCCTGAAAAAAAAGGGTAGCTTAGAAGCTACCTTTCTTTTTTCGATATCTATTTTCTCTCTCAGAAGTCTCACATTACCTGGTACAGAAATAGTTAAGTACAAATGTTCGCCATTCATTTGATTGTCAAATCAATGTTTTTGGTTTGATCTCCTACGTGTGTAATATGAAATGAAAAGGTTCTCCCATCGCTTAATAATCCTGAAGCATTGATCTGCACCAGGTGGTTTTCAATTCTTGGTCTCAATGTCTCTTTGAACTTAGAAGCAGCGCCTTCCAATGGCTGTAAACTTCGTATTTCGCCAATTGTTACAACTCCATCAGCAGCAACCTCTTCAAATTCTTTCCACTTAACAAACCAAAATGGAACAGAACTTCCTGTGCTTTGAGCAATAATAGGAAACGTTCCAATTGGCGCATCTGCTTCAATAATGTATGAACCTGTAACCGTTAACGGGCAGGAAAAAGCTGCTGGTACATCAAACGCTTCTAATAAATTAAAGTCTTCTCTTACGCAATTTGGGTTGCGATAAAAAGGCATTACCAGCCAGCCATCTACAACAAATAATTGGTTTAAAATGGGCGAGGCCCTGACATAATAAGGACCGCCTGGATCATTTTGTGGGAACTGGACCTGGATATTGCCAGCCGCAATGCGGGCAGCTGCCATCTCTTTTTCAAAGTGAGCGAGGCTTTTTGTTTCTTTTTCAGAATCTTGTTCAGCATTTATTGCTTTTTTACAACCACCCGGTAACTGAAATAGAAAGATCAATACGATGAACAGTCCGGATAGCCATTTTGCTTTGATTGCGTTTTGGTCAGGTAGTTTCATGACTTGTTGTTTTCAACAAATCTAGTTGTACTGGCTACCAGAGAAATAGTACAAAAACGACATTTTTCATGTAAGAATGATCACGAACCGGACATGTAAGATGTGTTATTTTTTATAGGCCATTAAACGCAAGGCATTAAAGACTACTATTACCGTTGATCCTTCATGACCAATAACGGCGGGACCCATTGAAGCAATACCTGAGATAGTAAGTGGTATCAGTATCATCACCATTCCAAGGCTGATGATTATGTTTTGTTTGATGATCTGGTGCGCTTTCTTACTTAATCCTATGGCAAATGGAAGGTTGTTCAATTTATCAGCCATTAAGGCAATATCAGCAGTTTCCAAAGCAACATCCGAACCAGCTGCTCCCATTGCAATACCCACGGTACTTTTTGCCATAGCAGGTGCATCATTCACACCATCGCCCACCATCGCTACTTTTTTTTCTGTTTTTCTTAATTGATCAATAGCAGTTACCTTTTCTTCTGGCAAAAGATTACCCCACGCATCGGTAATACCTATATCTTTTGCAATAGCTTCTGCCACTTTTTGGTTGTCGCCGGTAAGCATGATCATTTTTTTTATGCCCAGGCGGGCAAGGCTTGCCAATGTTTCTTTTGCGTCGGGTCGGGCCACATCCATCAATGTGATTATGCCAACAAAATCATGATCTTTTTGAACAAGCATGGTTGTGTGGCCTTTTCCTTCATATTCTTCTGCTTTAGATTTCAGCTCGGGTGATAGTGTATAATTCCTTTGGGTAAATAACTCCTTATTCCCAATATAAATAATTGAATTGCGATAGTCTGCTTTTACACCCCGGCCGGTAATAGACTGAACATTGGTTGCATGCTCTACATCTTTCCCGAGTTTTTCTATGCCACCTTTTACAATTGCAGCAGCCAGGGGATGATCGCTCAACTTTTCCACTGCAATGATGATCGATAGGAGTTCTTCTTCCGATATCCCATTTAAAGGATATACTCCGGTCAGTTTTGGTTTGCCTTCGGTTAACGTGCCGGTTTTATCAAAAGCAATAGCAGTTAGCGAACCCAATTCTTCAAGCGGTTTACCACCTTTCACTAACACACCTCCGCGGGCAGCACGGGCAACTCCGCTCAAAACTGCACTTGGAGTAGATATCGCTAATGCACATGGACTTGCAGCTACTAAAACCGCCATAGCCCTGTAAAAACTTTTACTGAAGGGTTCATCAACTACAACAAATGCAAATAACAAAAGTGTTACTAAGACCAATACCCCGGGAACGTAATATTTTTCAATTTTATCGGTAAAATTCTGTGTGGAAGATTTTTGTGTCTGTGCTTCATTCACCAACTTTACAAGGCGTGCAATGGTAGAATCTGCCGCCAGTTTTGTTACCTTGATTTCCAGCACATCGGGCCCGTTAATGGAACCTGCATATACCTTATGTTTTGAATCCAGTTTCTCGGCATTTTTAATATCGAAAGGTCCGGACAAGGTAAATTTGTCAACCGGTATACTTTCGCCTGTAATAGGCGCCTGGTTTACACTGCTGTTCCCCGCTACTACTATTCCATCTGCTGCAATTTTTGTATTGGGTTTTACAAGTATAATATCAGATGGAACCAGGTCTTCAATATTTATTTCCTCCAGGCCATTTTCTTTTTTTAGCAATGCAGTCTTTGGGCTTAGTTCTGCCAGCGCAGCTATAGATTTCCTGGCCTTTTCCATAGCATAATGTTCAAGAGAATGACCAAGGCTGAACAAGAAGAAAAGTAAGGCGCCTTCTGCCCATTCACCCAATGCCGCAGCACCAACCGCAGCAATCAGCATTAAAAAATCAATCTCAAATTTCCCCTTACTGATTCCTGCAATTGCTTCTTTTGTGGTATAATAACCTCCAAAGAAATAGGCAAAACAATACGCTATAATTGGTATTGTTGGCGAAATGTCCTCAATAAAAGAAATTGTAAATCCTGCGGTAAGAAAAATGCCACAAATAATGCTGAAGATAAGTTCTGTGTTCTTTCCAAATATTGCGTTGTGAGCATGTTTGTGTTCATGATCTTCATGAGAAACCGGCTGGTGATGAACAACATCGCCGTTAAGTTTAGTTTTAAGTTTGCCGTTATGTTCATCCACATGTATGATCTCAGACACCAGCCCTGACACAGCGTCTATAATTTTTGACTTTGTAGTTTTTTTCTTATCAAATTCTACCTGGATAAATCCGGTTCCGGAAACCGAAACGGTTTCCAGTCCAATCACTTTCTTTAAACGGGCTTCAATAATTCTGGAATGACGTGGATGCCTTATGCCGGTGGTTTCAATCAATAAATGTCCATAATGGCTGGTGATATCTGCACCTGCTGTCATAGCCAGTTTTTCCACCTGGCTAATGGTAACGATTTCCGGGTTATAATGAAGGCAGAGTTGTGCTTTTGTTGCACCATTTTCAGGAATAATATGAACCTTGTCGATGCCTTTTTTAGTTTGAAGTGCGTCAATTATACGAGAAGCACATTCATCCCTTTCATCAGGAAGATCAGGTAAAAGGAGTTCAAGATCGAGCCTGGCCTTATTCATAGCTAAAAAACATACGCATAAGCGTATTATCTCAAATTTAGGCAGGAATAAGGACCTTGGTACAATATTGCCGGTAATAATTAAACCTTAGAACTGGAATAAGAGTGGTTTATTTATTGGAAGGTATAGCCCATCATAAAAGTTAAAGGAATTTTTATGCCGTCATTATCCGGAAATAAATTTCCATTTGAATAATGATTGATGTTTACTTCAAAATTCAAATTCCTTTGTTTTCCCAAATAAAGCCCCAAACCCAACAGGTCCTGGAAAGTAAAATGTTTTCCTGTATTCCTATCATCAACAATCACTTTTGAAATGTAGGTAGGTCCGGCTACCGAATAGAAAAGATAGGCATCTAAAGGCTTGGTACGTAAGGCGGTGAAACGCAACAACGGGTAAAGCGACAGCGTGAAAAAGTTCTCCTTATTTTTTTCAGATTTCCAGTATGATAAACTTGTGCCTACATCAAATGAAAATACTTTCCTTGTGTGAAATATATTTTTCTGGTAACGTACAGAGAGTCCTGATTCTACCACTGCATCTCCTTCCCAAAAGATATGAGCTTTCTTGGCGAAAAAATTATTGACACTATAACCGAATGCGTTTGTAGTATAACCTATTTGTAGAAGATGCTTTGGAAAAATGAAACCTGATTTTGCATTTGATGTAGCCTTTTCGCTCGAAAGCGGATTCATATTATACCTGAATCCAACCGAAGCAAATAATGTATACGGTTGTTTAGCCGATTTGTTTTGTGGGGTAAATGTTAGTCCTGAAAGAAGGTCCCATTTTTTATTTATGCGATATACTATACCTGCTCCTGTTAAAACTGATGCATAACTTTCATCGCTCACTACATCTTTACCATCAACATCAAATCCATTTCTTGTAATAATACCTAACCCAGCTTCACCATAGGCTAAAAATTTTTTAGTGATGGGTAGCTGCGATTTTAAAGTTAGCCCGGCAATATTCATGTACACAGACCTGCTTGAATTATCGCCATTGATACCCTGGTATTCTACCCAGTTAACCGGTCGCATATAGGTTATTTGTGCCGATAATGATTCATTGATCCTATATCCCAACAACATCAACCGTACGGCTAAATGGGGAATTTTTATTTTTTCAGCCTGGAAGCCAGGTTCAACATGTGCATTCGAAAAAGGATAATTGATATAGCCAACATTCAAACCAAAATATGCATTCGATAACAACCGGGGATACTGTGTTCTGTTATCCTGGGCATTAATTGCTTGAAGCGTAAAAAATAAAAACAGGGTATAACAAAAAATCTTCGTCATCAGGGTTTTCAAAAATTTTTGTGAATATACTGTTTAGAGGTATAAACATCCTTGCTTCTTTGCAACTGAATACCTGTCTCACTTACTGAAACAAAAAAACCGCTTTAAAAAAAAGCGGTTTTTGTTGAGATCTCATTGAGATTAAAATCTATATCCTAATGAAACACCAAAGCCTGTATTTTTCCATGAGGTTTCATCGTCCGTAGTTATTTCAGGATTGATTTTCATTAAACCAAGTTGTGCATTTAATTGAAAGGAAAGCTTATTAGCAAACTCATATCCTGCCAGGAGGTTGGCACCGGCATCCATCTTCTTAAATTGCGGTGCTGATATGGAAGGATCATAATCATTAGTGAATTCAACATCGGTTTCCGTGCCATTTTCGTATTCAACATTTCCATTCATTGCAAATCCTACATAAGGTCCAAAGCCTAATAACATGTTACCTGAACCCAGGATGGGTTTGTAAACAAAGTTTACAGGTACCTCTATGTATGATAACTTCACTTTGTCTTCATTAGTCCACTTAGCACCTTTTGTGCTGTATAAAACCCCGGGTTGTACAAAGAATCCGCTGCCAATTGGTATTTCGGCATTCACACCAGCATTAAAACCGGTAAGAAGGTCATTCTTAAGTGTACTGCCTGCAGCATTTTTCCCATTTATATTTTGAAAGTTTACTCCGGCCCGAATGCCAAATGTAGTTTTTCCGGTTGTGTTTACCATTGTTTGCGCAAACAAGGTTGTGGTGATCAAACCAGTGATCACAAAACAAAAAATTTTCTTCATAATAAGTCGATTAATTTTTAATTATTACTGACCTGCTTCACGTTTTGCTTCTTCTTTCATTTTTTCATTAGCTGTAATAACAAATTCAACCCGCCTGTTTTGCATTCGACCCTCATCGGTATCATTTGTTGCAATTGGGTCAGATTCACCCATACCCTTTGTTGAAAGCCTTGAACTACTAATCTCTTTATTCCTGAGGTAAGAAGCTACTGAGCTGGCCCTTCTTTCAGAAAGATCCTGGTTATAGCTATCCGTTCCTTTGCTATCGGTATGTCCTATAATTTCAATATTAGTATCGGGATATTTCTGAAGAATATTTGCAAGTTTGTTTAAGCTGGTTTCTGCACTACTATTAATATCTGAGCGGTCAAATCCAAACAGTACCTTTTCTTTAAATACAATTACAATTCCTTCTCCCTCTCTTCTAACTTCCGCATCTCCTAATACTTCTTTCATTTCTTCTGCCTGCTTATCCATTTTACGGCCAATAATTGCACCTGCAACGCCGCCCACTGCGGCGCCTACAATGGCTCCCATTGCTGTATTGCCAGCCGCCCTGCCTATAACCGCCCCGATGGCACCGCCACCAGCAGCTCCAATTACTGCTCCTTTCTGTGTACGGTTCATTGTTTTACAACCAGATGCTACCATACTAAATAATGCAATGAATAACGCCAGTCTTCTAATTATTTTCATACTTCTGATTTTTATTCATTGTTTCAAACTTTATACCCCGTTTGCCGTCATTTTCTGATATCGTGTTATATAAAACACATTTTTTAGATTTCTTTAAGAATTATACGGGTCAAAAAAAAAGAGGCTGCGAAAAGCAACCTCTTTTTTTAAACTGAGAAAACTAGTTATTGTTGATCTGTTGTGGTTGCAGCAGCAGGTGATCCTGTAGAGGTCATGGTTTGTACATGCTTTGTTGCTGAATAAAAAACCACTTTTGTTTTTGTTTTTGAATCCTTGGTTTTTGTTTTCACTTTTACTTCAGCTGCACCCGTAGCATCTTCTGTGCCTGCGGCAGCAGCATTTAAAGCAAATATTTCAGCAGGGTTGGCATCGTTAAATGCCTTGCCTAATGCAACATTTAATGTGTTTGTTGAAGGATCGAAAATCAATGTCCCTTCCGGTACCTGGCTACCGCTTTCAGTCTTTTGAGATACAATTCTGTAAGTAGCAGGAGATTGCTTTAAGAATGCTTTTATTTTGCCTTGGGGTAACCCTTCTACCCATACAATACCTTTGCTGGCAGAATCCATACTGATAGTAATGGTTGGCGCCTGGCTGCTGTCAGTAGTAGCTTCGGCTGTGGTTAGCTGATAGGTACCAATAACAGGAAATGCTTTTTCAAGAGTTAAAGCCTCCGGCATAGGTTGCAGTGTATACTTTGCTCTGATGGAATCTACAGTTGTTTGTGCATTGATTGTTGCAGTAATAAAAAGTGCTGCAAGAAATAAGAAAAACTTGTTTTTCATACGTGAGTTATTTAAGATTGGGAAAGGTTTTCGCCCTACTTACGTAATACTGTGCCAAACTTGGTTTTTTTGAAAAAAAGACCAGTTTTATAGCTTCTTTGTTAAATTCTTTAGCAAAATTGAGTCCTATTGTATCTTCGCTTCCCCTGACAGGAAAGAATTATGAAAAAAGAAATGTTGCCTCCGGATGACCATAACCAGGAAGAATTTATTGAAGTTTTTGGTGCCAAAGAACATAACCTTAAGAATATTGATATTTCCATTCCCAAGAACAAATTAGTAGTAATTACAGGAATAAGCGGAAGTGGCAAATCTTCGCTGGCGTTTGATACCATTTATGCTGAAGGGCAACGTAGATATATGGAAACCTTTGGGGCTTATGCACGCCAGTTTATTGGTGAAATGGAGCGACCCGATGTTGATAAGATCACAGGCCTGTCACCGGTAATATCAATTGAACAAAAAACTACAAACAAAAATCCGCGTTCAACTGTGGGTACTGTTACAGAGGTTTATGATTTTCTTCGACTACTTTTTGCAAGAGCAAGCGAAGCATATTCATATAACACCGGGAAAAAAATGGTTCGTTGGAGCGAAGATGAGATTGTCAATAATATTTATCATCGTTTTGATGGATTTAAGATTACACTACTGGCTCCTTTGGTCAGGGGAAGAAAGGGACATTACCGGGAATTGTTTGAAGAAGTAAGGAAAAAAGGTTTTTTAAAAGTGAGGGTAGATGGTGAAGTAAAAGATCTTACACCAAAAATGCAGGTGGACCGGTATAAAATCCATGATATCGAATTGGTGGTGGACAGGATGAAGGTGACAAAGGATATGCGTACACGCATTAGCCAGAGTGTTCAACAGTCATTAAAGCTGGGAAAGGATCTGATGTTTGTAATGTTTGAGTCAGACGGCGAAAAATCATCTCTTACCAAATATGGAGAAGCGGCATATAGCAGGCAGCTTATGTGTGAAGATACCGGTTTAAGTTACGAAGAGCCCTCACCTAATTCATTTTCATTTAATTCACCTTATGGCGCCTGCCCAACCTGTAAAGGTCTCGGGCAAGTATATACTGTTGATATGAGTGCAATCATCCCTGACGAAACGTTGAGTATCAATGAAGGAGGAATTGCGCCCCTGGGTGGTGAACGTGAAGCGTACATTTTTCGACAGGTACAAACTCTATCTAAAAAAAATAAATTCAGTCTTGATAAACCAATTAAAGATTTATCGCCAAAAGCTTTGAATTTGGTTTTATATGGAAAAGAAGATGGAATTACAGGCGATGAACTTCAGTTTGATGATGAAGAAATAAGTGGTAATGTATACAGCGGTGAATTTGAAGGCGTGGTTAACCAGGTAAAAAGATGGTTTGCAACAAGTACCAGTGAAGCTATACAACGATGGGCAGAAGCTTTTATGGAACTTACTACCTGTAAAACCTGTGAAGGAACCCGGTTAAAAAAAGAAAGTCTTTGGTTTAAAGTAGATGAGAAGAATATTGCAGAATTAAGTAATAAAGATCTTGTACAGCTAATGCAATGGTTTACAGGAATTGAAAAAAGAATAAGTGCCAAACAAAATATAATTGCCAGGGAGATAGTTAAAGAGATACGTGAAAGATTACAGTTCTTGTTAGATGTTGGACTTACCTATCTCACTCTTAACAGGCCCACCAGAACTTTAAGCGGAGGAGAATCTCAGCGAATTCGTCTGGCAACGCAAATTGGTTCGCAATTACAGGGAATTACCTATGTACTTGATGAACCTTCAATTGGATTGCATCAGCGTGATAACCACAGGCTGATTACTGCTTTGCAAAATTTAAGAGATATAGGAAATAGCGTTATTGTTGTGGAGCATGATAAAGACATTATGATGGCTGCTGATCATTTAATTGATGTAGGACCCAAAGCAGGGTATCATGGTGGCCGTATTATGGCGCAAGGAACGCCGCAGGCTGTTTTAAAAAAAGATACGTTGACGGCTCATTTTTTAAACGGCGAAAGAGAAATAGCTGTTCCCAAAGAAAGGCGCAAGGGAAATGGAAAAAGTATAGAAATAAAGGGTGCAAATGGTAACAACCTTAAAAATGTTTCTGTCAAATTTCCTTTGGGAAAAATGATCGTAGTAAGTGGTGTAAGTGGAAGCGGGAAATCAACACTTATTAATGAGACCTTATATCCCTTACTATCCAGGCATTGTTATAATTCCAAATTCAACCCCTTGGAATATAAAAAAATTACGGGTCTTGAAAATATTGATAAAGTTATCGAGATCGATCAATCACCCATAGGTCGTACGCCCAGGAGCAATCCGGCAACTTATTGTGGATTCTTTACAGAGATCAGAACCTTATTTGCATCAATCCCCGAAGCCAAGATACGGGGGTATAATGCTGGCCGTTTTTCATTCAATGTAAAAAGTGGTCGTTGCGAAGTTTGCGAAGGAAGTGGATTGCGCACCATAGAAATGAATTTCCTGCCCGATGTGTATGTGCATTGCGAAAAATGCAATGGTAAACGCTACAACAGGGAAACCCTTGAAATACGTTATAAAGGCAAATCCATTGCTGATGTGCTGAATATGACTGTAGAAGAAGCTGTAGAGTTTTTTCAGAATGTACCTTTCATTTATCGGAAAATAAAAGTATTGGAAGATGTTGGTTTGGGTTATATCACGCTGGGTCAGTCTGCTGTTACACTGAGTGGGGGCGAAGCACAGCGTGTTAAGCTGGCAACCGAGCTGGCTAAAAGAGATACGGGAAAAACATTTTACATTTTAGATGAACCAACTACTGGTTTGCATTTCGAAGACATACATCATTTACTTGAAGTTGTAAATAAACTGGTTGATAGGGGAAATACTGTGTTGATCATTGAACACAATATGGACGTAATAAAGGTTGCAGACCATATTATTGATATTGGACCAGAAGGTGGGGAAGCCGGAGGTAAAGTTTTATTTGAAGGAACGCCTGAAGCATTGATCAAAATAAAAGAAAGCCACACTGCAAAATTTCTCAAAGAGGAATTAAATTAGGCTTCAAATAAGCCCGTAAAAAAACAGGGAGTGATTAAGTAAATCTATTGAAGTTTCCCAAAACTCAGGTCATTTCATTCGGATATTAGATTACACCAATTTCCCTGTTACGGGTTTACGTTATGGCAAACGAAAAAGAACTCTGTTGAAATCCCAATAAGGGAGGCAGAAAGTAGTTAATAAAATTTTAGCGTACGAATATAGGGAACGGATTAGGTTTCATCAACCAGGGTATTGCATTTTATTAAGCTCTCTGCCGCTTATTGGAAGTATTTTTATTTAATGATTAGTTTTCCTTCTTCTATACTTTCATCATTGGCAAACACATTATACATGTAGGTGCCTTTGTCTAATTTATCTATAACTTTTTTCTCTTTGTTTTTTAATACGGTTTGGTAGATCAGGGTGCCCTCCAGGTCAAAAATATAAAAATGTAAAACCTGGTCGGTCTTTGAACTTACACTCACTTCGCCATTATAACTTGGGTTAGGGTGTATGGTCACCACAGTGGATTTTCTGAACGAAACCTTTTTTTCAGTTTGTGTATCCGGGCTAAAGCTAAAGGATTGGTTAGTTGATTGCGACCTTGCTGTTGAGCAACAAAAAATAATAAAAGCAGTTAGTAAAAGGTTTAGTTTCATATATGTACAATTGATTAATAAAATGACGGGCAACGCATTTGCCTTGCTGCTCTTCCGTTTGGTGAATTCCAGTCATTTAATCTCCAACCCAGTCTTAAGATCGTTGAAAAATATGAATCGTTTTGTTTAGGATTTCCACGTTGTTCATTTAATCCAGGACGAGATGTACTACCCGTTGGAGTAAAGTTTTCACGATAATACAATTGGTTAGCCATTGCTGCCTGTTCAGGAGTAAGGTAACTTGCAAACAATGTATTGTCAATATAGGTGGTGCTCACATCATCCACATAATCTGTAAATGATTTGCGATGCATGATTTCAATACCAACATACAAATTGTCCTTTATGTAGTATTTAAAACCGGCACCAATTGGAATTTCCCATGACATCAGTTTATATTCTTTTCTGTCGGGATATTCTGCCATGCCCTGGCCTTCCAAACGCAAAGGTTTTAATTCTACCCATGTAGCCTGTCCATTAGGTGCGTAATATCTTGCTTTTGGGTTGAATTTAAATGCACCAAAACCTAAAACACCGTAGGGTCTCAGCTTTCCCTGCAAGCCATCATATTGTTCTAAAAAAACAGTTGGATAAAATTCTATCGCTCCATATGCTTCCCATAAGGGAGATTGAAATTCAAGGTTACGTATTTTTCTAAAGGTCTCATCTCCGCCTTTATCATTTACAAGACTATCATAACCTTCCAGTTTACCATGGTTCATGGCAAAACGAAAGCCCAGCCATTCTACTGGATATAGGTTAACATAAAAACCTTTTATTAAATTGGTAGTAGGGAAATTAATGTCTTTTACAAACCGGGTTCCTTTACCATAATTACCACCCAGGTCGCCAAGAAAAAATACAGGACCTATTCCTAAGCCGATTTCAATTTTGCCGTTGCCTGTTGTAATAGATTGTGAAGAGCCTCGAAAGGATGTAAGGGCTAGAGCGAAAATGAGCACTAGTGTACGTACGCCTGGTACATTTGTTCTCATAGATTTGGTTTTAGTTTTAACTAGGATTTGGATATCTGGGCTAAAGTATGCCGCACAAGTTTAATGTACAAGCATATCGTAGATATTTTTTTATAATCAGGTTTAAATACGAAGCAGTACATCGTAAACTTACGAATGTGCTTTTTTGCAGAAAGTTAGATCAAACAATTATAGAAGATGGTGGTTTTAGCATGTAAATATGATCAATGCCATCTTCCAGGTAAATATCACTGATTTGTTGAAAGCCTAATGACTCGTAAAATTTCTTTAGATAAAATTGTGCGCCAATTTTGATGGGAACATTTCCGAATAAAGAATAAGCTGTGTCAATTGATTTTTGCATAAGTAGTTTACCTGCACCGCCTCGTCGCACTGAAGGTGAAGTGACTACCCTTCCGATAGACACTTCTTTATAACTTACCCCAGCCGGTACAATACGTGTATAGGCAACCAACTTGTTGTGCTGAAACCCCATTAAATGATAGGACTCCTGGTCTTTGTCATCTGCATCCTGGAAAACGCAATTTTGTTCTACAACAAAAACTTCGTTACGTAATTGTACAATTGCGTAAAGTTCATATGGTGTGAGTTCACCAAATTCTTTTAACATCCAGCTAATGTCCATATTTCAAATTTAACGACCGACTGATGGAGTTACGGCCAAACTTTCGTTACCGGATTCATTTACTGATTGAACCGCAAAAAAATAGTTGTCTTTGGAATAAGGCAATGTGATGGAGGCGGAAGACGTATAGAATTTTTTCTGCCAGACCGGCGAAGTGGTTTCACGCATCAGTATATAGTACCCTTTTGTATTGCCGTTTTTTGGAGCTTTCCAATTCAATGTGGTTGCATTCGAAAGATTTCGAACTTCAATCTTTACTTCCTGCGGAACGGATGGTGCTTTTGCCAGGTTGGCAAGCGAAGCAAGATTAACCCCGGTATTTTTTCTCAGGTATTCAAAGTCCATAAACTCGGGCAGGTCACCATATACAACTCCATTTTCAGTTCGCAGGTCCTGGTGCTGGTGATTAAAATTTTCATTCATTTCTGTAAACCGTACAGCGGCAAATCCTCTTTGTACAAAAGGTGTGTGATCACCTCCTCTCAGAAACCGGTCATTACGATAGACCATCACAATTTCGAGATTGTCAACATAACGTTCTCCTGTTTCTTTTACATAACGGGCCAGCTGTCTTGCTTTTCCATCATTTTCTAACCCAAGATTTCTTATATTTTGAAACACCCTTCCCGTATCACTTACAGAGAAGGCTTCACTGAAAACCCTGAGCCTCGTGTTATCAATTATATTGGTTTCATTGCTGTTGTTACCGCCCATAATATCATTGTTCAACATGGCGTCAATATTCCAGTTTTGTTTTTTTGCTTTGTCTGCTAAATGGGCAGCACCTAATAAGCCCTGTTCTTCCCCGCTAACAGCAACAAAAATTATGGTTGCCGGGAATGAATGTTTGCTCATGACCCGTGCACATTCTATTACTGCAGCTACTCCGCTTCCATCATCGTTGGCACCCGGCGCCTCAGCAGTTTTATTCATAATATCTGTTACACGACTATCTAAATGCCCACTAATTATATAAATACGATCATCATTTGGATCTGCACCTTTCAAGGTTGCCATTGCATTACCCAGGTTTGTAACTGTATTGATTCTTCTGCCATCTGGCTGGAGGGTCACAGTATCTACAAAAGCCGTCATTTTCCCATTACTGTTAATGGCAAATTCCTTGAATTTCTGAACCACCCACTCCCTGGCTGCACCAATGCCCCGTTTCTTATCCGTTGTGGAACTCATGGTGTGACGGGATCCAAAACTTACTAGTTTATTGATGTACATCTTCAGGCTGTCGGAAGAAATTTCTTTTACCATTTGATCTATCTCCGGGTCGCGGTTGATAATGGTTTGCGCATTGATCGTTTGAATAAAAAAAACAGCAACCAAAAAGAAAATGATTTTTTTCATTGGTAAATGATATTTGAATAAATATAAGTTGGGATTGAATAAAAATGCGGTAGAATTAATAATTGTATTTGTCCTTCCAGAGGTTGCGTAAAAATCTCCTGAGTTCTTCTTCTCTTGGATTTTTACCGGGGTCATAAAAAGCTGTTCCTTTAATAGTTTCCGGTAAAAATTCCTGATTTGTAAAATTCCCCTCAAAACTGTGAGCATATTTATAATTCTGCCCGTATCCCATTTTTTTCATTAAACCGGTTGGTGCATTCCGAATATGTAAGGGTACCGGCAGGTCACCTTGGCGCCGCACAACATCAAGGGCTTCTTCAATTGCCATATAAGATGCATTGCTTTTATGCGACGAAGCCAAATAGGTTGCACATTGTGCAAGAATGATTCTTGATTCAGGGTAACCAATTTTATTTACCGCCTCGAAACAGGAATTTGCCAGCACCAAAGCTGTTGGATTTGCATTGCCAATATCTTCACTTGCAAAGATCACCATACGGCGGGCTATAAATTTTACATCCTCGCCACCTTCAATCATGCGGGCCAGCCAATAGATGGCTCCATTAGGATCGCTACCCCGCATAGATTTGATAAACGCAGAAATAATGTCATAGTGCTGCTCCCCGGTTTTGTCATACAATGCAATGCGCTGCTGGGCAATTTTCATCACCAGTTCATCAGATATCACAATGTCTTTTTTACCGGGCAACGCATTAACAACAAGCTCTAATAAATTGAATAATTTTCTTGCATCTCCACCTGATAGTGTCAAAAGGGCTTCTGTTTCCTTTAGTTCAATATTTTTTTGTTTCAGCCAATCATCTTGTTGCAAAGCATGTTGTAACAACCTTATGAGATCGTTTTCGGCCAGGGGTTTTAAAACATATACCTGGCAACGGCTTAGCAGGGCACTGTTAACTTCAAAAGATGGATTTTCTGTTGTTGCACCAATCAATTTGATAATGCCTTTTTCAACAGCACCAAGTAGCGCATCCTGCTGTCCTTTATTAAAACGGTGTATCTCATCAATAAATAAAATGGTACCCGAAGTATGTTGAGCCTGGGCGATGGCATCTCGCACATCTTTTACTCCCGAACTTATGGCACTTAAGGTGATAAATGGAACCTCTAAGGTTGATGCGATTATATGTGCTATCGTTGTTTTGCCGGTTCCCGGTGGTCCCCACAAAATCATAGAAGGAATTTTCTGCTGTTCAATAGCAGTTCTTAATACACTTCCCTTGCCAGTAAGATGTTCCTGCCCAGCAAGATCCTCCAATACTTCCGGACGCATCCGTTCTGCCAATGGCGTTGCAACATTCATAATTCAAATTACAGAAGAAAACCGATTTAGGATGAATGCATGCGGCCGTATTTTTTGTCTGTTTGATTTAACAAGGCCTGTTAGATTTATTTGCCAAAAAAATATGCCTGTTAAGGAACGTGTTGTTGCAGGAACTGCACAATCCTGGTAAACGCAGCATTCATTTCTGATTCGGGCCAAACATCATGTCCTACATTGGGAACGATTGTAAGCTCTGTAGCTACCCCGGCATTTATTAATTTGTTTTTTAAATTCTCCGATTGAGAAACAGGCACCAATTCATCCAACTGGCCATGAAAAATAATAGTTGGTGGTGATTGTGCATTAACAAAATTTATGGGACTCGATTGTTCATACAGGCCAGGATTTTCGGCCGGTGTGCCTCCCATTAATGTTTTTAGCGCATCCTTGTACAATGGATTGGATGCACTATTATACAGGTCTGTCATGTTCACAGGCCCATAAAAATCTACAACTGCTCTTATTTTCGGACTAGTATACTTATAAGCTTGCAACAAGGCGAGGTGCGCCCCGGCACTGGCGCCCAGTAAAACAAATTTTTCTGAAAACTGGTATTGTTCCCGATTTTGTAAAAGAAAGGCCACAGCAGCTTTTACATCTGTTTCCTGGGTAGGAAAATGGTTGGTTATATTGGTCGCTAAATGATAATTGATGTTTGCAATTGCGTAACCAGGTAAGCGATCCTGTAATATGGAAATGTAAGAAGAGAAATCTGATTTGTCGCCACTTACCCAACCGCCACCGTGAATTAATAGAATCAGTTTTGTATTGGCTGTGGATCGGTCTTTTGGCAGGTAAAGATCCATTTTTTGTTCGGGATCATTACCGTACGCAACGTTGCTTAATACCTGTGACGGAAGCGATGTGTCTGTTTCTGAAACTTTTTTACATCCCACCAATACAACAACAAGCGCAACCCATACAAAATTTTTCATAAAACAATGGTATCTATAAAAGTAAGCAAAGCATACTAAAGGGATTGTTAGAATATAATGAACAATTTGTTGAATATGTGGCTTCAAATGTTTCCATTCAGCAAGCATGCAAACGAAATGCGTACCTGGGTTAGCTGATAAACATGCTATGATAAGCCACTGAACCTAAATCGAACGAATTCTGCTTCCTGATGATGTTAGAACAGATGAAGCGGACTTTATCAGAATAACAATATACCTGGGATGTTCTGTTTAAAAAGAAAACCGAACTATTGATTTTGTATATCAATAGTTCGGTAATTCTATAATACTGCATCCTGTTTTGACGACTGTTATTTTTTAGTATTTCCTAAGACAGGTTTAAATAAATCAATTCAGCTGGGTAATTATTTTACACGATCAAAACAAGACTAGATTCTCGCTCCCGATTTGATTATTTTATATCAAGTTTAATATTTAACTCATCCAGCTGCTTGTTATCAATGCTTGCCGGGGCATCCAGCATTACATCTCTGCCACTATTATTTTTAGGGAAGGCAATAAAGTCCCTGATGCTTTCACTACCACCTAAAATAGCACACAGCCTGTCAAAACCAAAAGCAATTCCACCATGGGGCGGTGCCCCGTATTCAAATGCGCCTAACAAAAATCCAAATTTGTGCAAAGCTTCTTCTTCACTCATGCCCAGGGCCGCAAACATTTTTTCCTGAAGTTCTCTTTGATAGATACGAATAGATCCTCCGCCAATTTCATTGCCATTCAATACCATGTCATACGCATTGGCTTTGATGTTGGAATAAGGATGTTTCAGATATTCAGTCGCATTTTCAATTAACGGGCTGTTGTTAATCATCGTCTCTATTTGTGCAGGCTTTGGTGAAGTGAACGGATGATGCCTGGCTACCCATCTATTATCATCTTCAGCATATTCAAAAAGAGGAAAATCCAGAACCCACAATAATTTAAACTCATCTTTTTTACGAAGACCTAACCGTTCCCCCAATTCAAGACGCAGCTCACTGATAGCTTTACGTGTCCTTTCTTCAGCTCCTGCCAATACCAGAATAAGATCTCCCGGTTGAGCATTGGCAAAAGCAGCAATGGCCTTTAATTTTTCTTCGTTGTAAAATTTATCTACGCTGCTTTTTAAGGAACCATCAAGATTGTATTTTATGTTCACTAAGCCCTGCATGCCAATCTGCGGACGTTTCACCCAGTCGGTTAATTCATCTAATTGTTTACGGGAATATTCGGCAGCACCAGGAACAGCAATGGCAACTACAGTTTCAGCATTATCAAAAACACCAAAACCTGCGCCGTTGATCAATTCACCGGGAGCTGCTATTTCCCCACCTTTATTGAATGCCGATTTAAGGTTTGCTACTTTCATATCAAACCTGATGTCTGGTTTGTCATTACCATAATTCCACATGGCATCTTCCCAGGTCATTCGTTCAACAGCTTCTGTATAATCAATATCTTTTACCTGTTTAAAAATGTATTTGATCAGCCCTTCAAACATATTCAGAATGTCTTCCTGTTCAACAAAAGCCATTTCGCAATCTATTTGTGTAAACTCCGGCTGACGGTCCGCTCTCAGGTCTTCATCCCTGAAGCATTTTACAATCTGGTAATAACGATCATAACCGCTAACCATCAGCAATTGTTTGAAAGTTTGTGGCGATTGCGGTAAAGCATAAAATTGTCCCGGGTTCATCCTGGATGGCACCACAAAATCCCTTGCACCCTCAGGTGTGGATTTTATAAGAAACGGTGTTTCAATGTCCATAAAGTTTTGCCGGTGCAGGTAATCCCTGGTGGCCCTGTTTACAGCGTACCGCAATTCAAGGTTTCTTTTTACAGCAGCCCTTCTCAGATCAAGAAAGCGGTATTTCATACGCAGGTCATCACCACCATCCGTATCATCCTGGATCGTAAAGGGCGGCACTGCAGATTTATTCAGTATTGTAAAAGATGCAACAGTAACCTCAATATCACCCGTTGACAGGTTTGTGTTTTTATTGGATCGTTCTGTAACTGTTCCTTTTACTTGTATCACAAACTCACGGCCCAGCGGGTTGGTATCCAGTTGTTCATTTAAGGTTTCTCCAAATAAAAGCTGCGTAATACCATAACGGTCACGCAGGTCAACAAACGTAATAGAACCAAATTTGCGAACGGTTTGAACCCAGCCGGCAAGAGTAACACCGGCACCCACATTATGTAATCTTAATTCCCCGCAGGTATGTGAACGAAACATTTCAATATTTTTTTAGTTGTAAAGCTATTTGAGCCGCAAAGATAAGTGTACAGCTACAGAGGTGTCAAAACCTGAATAAAATGAGTATTGTAGCCGGCTTTATGCCAACTGGCGGCACCGGTTGCGTCGCACACTTGTACGGTTGGTAATCCTATTGAGCAATCTGTTAACTCAATTCAATTCCAATTTTTTTCATCAGTATGGAAGCATTTAAGCTGGTGCAAACGCCATGTTTTAGTTTATAGTCAAAATACAGTTCCTCACCTTCTACCTGAACATCAAAATGATAATTTTCAATAGACGCGGGGTATGCATTTTCAAGGGTAGCCAATTCCACATCATGTGTGGCAATTACAGCTACTGCTTTTTGCTTAACCAGTTGCGCCATCAGGGCTTCTGAACCTTTATGCCGGTCCATAGAGTTGGTGCCTCTTAAAATTTCATCCAGCAATATAAAAACCGGTTCATGGCGGTTAACTGCTTCAATAATGGTTTTCAGTTTTTTTAATTCAGCATAAAAAGTTGAAGTGTTCTCTGCCAGGTTATCCGCAATTCGCATACTACTCATCAACTGAACAGGAGAAAGTTCTACTTGTGTTGCACAAACCGGTGCTCCCATTTGCGCCAGCACAATATTCACTCCAAGACTGCGCAGGAAAGTACTTTTGCCGGCCATATTAGAGCCTGTTATTAAACCAATTTTCGCTGTTCCTTCCAGGTCAAAATCATTGGTAACCCTGTTTTTTTCCGGTATCAACGGATGGCCAAATTCTTTGCCTTCAAAAGTGAAATGTTCTGATACAAACTGTGGATACGACCATCCCGGACTATTAATCTGCAAACTTGCCAGGGAATGGAGCACTTCAACTTCTGCAATAAATGAAAACCATTTAGGCACAGCTTCCTTATTTTTTTTGCGCCATTCATTTAATGAGATCATTTGTCGCACATCCCACAACAAAAAGCTGTTAAAGAACAACAAACCAACTATGCTCAGTCGTAAGTCAAACCGGTCCAGTATAATTTTCAAACCCTTGATCTCTGGTGCAGCTTTGTCGCCGTTTGCCTGTATCGTATCTTTTAAGTGCTGAAACAATGGGGCGTTTAATTTTTTTTCTTCTATCCATTGCACTACCTGGTGCAGCCCGCTTACTTCTTTTACTATTCCGGAAAGGTGATTATATGCCTTAACGGTATTCCTGCTCAGTAATAAACCTGTAATGAAATACAATAAAAACAATAATGAAAAAAGGCTGCCTGGTATATAACCCGCAATGGCCGCTATAGCAGAACCAGTTGTTACAACGCTATACACCTGCACAAACACTTTCCACCCGGTTTTGGTGAAATGTTCATCTTTTTCCTTCAACCAGGTTGTTACTTTTTTTTCTGTTTGAATGGTAATAGAGGTTTGCATGGTTAAGGATTGCAGTTGCTGTCGCCATTCTATCATTGGCGCTATTTCTTTTACAGCTTCATGTCTTTTTAAAACTTCTGCTACTGTAATAGGGTAAAGCATATTTTGTGCAAACAGTTGTTGTCCTTGTTCTGTAAAACACCTGTTGCACCATTGAAATAAGGAAGCTTTGCCAAAAAGGTCCAGATCGTTGGCATAATCATGTGTATCCGGAATAAAATTGCTTCCATCATTTCTTTTGGAATAACGATGATCTAATACTTCCAGTTCTTCCTCGTTAAGATGGATAAGGGTTTTTGTATTGGCAATCTGCTGGTTGTTATTTACATCAACTGATATAAGATATAAAAGAAAACCAAGGCCTGCAGCTACAACCAACATTCCGATAATGCCAGCTGTAACAAAAACCTGGTAGGATAAAAATATGGTAAGCAAAAAGACAATAAGCCGGTTCCAGCCAAGTCTTGATCGTTTTTTGAGTAAGGCTGCCAGTTGAGCTTTGTATTTCTCGAGCTCAGACAGGTATAGCGAAGTAGGAGTTTGTTCTGTCATATTAAATGGTGAAAGGTAAAGCGAATGTGGCTATGTGCTGAATAGAATTATTGAACGTACAGGTGAGTGACACAACGGATGATGATAGTTGCATTGCAGCTGGCAAACGCTTAAAAGGTAAGCACCTGTTCTTCCTCTTCTTTTCGTTTTTGAAACAAATAATAATTCATTAGTATAACAAGACCAATCGTAAATGGAATGAGGGCTAAATGTTTGCCTTCAAACTGTTGCCAGATGGGCACTGTATCAAAATGTAAAAATTCAGAGATCATCCAGTAAGAGTTGGCCGAGATCCAGAATGCAATGGCCAGGTTATGTGCCAGTTCGGATTTCAGTGTTCGTGTACGCCATGCGATGATGATGGCAATGATCAGCGTAGGGAAGATCATGGCAACGGCCAGCGGTTTCCAGATGAGGCACCAGCTGACATCTTTTAGCAGCCAGAAAAGAATATGCATATTCTCCATTTTCCGGTACCGGGCCGGAATTACATATTGTGGTTCTTTCTTTTCGTCCATTGGTAATGGTTATAAAATATCAAAAATATCAAACGCCGGAATGCAAAATACTTATGTTTTATAAGCGGAGCAGCAGAGTTTTAATACTGCTATTTTGAAAGAATGCGGCTGAAGCGATGCACATCGGCCTCCGGAGCAAGTGGAAAATGATACACTAAATGTTGCGTAAGTTGATGCGCAAAAAACGGAGCAAGTGAAGTTCCTTTGGTACCCATCCCGTTAAGGATGCCAATGTTATTGTGAATTGGGTGAAACCCAACAAATGGTCTTCGTTCAATGGTGGCTGGCCTTATAGCTGCTTTATGATGCAAAACTTTGAATGGAACCTTAAGCCATTGTTGCAACAGTGCCTTAGTTTGCGTATAAAATTTTTCTGATGGTTCTTGATTTGTAAATTCCCATTGATAGTTGGAACCAACCCAATATACATTTTGTTGAGGAAGCGGAGCTAAGATCATTCCCTTTTTATAAAGGTGTTGATTGTTTAGCTCTTCACTTTCTATCATAAGGGCTTCACCTTTGTTAGGCGCAAATGGTAACAATTGAAACCAGGGATTGTTTGCAGCAGCAACACCATCACAAAAAATAATTTTTTGAGCAGTAATGTGATGATAACGGATACCATTGTTTGAGATGTGCAGTTCAGCAGCGTTAAACTGATGCGATTCCAGGGCTTTGAGTTCATTCAGCCTTTTTCTCCATAACATCATTAACTCCTGGATGTTGATGGAGTAAGCGGGCCTTATTTCACCACAACCAAATTCGTAAGTAAAATACTGGTTAAAATGATTCTGATCCGGGTAGGAGTGGACGAAGGTGTCATCTTCTGCAATCCGCTCAATAAAAGCATTTCGCATTTGTGCGGAAGGAAAAAAATCAATGATACTTTTTTTAAACACCAGCTGTGTGTCTAAACAGGCAGCAAGTTCATTGTATGTTTGAATAGCAAACGGCATTACTTCGTCAATCATCCATGTGGTGACATACCTGCGCCCGGTTACAGGATTAATGATGCCTGCTGCAACTTTGGATGCGGCCTTTTCATTAGCATCATCAAGTACCATGAATGTTTTTCCTTCTTTGTGCAAAAACCATGAAAACATGGTACCGCAAATGCCTTGTCCAATTATCAGGTAATCAACTTGCATATTTGGGTGTAAAAATAAATATGCCACAGTTGTGGTGTGACATATTTGTTTGCAAGCTTATGAAAACTATTATTCAACAGTAATTCTTATTCCTTCGCTGTGGGCCGAAAACTCCGGCGCATACATACATTGAATTGTTGTAATACCATTGCTGAATGTGCCTGTATGTGTTACAAATAAAGGGTACTCAAAAACATAAGTTCCTTTGCGTAGGTAATTGAAAAAGAAATGGGTGCTTGCGTCCCTGGTACTTTCATAATAACCCAAACCGCCTTGCCATTTATAACCACTTAATACATTAACAGGTTCTAAAGCCGAGGCCCGCAAATCTTTCATGTGTACATATTCCATATCGCGGTCAACACGCAGTTCAATGCGAACTTTGATTTTGTCACCGACTTTCAATTCGGTGCCTTCATCAACAGGTGATAAAACTGGTCCACGGTCTGAGCCGGTTTCTATGAATAATTTTTTGTTTAACTGCAAAGGTGTGGCCGCTGTAGTTATTTTATCCATTTCCTCAA
>DASTMJ010000185.1:0-6711 GCA_035714205.1 Flavisolibacter sp. | reverse complement strand
CCAATAGCCATTACCTTTTATATTATTCTGCTGGCAGTGATCGGGTATATTATTTATAAGTACCGGAAAAATAAACTGGAGATCAAACACCAGCTGGAGGTTGAGCATTTATTACGTACAAAAGAAGAGGAGATCCACCAGAACAGGCTTGGATTTTTTACCAATATTGCCCACGAATTACAAACACCACTAACGTTGATCATGGGTAGTGCGGAACATTTCCTGGATAAAAATGTTTCGGTAAAAGAACTAAAAGAAAGGCCTTATTTTTTATCGGTCATTCACCAGCAGGCCTCCAGGCTTACGTACCTGGTTCAACAACTCCTTGAATTCAGGAAAGTGGAAGAAGGTTTTTACAAAAACAATTTTAGTTTTTTAAATATCTCCGAATTATTTCAAAATCTCACCGATCCTTTCAGGTCATTAAGTGAAAAAAATAAAATGGAGTATGAAGTACATATTTCGCAGGATATGTATGGCTGGGTGGATAAGGATAAAGTAGAAAAAATTGTTTTTAATCTTTTGTCGAATGCATTTAAACATTCCAGTAAAAATGAACAGGTGTTTTTTTCAGCCATTGAAAACAAACCTGAACAGCAACTGGAGATAAAGGTTGTGAACTCAGGTTCTATGCCGGAGGAAAACCTGGAAAAACTTTTTGAAAAGTTTTATGGAGAGGATATTTCAAAAACCAGGGAAGGAAAATTTGGAACAGGTATAGGTCTTGCCTTTACCAAGCAACTGGTATCACTGCTGGGTGGCCGCATTATGGCCGGTTGCGAAAATGAAAGGATCCATTTTGTGGTAAACCTCCCATTATCCTCCCAACAACCTGAAACCGGGGATGCTGCCATCATGCCCTCAGCCAGTGATAAACCTTCATATTTATATAAAACCATTACGTCCTATACTGAACAACCTTTCCAGCAGGTGCCTGATTCAAATAATAAGCAGGCCATTATTGAAACCCTGCAGGAGAGTAAAAAGAAAAACATACTCATTGTTGAAGACGATGCAGATATCCGTTTCCTGATCAGGGATATTTTAAGGGAGGATTATATTGTGTACGAAGCGCCGGAGGCCAAAAAAGCAATCGAGCTGATGGATAAGATGCTGCCCGATCTTATCATTTGTGATGTAATGATGCCGGGAATGAGCGGTCTTGAGTTTTGTAATAAAATAAAAAACACCCAATCAACCTGCCAGATTCCGATGATCATCCTTTCGGCCAGGGGCAGTGAAGATCATCACATGGAAGGTTATGAAGTTGGAGCAGACGCCTATATCGCCAAACCTTTCCATACTTCTCACCTGAAATTGCGTGTAAGGAAACTACTGGAATACCGCCAGAAGATGATGGATGTATTCCAGACCGATAGCGTTTCTGAAGTATTGGTAGATTCAGATCTTGCCGACACGGATAAGGTTTTTTTGTCGAAGCTGGTAAAAACGATCGAGGAAAGGCTTGCCGATGGAGACCTGAATGCTGTTTTACTTGAAAAGGAATTCAGCCTGAGTAAAATGCAGCTGTACCGCAAACTAAAAACCATGACCGGGATGACTCCCGGGGAGTTTATCAAACATATCAGGCTTAAAGAAGCGGCCAGGCTGCTTACCACTACTAATCTCACGGTCACCGAAATATTTTTCAGGACGGGTTTTAATAACCAATCGTATTTCTTCAGGGAATTCCGTAAACAATTTCAATGCGCTCCTAATGAGTACAGGGAGCAGAAACTAAAAAAGATTGAAGAGTAATGTTTTTAACCCTAATGTCAAAATGGCGGAATTAGTATCCTGTTCATCCTTTTTGATTGAATAAAGATTTTTGGAACTAAGCCATCTTTAGGTGTGACCGTTCTTTACACTTTCCGGATATTTTTTTCACCAAAAGCCTTATTCAGACACAATTTGTAACTATGGTACAGTAAAATGTAATTATAGTGTACAAAGCCGGCATCAATTAAAACTAGCTTTCCTTTTTAATTGCTGCTATGCGGATTGACCTTATCAAACTGACGCTTTTACTGTTTTGTGTAGGTGGCTTTTTTGACCCTGTTGTTGTATACGGACAGGATCTTCGATTAAAAGCTGAGGGCACGGAAGAGCAGGGTTACCAGGTTGCAGTATATAATGGCGAGGAACCTTTGTTCCGGAATGACGGCGAGTTTTCCCTTCAATTATTCAACCACGATCTTAGTACAGAAACCTTTATTTCCAATTGGAAAGGTGAAATGCAGCATGGAGATGAAAAGAAAATTACTCTGCAAAAAGATATCTATGTAAAGGAGTTTGATGCCCATCTTTCTGTTTCGGTTACTTATGAAGTGGTAGGTGCGGGCATTGTAAAAAAGCAGGTAAAGCTGGTACAGAACTCCATGCCGGCCATGTATTATATACTAAAACAATCAGCCAGGCCTGTTCAGCCGCCCAAACAGTATGTTAGTTTTGAACATGCCAATTTCCCGGGAGGGTTGGTTCATGAAATGTATCCTGCCACCGGTTACATTACAGGAGATAACCAGGTAGTAGGGTTTTTAACCGAAGCGGGCTATAAAAATCAATACACACGTAATACACGACGCCGCTTCAGCGGTCGTGGTGGTGGTTTTGTAGGGATGCGCCGCCTGGCCGATCCTAATTTATTTTCTGTTGCCACACTACAGGAACGAAAAGAAGGTCATCATTATATCAATCATACCCTTGGTGAATTATATAACCTGGATGCCGGAACGGTTGAACAGCTGGACCTACCAAAGTTGTATACCAGCCGGGGAAATGCAACATTGTTTGTCAATAAGGACAGTATTTCTATAAAAGGTAAAGGTGGAACCTCGGGAATAGAGTTTATGGCCCCGTTTACAGATCAGCAGGTGTACACCATTTCTTTTTTGGTGAAGGGCAATGCACCTCTTTCTTTAAAACTTTTCCGTGTTAAAAATGGCCGGAAAACCGTTGAGCTGGAAAACGGTGTCAAGTATATAGATCAATTTCCTGTATTGGAAAATGAATGGACTGTTTTTAAGGGAAGTGTAATGGTTCCCTATATAGAAAACGACAGTGTTTCGCTTTTTATAGGTTCAAATGCCGGCAACGATTATCATCTTGAAATCAAAGACCTGCAACTGGTAAAACATAACCCCCGGGCCGAACCTTATAATTTTCTTCCATTGGGTGATACAGTGGTAAAAACCAGTTATGTTTTTACAGAACCCTGGGTTTCGCAGCAGCAATTTATGATCTCTTCCCAGGCAAGGCTGGCCGAGGGAAAAGGATTTAAAGGAAGCCTGCTGGAAAAAATGTTGTACGCCAATTTTAATATGCTTACCTGGATTGCGGATGTAGATGATATGAGCCCGTTTAATGTGCCCAACATGAATTATGCCCCGGATATGTATAACCGTGATTCTTATTTTTCAATAGTAGCTACCTATAATAAAGAACTGAACCTGGCCATATGGGAAAAATGGGGTAAAACACAAACTGCCAAAGGTGGTATTGGTACGATCATCACCCCGTTGATGGGATCTGTAGAAGCCAAGGATAACGAGGCTACCATTGAGTGGCTGATGTGGGCCTTATTAAACAAAAGACGATTTGGTGTGCAATTGCCGCATGATAAAATTAAAAAGGCTGTTGATTATGTTTTGAACGAGTTTGATGCGGACAGGGATGGGATTTGCGAGGCACATTTTCCATTAAGCCAGATAGATGTGATTGATTACACTCCCAAAACAAAAAGGCTGGCCGTGAACCAGGGAATGCTGGCTATAGCATTACGTACCATTAAGGAATTAGGATTCCATCTTGAAGAATCTTATATCAATAAAGCAGAACAGGCATATAGGAATTTTTATGATACTAAACGCAAACACCTGATGTTTGACAGGCAGTATCCTGACCTGGTTTCGCTAACAGACCTGGAGCCGGAATTTTTTTCCCTTTGGATGTTTAACAAACCACTGCTTACTGATGAAATGGTTCAAAACCATTTAAACCATGTGCCTGCATTAAATAAGGTGGCGGGAGCACCACATCCTGAGTATGGAACCACAGCACCTATACTTTTCAGAAGTACAAGAGATAAAAAAGGATATGCTTTTTTAAGTAAGGGCTACCAGCCATTTGAAAAGTTTGGAGAAGATAATTATAGCGATGGCAGGAATGACGGCTACTATTATAATGGAGGAAGCTGGTTCAGGGCGGAATATTGCGCTTACGTTGTTGGATTAAAACATGGCTGGGCGCCTGCTAAAAAGAGGATGGAGAACAGGGCCTGGGCAGAAATTTATTTACATCCTGAATGGCCTTTTAGTAAAGAATTTATTCCTACCCAATGGACAAGCACCGATAGCTGGTGGCCATCGACCAAAGGGTTGTGCTGGAATGTTTTTATGCTGATGGCCAATGAAGTGGCGGGTTTGCGTTCGCCTGATATGGATCCTGATTATCAAAACCTGTATAAGTAAAATGATCATTCACTAAAACAATTCATAATGAGTACATAAAACACCCATTACTAACCCCGATTATTCAATTTCTTTTTAAATACTTAAACGATGCATATATGAACAAACAATTAACTGCCACGAGAAGTTTTTCTCATTTCTCCTACGTATTGGCAATTCAGCTATTTTTTTGTTGCATGCTCATCCTGTTCCAGTTCCAGGCCAGGGCCCAGGACGTTCCACCAACAGGTACAACAAAAAAAATTACAGGTATAGTAAGTTCACCAACAGGAGCGCCTTTGTCGGGTGTTACGGTTAGTTTAAAGAACTCCAATACAAGAACACAAACCAATGATGAAGGAATTTTTACATTAACGGTACCAGAAGATGGAATACTTGTTATTACCCATGTGGGGTATAACGCAGAAGAAATACCGGTTACCGGGAGAACTGATTTCCAGGTAAGCCTGGCAGATGCTTCTACTTCATTAAATGATATTGTTGTAGTAGGATATACTACACAAAGAAGATCATCGCTTACCGGTTCTGTTGCAACGGTAAATATGAGCAATCTTGAACAACGCCGGGTGCCCGATGTAGCACAATTGTTACAGGGGCAGGTTGCAGGTGTGCAGGTTACTCAAAGCACTGGTGCCCCCGGTGATGACATCAGTATACGTATCAGGGGAGAAGGTACCATTGGAAATAACAGTCCTTTGTTTATTGTGGATGGTATTCCCTCACGTGAAATTTCATTTATCAATCCATCTGACATCTTAAGCATCAGTGTTCTTAAAGATGCAGCAGCAGCGGCTATTTATGGTTCCCGAGCTTCTGCCGGTGTGGTTGTTATCACCACAAAATCGGGCAGGAAGGGAAGAACCCTGGTAGAGGTCAATTATTTTAATGGTATTCAAAAAGTAGCTAACCTTCCAACCATGTTAAATACTTCCCAGTACATGGCAAAAATGGAAGAGAGCTGGAATAATTCCGGCTATAGCGGCACCAATCCTTATACAACAGATAAAACAAGAACGGACCTTGCCAATACAGATTGGCTTGGTGAACTTTTTGAAACAGGTCATTCACAAAACCTGCAGGTATCGGCCAGCGGGGGCAGTGATAAAATACAGTTCCTTATATCAGGCGGTTATTATGGACAGAATGGAATTGTGATATTTGACAACGATAAATACCAGCGTTATAATTTCAGAACCAATATTAATGCAAATCTTACTGAGCGGCTTACTGTTGGTACCAACCTGCAATTATCAAGCGCCGTGCAGGATAAGATCTCATCAAAAGGTGATGCCCCGGGTGTGATACGTCATGCATTGATCCGTCCGCCGGTGATTCCTGTTTATAAAGATCCTTCTGACCCCACGTATAGTGAAAGAGATCCTTTTACAGACTTACCATTTTATTTACACAATGACCAGGCAAGTGGTGGCTGGCAGAGCGACAGGTATGAATGGAGCAGCAATCCTATTGCTCTTGCTTATTTTACCAATGACAAACGCAACCATCTTAAATCGTTTGGAAATGTGTATGCGGAATATGCTTTCTTAAAGAACAAGGAATTAAAGTTCAGGACCAACCTGGGTGTTGATCTGAATATTAATCATAACAAAGCGTTCAATGAAAATTTTGGTGATGATGATGGTGGCGGAAGTGGTGCAGACCAGGGAACGGGCAGAAAAAATCGTCCAACCAGTTTGAATGAAGACCGTGGACAGGACCTGACATTAACCTGGAACAATACCGCTAACTACAGTAATCGTTTTGGCGACCATGCGTTCAGCGTTTTGGCGGGCAGTGAATTCATCACCAACGAATCTTCCTCCATTGGTGCCAGCCGTAACCGTTTTGATTATGTAACCCCGCCGTTTCAATATATTGATTATGGTGGTTCGCAGGTTGATGTATGGAATGGTGGATCTGCATCGGAGTGGGCTTTGTTCTCTGTATTTGGCTCCGTGAATTACAACTACGACAATCGTTTTTTTGTAACGGGTAGCCTTAGGGGAGATGCCTCATCAAGGTTTGCAGAAAATAACCAGTGGGGTTATTTTCCTTCCGTGTCTGTGGGTTGGAGAATCTCCAACGAAGATTTTATGCAGAATGTGAACTGGATCTCTGATCTGAAGTTAAGAGCCAGCACCGGAAAACTGGGTAACCAGGAGATCAGCAATTATTCCTACCTCACTTTGTTACGCAGGTCTGGCGACCAGTACGTGATCTCACGTTATGGAAACCCCGATCT
>DASTMJ010000184.1:0-5269 GCA_035714205.1 Flavisolibacter sp. | reverse complement strand
TCTGTGCAATACCTGTGGCAGCTGCCATCAGGAAAAGCATAAATAAAAAGAACTTCGAAAAAGCGGGGAAAGCCGCATGCAACTGTTTCTTTTTCCATAGAATGCTTTCACGGAAATAACCAGGTTGCGGCTCAGTGGTGTTAACACATCTACTTCTCATAATTATAGTTTTGATATGAATAAATGCTGGTTGAATGAGTTTAACAATGCGTTTAGCCATTACTGTTATAATACATGTTGTGGCGTGTAATGGGCAAACACAATGATGTATTTCTTACAGGGAGCGCATCAGGTCTTCAGACAATAACGGACAGGATACCGGTGTTACCGGTCAATAAAAATCTGGTGCAGGCTTGGCACCTACAATGCAAGGTCAAAGATGAATAGTATAGCATCTCAAGGATGGAGAGTGTTATTCAGGGGTGGGAAAGGCAATTAAATTTTCCGTTCTGGTTCTAAAACCTGTCAATCATTCAACTTGTATGGAAATGGAGTTAATACGGTTTTGGTAGGAAGATTGTAACTAAGCAAATACTCTTACTAAAATAAACTCTTAATTGTGTTATTCCTATTTTATGGGTTATTTTTTTCAAAAATTCTGTGATCACAATCAGGTAATTTATATGCATAGCGTTTTGTTCAATAAATTATGAATGTATCACAGGTACATCCTCAACAAAACTTGCTTATGTTTTTTGATGATGGCTTACTTCAAGGCAACACTGCAAGGATTGCTACTACCTTTGCCGGCAAAAAGATCAACATGGAAATTGGCATTGGCATGTTTGGCGATCTGCACATCAACAGCAAGGGTGAAGTACAACCGGCGCAACAGCGATTGCAGGAACTGGTAGAAGAGATCAGGTTAATGGACGAGGTGGGACTGGACTTTTTTGGAATTGGTGAGCATCACCGCCCGGACTATGCCGTGTCCACACCCGAAATCATCCTGGCTGCAGCATCAACGGTTACCAAACATATCAAACTTGGAAGTGCTGTTTCGGTACTTAGTTCTTCGGACCCTGTACGCTTGTACCAGAATTTTGCTACCGTCGATCTTATTTCAAACGGCCGGGCCGAACTGGTTGTAGGCCGGGGAAGTTTTACAGAATCCTTTCCACTGTTTGGCTATAATTTGGCCGATTATGATGCCCTTTTTGAAGAAAAACTGGAACTGTTGCTACAGATCAATAAACAAAAAAGAGTAACCTGGAAAGGCCGGTTCCGTCCTGCCCTTGAGAACCAGGAGATCCTGCCCCACCCGGTGAACAAACTTCCGGTTTGGGTAGCCATTGGCGGTACACCCGAATCTGTTCTCAGGGCCGGCAGGTTGGGTTTGCCAGTAATATTTGCCATTATTGGAGGTAACCCGGCTCAATTCAAACCATTGTTTGACTATTATAGAGAAGTATATGAGCATTTTGGCCACAACTCCGAAGCGCCACAGGTAGGTGTGCACATGCATTCTTTTTTTGGAGAAAACAGCCAGCAAACGGCAAATGAATATTACCCGCTCTACGCTGGCCAAATGAACCGCATCGGTCGCCAGCGGGGTTGGCCACCCTATCAAAAAAACCAATTTGACCAGGGACGTGGAAAAAAAGGCCATTTGCTGATTGGTGATGCGAATGAAGCCATTGATAAGATTTTGGAAATGCAGCAACTTTTTGGTCTTACCCGGTTTTCAGCCCATATGGATGTGGGTGCCCCTCCGCACCAATCCCTGATGAAATCAATTGAAATTTTTGGAACCAGGATTGCCCCAAAGCTGAGGGAAGCATTGGGCAAAAAAAAGTGAACCAGTTATCAGTACAAACCCTGATTAATCGGAAACCGACAGTAAAAATTACTCTTTAGTAATGGTAAAGCTATACTTACGTTTCACTTTTTTAGGCTGGTTGTTCCCGTCCAAAACCGGGTTTAGCTGGGGCGGGTTATAAAGAATCCGTTCTTTAACCTGCTCCTGTAAAAAAGTATTTTCAGGGCTTGCCATAACATTTAAAATGCTCACCTGGTTGTCGGTGCCAAGCTCATACTCAACCATCATATAATAAGTTTCTTTCTTCACCTTTTTATTAGTAAGCACCTCTGTTTTCAAACTACCCTGGAGCGAGTCGATATATTCTTTCCAGATCTTGTTATTACTTTTTACAGGTGTGGTAGCCACAGGCATTATGGGTTCAGCGCCGGTTACAGGTTCTGTAACCCCTGCTTCCTGTACAGCCGAATCAGTTCCCGATGCTGCTTGCGCCACCTTATCAGCCCTTGCTGGCAGGGCCGCTTTAGCAATGGAATCCCCGGGAATTACAGCAATAAGTTTAGCCGTATCGGCTGGTTTCTTCTGTGCTGTATCTATTTTGGTAGAAAGATCATCTGTACTGCGTACCACCGTATTAGAGTCCGATTTCAGCTTGCCGCTGTACAAAAGGTCTTTCAGTTTTTGTGAATGGGCGGTAAACGAAACAGCTAATAAAAGAAAAATGATTCCCTTTTTCATATGTTTACTTTAATTGGAGAATTTCACTGGTTAACAACGGAAAGTTAGGAATCATTGTTGTTAGCATCTTCATAAGAATCTTACAATGATCCCACACTGAAAATTATACGGCTGCAGGTATAGTGGCGAGGTTCAAATTGGGCCGTATAAAAGTGAATCGTCTTACTTACAGATTGTTGTACTCAACTGGTGAGCCCGCTACCAGTAATTAAAAAACAAGGCTTAACTCAATCCTTACACACTTACCGGCAAGTATACCTGGAACAAAGAGCCCTTGCCAGGTTCGCCTTTAGCCCTGATATAACCCTTATGATTCTGTACTACTTTTTGAGCAATTGATAATCCCACTCCCGTGCCCTTGTATTCGGTATTTCCATGAAGTCTTGTAAACACATGAAAGATCCGTTCGGCATCTTTTTTTTCAAACCCGATCCCATTATCCTCCACTTCAATCAAATAAAAGTTTTGGTTCACTTCATGTACAGGCAGGCTTAAACCCGAATCTTTCCCTTTAATGACTTTTGAAGATACCCTTATCTCCACGGGAACATCAGGTTTGCGGTATTTCAATGCATTACCAATAAGGTTTTGAAAAAGTTGCTGTATCTGTCTTCTATGACCCTTTATAGTGGGTAACGGTTCTACCCATATACGGGCACCCTTTTCCTGTATCTCAAGCTCCAGGTCTTCCAGTACGTTCTGCACCTTAACGTTAAGGTCTATTTCCTCAAATTCGGAAACACCCCGGCTCACATGCGAATATTCCAGCAGGTCGTCAATCAGTACACGCATCCGCTCCGTGGCATGTTCCATACGTTCAAATAAACTAAGCTGGCTCTCGCTTAGGCTGTCTTTTAACTCACCCCGGATCCGTTCTGAAAAATAGTTGATCTTCCGTATAGGCTCCTTCAGGTCATGGGAGGCGGCATAAGCAAATTCCTCCAGGTTGGCATTCGACCGTTTTAATTCGTCGATGGTTCGTTCCAGGTCAAGTTGCGAAGCTTTGATGGGGGTTACATCGGTAAAAATATGGATCAGGTGTTCTTCATCCATCCTGGAAACCGTAAGTTCCAGCCATTTGCCCGTTGGCTCCAGGTAATATTGTATGATGGAAGGCTCACCCGTTTCAAGGGTTTTAACACATAAATGGTAATAGTCGGACCCCACCAGGTTGGGATCGATTTCAGTAGCGGTTTTAGTTAGATAAACGTTTCTTGGCAGCCCGGTAAACCGTACAGCGGCATCATTAGCCAAAATAGTCCGGGCATCAATAACAATTCCATTGGCATCACGTATCACTTCGCTAACCGAAATACCATTGGAGGAATTGGCCAGGATGTTATCAAGTAAGTTTTTTTGCTGTTCCAGTTCAGCAGTTCGTTCTTGTACGCGGGCTTGTAACTCCTGCTCGTTGGCTTCTATTTTCTGACGGGCCATCACCTGCTCTGTCACATTGTGCGCCACGCAAAATATGCTCGTCACTTCTGTTGCTTCACTATCCTGGTAATATGGCTTGAACACAAGATCGAACCAACGTTTTTCCCTGGCTCCATCAATCAGTATTTCGGCGGGAAAAACAGATGCATAATAGGGTTGGCCCGTAGATCGAACATGGTCAAGTGCTTTGATCAGTCCCTGTTGTTTGGCTTCGGTTAAGGTTTCACTTAGCGGGTGACCAATTATCAGCGGTGTCCTTCCCAAAAATCGCAGCATACTTTCGTTGCACAATTCAACTATATACTCAGGCCCTTTTACAATACAAACAGCCACCGGCGCCTCCATAAACAGTTGGAAAGCCTTCTCTATATCCCGGAAGGCTGTTTCCCTGTCCTTTGCCTTTACCTGTTCGGTAATTTCAACAGAATTTAATATGATGAAGGCTACTTCACCTAGATTGTTTAACACAGGTGTATGCGTGGCACTCCAGATAGTTTCTGAAAAGCCAGGGGCAGCATTTTTTGATAGCTGCAGCATAAACTGGTGTTTGACCTTATGCTGGTACACATAGGTGCAGGACTCTTTCAGTTTTGATACGATAACCGGGTCCTGAGTTGTAACCGGGAAGCTTTCCAGGTAATTGGCACCGATGAGATTTTCTTTTTTCTTCCCGGTTCTTTGCAAAAACTCATCACTGACGGCTACCACCGTAAATCGTGAATCCTCTACCTGTACCAGCACATTGCAACCGGGAATAGCTTCAAAAACACGAAGATCCAATGCCAGGGTTTCCAAATCGTTCTGTTTAGTTAAATAGGGTTATGAAGTTAGGCATAATCCACCTTTCAAAATATGAACAACCATAAGAGGCCCGGGCAAAAGTAATATCATTGGGGTCGTTTCTTAAATGGCCTGGATAAGAACTTTTTAGAGGATGCATACCCGGGACATGTATCCTTATTGGGCGCCCCACATCTTTATGCCGTCGCCTTTTGATTTGCGCCAGCTATCCCTCCACCTGTGCATATCCACCGGACCTACCACGGGCATCGGCTTGCGTTCTTCTTTGGATTTTATAGCAGGCACCCTCGATGCATCCGATTGGTACCAGTACGCAACCGTTCGCAATTCCAGCACCAATACATTATTATGTCCATGCTCAATGCTGAATCGTAGCGATTGATCAAAATACACCGGGTCGGTTATATGAAACCGGTATACATGCGTTCTTCCCGCCCATCCTGTTTCAAACCTGCGGCCTGTGTTTTCGGGTAAATGAATTTTTGGATACCCAAAATAAGGACTCATAAATACTTCCTTGGGACACCAGGCTGT
>DASTMJ010000183.1:0-8467 GCA_035714205.1 Flavisolibacter sp. | reverse complement strand
CTGCCTATAAAAAAATTAATGAACTTTTTGCAGAAAAGATCCTTGAGATCCTGGAACCGAATGATGTGGTTTGGATACACGATTACCAGTTGATGTTGTTGCCCCAATTATTACGTCAGCAAAGGCCGGATGCTACTATTGGATTTTTCCTTCACATACCATTTCCTTCTTATGAATTGTTACGGCTGATGCCAACAGAATGGAAACGTTCTATTCTGGAAGGTATTTTAGGCGCTGACCTGGTAGGCTTTCATACGCATGAATATGTTCAGCATTTTATACAATCGGCTAAAATGATTGTAAAGGCCGAAAGCCAGTTTAATGTGATTCAATATAAAGACAGGATCATAAAAACGGACCTCTTTCCCATAGGAATCGATTATCAAAAATTCAGGGATGCCTGTATTGATGAAACAGTTGTAGGACTGGCTACCAACCTGGAGGATAAATTTTATAACCAGAAACTCATCTTTTCAGTTGACCGGCTAGACTATACAAAAGGATTAAATTACCGGCTGGATGGATATGAACAATTTCTGAACGATCATCCCGAATGGCGTGAAAAAGTTGTTTTTATACTGAACGTGGTACCCTCAAGAGATGCCATTCAAACCTACAGCGAACGGAAAAGCAGTATTGAAGAAAAAGTAAGTACCATCAACGGAAAATATTCCACCATCCACTGGCAGCCTTTGATCTACCGGTACAATCATTTGACATTCGAGGAGCTATGTGCTTTATACCAGGTTGCCGATGTGGCGCTGATCACACCTTTACGGGATGGAATGAACCTGGTGGCCAAAGAATATGTGGCCAGTTGTATTGATAAAGGTGTTTTGGTTTTAAGTGAATTTACGGGGGCCGCCAATGAGCTGAGCGAGGCCCTGATCGTGAATCCGATGGATGCGGATGAAGTGGCCGAAGCTATACATACCGCGTTGGAAATGCCATTGGTGGAACAACGGTCCCGCCTCTCTTATATGCAGAGAAGACTGGCCAATTACGATGTATTTAAATGGATGGCTGAATTTTTGGAATGTTTGATCGAAACAAAAAAAGAACAGGAGATATTAAAAGTGAATTTATTAAAAGAATCTACGATCGTTACCATACAGGAAGATTTTAATAAGGCCCGTAAGCGTTGCATTTTACTGGATTACGACGGTACCCTGGCACCCTACCAGAAAATTCCTTCACTGGCAACACCAAGCGATGAATTGTTGCAATTATTAAAGCAACTGACCCTTGACAAAAATAACGAGATCGTTATCATAAGCGGGAGAGATGCACACACACTTGAAACCTGGCTGGGACATTTACCCTTAACCCTTGTGGCAGAACATGGGGCCAGCCTCCGGTTTAAAGGTGAAGACTGGAAAGAGAAAATAAATATGAGCACGGAATGGAAAGAACAGATCCGCCCTTTGTTCCAGTTGTTTGTTGACCGCTGTGCCGGCTCTTTCATAGAAGAAAAAAACAGCACACTGGCCTGGCACTATCGCAATACACACCCTGAGCTTGGTTTTTCAAGATCAAGGGAGTTGCGGAATAATTTATTGCAGCAACTGGCCAACACACCCCTGCAGGTTATAGATGGCAACAAGGTGCTGGAGGTACGGATGATTGGCGTGGATAAGGGTATAACGGCAATGACCATACTGAATAATATTCAACCCGATTTTATCTTATGTATTGGTGATGATACAACCGATGAAGATATGTTCCGGTTATTGAGAGACAAAGGGTACACCATCAAGATAGGACGAGGTAATACGGCTGCACAACATACGATTCCTTCACAACGGGAAGTATTTCCATTCTTACGCAGGTTTTTAGACCCGGTAACCGAACACCGGTTTAGTTATTCCTGACCGTTTTCATTGGGAAAAGAAACCTTAGTACATTAGCCTTCATGGCTACTCTTTTTACAAATATTCAAACCCTGGTCAACACAAGGGAAGATTACCAGTTATTGCGCGGTAACCAATTAGCGCAGCTTCCCTGTATAGATCATGCTTACCTTGTTGTGGAAGGTGATGTGATTGCAGATTATGGAAAGATGGAGGATCTGCGTTTAAACCCTTCCGGTTTTAACCAACATTACGATCTGCAGAACCGTTGCCTGCTTCCGTCGTGGTGCGACAGTCATACACACCTGGTATTTGCCGGCAGCCGAGAAGATGAATTTGTTGATAAGATCAATGGTTTGTCATACGCCGAAATTGCAGCCAGGGGCGGAGGCATCTTAAGCTCTGTAAAAAAATTAAACGCCACCTCGGAAGAGGAACTGTACCGGCAGTCCTACAAAAGATTAGAGGAAGTAATACAACTGGGCACAGGGGCCATCGAAATAAAAAGCGGTTATGGATTGAGTGTAGAAGGTGAACTTAAAATGCTAAGGGTGATCAGTCGTTTGAAACAAAATGCTTCCATACCCATTAAAGCAACCTTTTTGGGTGCCCATAGTTTTCCCGAAGCCTATAAAGAAAACAGGGAAGCCTATATTGAACTGATCATAAACGAAATGCTGCCTGCAATTGCCAAAGAAAAACTGGCCGATTATATTGATGTGTTTTGTGAAAAAGGTTTTTATACAACCGAAGAAACCAAACGCATTTGCAATGCCGGGAAACAATATGGATTAAAACCAAAGATCCATGCCAACCAGTTACATGTTTCGGGTGGGGTACAAACCGGGGTACAACTTAATGCGGTTTCCGTTGATCATTTGGAAAGTATGGATGATGATGCCATTAATGCCTTAGCGCAGTCTTCTACTGTAGGTACCTTATTACCTACGGCCGCTTTCTTTTTGCGGATGCCTTACCAGCCTGCCCGGCAATTGATCGATTCCAATTGTGCCATTGCACTGGCATCTGATTACAACCCGGGTTCCTCCCCCTCGGGTAATATGAATTTTGTTGTGGCGCTATCCTGTATTCAAATGCGTATGCTGCCCCAGGAAGCGATGAATGCAGCTACCCTAAACGGAGCGTATGCCATGGAGCTGGAACATGAAGTGGGTAGTATCACAAAAGGTAAAAAAGCAAATCTTATTATTACCAAGCCTATTCCTTCCATCAATTATCTACCGTATGCATTTGGATCTGACCTGGTGGAGAACGTAATGGTTAAGGGTGAACTTCTATAAGTGCTATTTCTTTTTACGGTCAAAGATCCGTTTGATAAAGCTGCCCGCATTTTTTACAGAACCGATGCTTTCCGTTATGTTCTCTATTAATTGTCCATCCATGTATTGCACATCATTCATCTTCAAACCAAAATCCAGTTGCATGGGGTAGAGTAAAATAAAACTATTACCCCTGAAATACTGGCTGAGATAATAAGGCAATTTATCAAGGTGTGGCTGGTAAGATGGATGTCCTTTCCTGGATGATACAATCACAAACAGGTCGTTTTGTTTTAGTTCCCCTGTAAAGATCAAAAAGTCTTCCCAGTTGGTAAACCTGTTGTATTCAATTTTCAATGGGTTGCCGCCTTCTTTATTAATGTCATCCAGTTCCTTGATGGTATCTGCATCTGCAAATACAACAATTGGCAGGGAAGCCTCCCGCACGATGGTTTTTAATTTATAGAACCAATGTGAAAACCCGGGTTCCAGTTCTGCTTTTGGCGTTATCACCACAACCATTCTTTTTAAGGTATTAAATGGTTGTATTGATTTATAGATATAGATGGTCTCCGAGGTTCTTTGCAAAATACGTTCTGCCGTAGGGCCCAGGAAATCTCGTTCGTCTGAATGCTGGTGCAGGCCAATCAAAAGATCAGTGATCTTTTGTTCTTTCATGGTATAGATAATGCCGTTACCAATATTCATGTCGAAGCGGGTTAAGGGAAGGATAACATTCTCTGACCCGGCGGCTTGCTTCACGGCCCTGTCCATCATTTTTTTGCCCGCCATATGCGTTTTGCTTTCATCGGACTCATCGCTGATGATGTGCAATGCATACACGGGGATGGTACTTTTTTTGGGTTTCAGCATCAACCCGAAATCAACCAGTTCTTCAACCGTATCGGGGTAGGCAAGAGAGATCAGGATCCTTTCATTTTCTTCCGATTCTTTTGGTTTTAATTCTTCTGTTAAGGCCATTTTGCGGGAAGCTTTTTCAACACTGAACGAGCTGACCGTACAGGTCACCAATATCATCAGGATGGTGCCGTTCAATATATCTTCTCCCAATAAACGAATGGGTTCACCGGTTGCCGTTTCACCCAATATGATGTTATACCCTACCAACACCACAGCCAGCGTGGCACCAACCCTTGCATTACTCAAACCAAAGATCATCTGTCTTTCATATTTGGAAAGACGGAATGTTTTTTGGGTGAGCCAGGCCGCCATATATTTACAGGCAATTGCCAGTACAATCATGAAGGCCGCAACCTTTAATGCGCCGGTACCTTTAAACAGCACATTAAAATCTACCAGCATACCCACGCCAATTAAAAAGAAAGGTATAAAAAATGCATTGCCTACAAATTCTATCCGGTTCATTAAAGGAGATGTGTGCGGAATGAACCTGTTCAATGCCAGGCCTGATAAGAATGCCCCGATAATGGCTTCCAGGCCTGCAGCTTCTGCCAAAAAAGACCCCAGGAAAACCATCGCCAGCACAAAAATGTATTGCGAGATATTGTCTTCGTAATTTTTAAAGAACCAGCGGGCAATCAGCGGAAACAAAAAGAAAATCACCGAACCAAAAATTACGGTTGAGATCAATAGCCTGATCCAGAATGCAGAGGTGATCTCACCGCGGGTCATACCGGTTATAACAGCCAGTACCAATAAGGCAAGAATATCGGTAATGATGGTTCCGCCAATAGTTAAGGTCACGGCCCTTGTTCTTGCCAAACCATATTTGCTTGCAATAGGATAGGCCAGTAAGGTATGCGATGCAAACATACTGGAAAGCAGCAGGGAAGAAGGTATGCTGAAGCCCAGCACATAATAAGCCGCCAGGGTTCCCAGGACCATTGGAATGGTAAACGTAAACAATCCAAACACAAGGCTTTTGAATTTGTTCTTTTTAAACTCTTCCATATCAATCTCAAGTCCCGCCGTAAACATGATGTAGATAAGCCCTACGGTACCAAAAAGAACAATGCTGCTGTCACGCAATAATAAATTGGTACCATAAGGACCAATAATGATACCGGCCAGTATCAGTCCTATTATGTGTGGTACCTTAATTTTATTGAAAAGGATCGGTGCAAATAGTATAATAAAAAGCACCAGTGAAAAAATGATCACCGGGTTGGTTAAAGGCAATGAAAAATCCAGGTCGCTAATCAATATCATATCCTGTAATAAAGGGTCTAAAAATTATGCCTTCGTCAATTTCAGTTCATAAACAATCTTGCAATTGCCTGTTCTCAAAATCTCTCTTTGTCCTTCCAGTGTTAATGGTGTAGGCATTTGTAACTGTACCGTAATTTTTGTTACGGGTTCCGTTGCGGTTGCTTCGGTAACATGCGTAAATTCATAACGGTTGCCATTAAAATAACCCGTATACACACGGGAGGCAACCATGTTGGCATCCATGGCCTTTACCAGTATCTTATTTCCTTCGTAGGAGATATCCCATTTCTCAGATTTCGTATCCCCAATGGCAGAGCCGGGACAGGTAGTTTCGGTACAGGTCATCACAACATTCCACTGACCAATAATGGCCGGGTTGTAAATAAATCGTGTTGAATCTACCAGTAAACTGCTGTCCAGTTTTTTTTCTTTCTGTGCCAGGCTTTCTTCTTTTAGCTGCAGGGTTTTTTCTTTTAATACCAGTTCCTGTTCTTTCTGATTCAGTGCAGCTTCCCGTTTTTCCAAAGCCATTTCCCTTTCGCGGATGTCGCAACCGGAGAATAAAAAGGCCATTACAATAAGTACATACAACTTCATGAAATTCCAATATTTATTTTTTTACTACTGTTGGCAGTTACAAATAGTAGTTGCTCTTTACATGCGGGAAATACCTCGATAACAGTCAGCAGGTTTAATTAAACTGCCATTAAAAGTTTCAAATATAGTACTTCTGTGTTTTTATGATTTTCGCTAACGTCCCAGCGTTTAAAATTCTTTGTATAAAAAAGCATTTTAAATTAAACATGTTCAAAACTTACTACATTTAATAGCCGTTTTTGTGATCCGGTATACAATTAGGAAATAAACAGGAAGGCTTTCATTACCAGGAAAAAGAATTGTTATGAATCTTGCACATTTTAAAGTTTACACCAAACAGGATGTATTATCACTAGTAAAACTTCGCCGTTTTGAAACCAAACTGGGTGAGCGGGTTCATGTGTTGGCCGATGCAGGCTCTATAGAGAACTCATTAAAAAACCTGGAAGCGAAATATGTAGTGGTGGGCATACCGGAAGATATTGGCGTGCAGGCCAATTATGGAAATGCAGGTACCAGCACCACGTGGATCCCTTTTTTACAATCGTTCTTAAATATACAGAGCAACGATTTTTTTGAAGGGGGAGAAGTGGCGGTCATCGGGCATTTTGATTTTGGTGATATACAATTCCTGATCGATAAAAATGCCCATACCGAAGAAGAAAAAATTGAGGCCTATCGCCATGCGGTGAATGCCATTGATGATGAGGTGGAAGGACTGATCAAAAGAATTGTGGCCAGCGATAAAATTCCCATTGTTATTGGCGGCGGACATAACAATGCCTATCCTTTATTAAAAGGAGCGGCAAAAGGATTGACGGAAGTACAAAAAATTCCGCTGGCACAAATTAATTGTGTGAACCTTGATGCACATACGGATTACCGTCCGGCAGAAGGAAGGCATAGCGGCAATAGCTTCAGGTATGCAGAGGATGATAATTTTTTGCAGAAGTATTGTGCGGTTGGCATACACGAAAATTATTTACCACAGAATGTGTGGATGGATATTGTAAACAATCCTTTTATTGATTGTATAACCTACGAGGATATTTTCATCCACGAAAAAAGAAGTTTCCGGCAGGCCGTATCGCATGCCATTGAATTTACCGATGATAACTATACAGGCATAGAGCTGGACCTTGATTCTATAGAAGATGTATTAAGCAGTGCCTGCTCACCCTGTGGCATAAGCGCTTTGCATGCCCGCCAGTATGTAAACCTTTGTGCGGCGCATGTAAAACCTGCCTATTTACATATTTGCGAGGGAGCCGTCCGTTTATCAAACGGGAAGACCAACGACTCCACGGGCAAACTAATCAGTTACCTGGTGAGTGATTTTATTAAGATGAGGGAAGTGTAGGAGAGAAGTTTTTGTTTCTCAGGTGCGGTTTTGTAGGATGACAGTAAAGTGAAGTGAATTCTCAAACCTCTTTCGGCCTTGCGGACTTTTTCTTTACCGATGAGGCTACCGTATGGAATCTTATTTTTCAATGATTTGGTAAAGGGTATCATAGGAATACCCGTCTGCGATGAGATAGACATCTTCTTTGTCTGGCCGCGGGAACGCATTGTAGTGCAGGGGATCTAAAGCTGAAAGCCCTGGATGTATAATGGCTATCAGCGCTGGTAATGACGGTAATCATTTATATCAGCTTTGTTTTGAACTTTCTTTAAAACAAAAATTTACTATGAAAAAGATCATATTATCACTCCTGCTAATCACAGGACTGATAATCGCATCCCATACTTCTTTTGCTCATTGCGACACAAAAGATGGTCCTGTGGTTGCTGCCGCAATGGAAGCAATAAAACAAAACAATATTAACTACGCCCTTATTTGGGTAAAAGCTGCTTATGAGAAGGAAATAAAAGAAGCGTTTGAAAGTACCATGAAAGTTAGAGTGCTTGGTCCTGAAGCTGAGAAACTAGCAGACAATTATTTCTTTGAAACATTAGTCAGGCTACACAGAAGCGGAGAGGGAATGGCATATACAGGGGTTAAACCAGCCGGAACACCCATTGATAAGAAAATTCTTGCTGCTGATAAATCAATAGCCATGGGAAACCTGGCTCCATTAAATGACTTAGTGCCAAAGCATAAACTTGCAGAATTAAAAAAGCGTTTTGAAAAAGTAATGTCATTAAAAAATTACGATGTTAATGATGTTCCCGCTGGCAGGGAATACGTTGAAGCTTATGTACAATTCTTTCATTTTGCTGAAAGCGGGGAAGAACATAATCCTGGTCATATGGAAAAAGGTAAACATTAGGAGTGCCCTGGATTTTAATTTAGCACTGCTGGTGTTCCTTCTTTGCCGGCGATGCTCCGGCATGGAACCTTCCTCTCAATGAAAGCTTGCAGGGGACTCATTGGAGTTGATATGCTGGCAAATAAGTTCCCGGCGGAAAGTTCTACATAATGTAAGGGCATCGTCGGGATACTGGTGGGAGAAGCGATGGTGCAATCAACTTTGTTTATTAATCGATGTATTACAAATTTTGCAATTGCGTGTATCTTAGTGTTATGCGTCATGCTAACTGACACCACAA
>DASTMJ010000182.1:0-5794 GCA_035714205.1 Flavisolibacter sp. | reverse complement strand
GAAAACCTTGATCTTAAAAAGGACCTAACGCTAGCCTATTATTACAAAAGAGATTATGTAAGAGCGCTGGACGAGGTTAAGCCTATGCTTGACCGTGATGATGCTGATGTTGTAGTTTATCAATTAGGCGGCAATGTGTATAAAGCCCTGGAAGAGGTAAAGGAAGCAGATAAGATGTACAAAAAAGGATTAAAGAAATTTCCGAAAAGCGGCCCTTTGTATAGTGAGTACGGTGAGCTGTTGTGGGCAAAAAAAGATTTGAATGCAATTAACCAGTGGGAAAAAGGTATAGAGGCAGACCCTTCTTTTGCTGGAAACTATTATAATGCAGCTCTATATTATTATTATACAAAAGACCAGGTTTGGACCTTGATCTATGGAGAAATTTTTGTGAATATGGAGTACCTGACTGAGAGAGCCACGGAAATGAAAAAGCTATTATTAACTGCTTATAAGGAAAAATTGTTCGCTAACCTTAAAGATGGTTCAAAAAGCAGCCCATTTGCCAATGCTGTTTTAGAAACATTCAATAAACAATCCTCAGTAGTTGACAGGGGCATATCAACAGAAGCTCTTAACCAACTACGTACACGTTTCATCCTGGACTGGTATAAAATGTATGCAACCAAATTTCCTTTCCGTTTATTTGATTATCACCAACAGTTGATTCGGGAAGGCATGTTTGAAGCTTACAACCAGTGGCTTTTTGGTACAGTTGAAAATCTATCAGCATTTGATCAGTGGACCAAAACCAATTCAGAAGCTTATACAAAATTTACAACCTTTCAAAAAGGCCGCGTTTTCAAAATGCCATCAGGCCAGTTCTATGGCAAATTGTAATGATACCTGTAATTTTATTATAAAGGCTTTCCGTTACGGAAAGCCTTTTATTTTTTTACAATTTCTGTATCTATCATGAATTAGTTAATTTGTCACTTGGAAACAGATTAACATGAACCAACCTCACAGGTTATTCGATTGTCTTGCAGAACAATTAAAATATGGTGGAAACCCTGCTACTTTCAGTGCAAAAGAAGGTGAACAGTGGCGCAATTATAGTACTTCAGAAGTAAAGGATCTTGTAGACCAGCTGAGTGCAGGCCTGCTGGCGCAAAATTATAGCATGGGCGATATGTCGGTTGAAGGCCGCGATAAGATTGCCATTCTTTCAAAAAATCGTCCGGAATGGATGTTTCTTGATCTGGCCGTGCAGCAAATGGGTGCCGTGCTGGTGCCACTCTATCCTACCATTCATATTAACGATCTTGAGTTTGTATTGAATGATGCACAGGTGAAGGCTGTTTTTGTGAACGATGAAGAACTCTATCATAAAGTTCAAAATGTGAGAAGTAAAGTTCCGACCCTTCACGAAGTTTATAGCTTTGAACATATAAGCGGTGCCCGTCACTGGAAAGAATTATTATCGCTGGGTAAACAAGAACACTATCAGCAGCTCTCAGATATTTCGGCAAAAATAAATATCGATGATCTTTTTACCATCATTTATACCTCAGGCACAACAGGAACACCCAAAGGTGTCATGTTATCTCACAGGAACATCCTTTCCAATGTAATGGCCTCCATGGGTTGTTTCCCACCGGGTAGTAATATGAAGGCTTTAAGTTTTCTACCGCTCAACCACATTTTTGAGCGAATGGTTACGTACCTCTATCTTTTTAAAAATACTTCTATTTTTTATGCCGAAAGCCTGGAGACAATTGGTGATAATTTAAAAGAAGTTCAGCCCAATATGTTTACAACCGTTCCCAGGTTGTTAGAGAAGGTGTATGACAAGATCATGGCGAAAGGAAATGAACTGACGGGTATTAAAAGAAAATTATTTTTTTGGGCGCATGGTTTGGCGGAACAATTCGAGATCAATAAAAACCAGGGTATTGGTTACAAAATGCAACTGGCGCTTGCCAACAAATTAATCTTTAACAAATGGAGAGAAGCGTTGGGTAATAATATTATTTGTATTGTTACAGGAGGTGCAGCTTGCCAGGTGAGGTTGATCCGCATTTTTACAGCGGCTAAACTTGTAATTATGGAAGGTTATGGCTTAACAGAAACCTCACCCGTTATTGCAGTGAACCGGTATCACGAAGAAGAGCGTATGTTTGGCACCGTTGGTCCGTTGCTTGACAATGTAGAAGTAAAAATTGCAGAAGACGGTGAAATTTTATGTAAAGGTCCCAATATTATGATGGGCTATTACAAACGTCCCGACCTGACAGCAGATGCAATAAAAAATGGCTGGTATTACACGGGTGATATAGGCACCATTATCGATAATAAATTTTTAAAGATCACCGATCGCAAAAAAGAATTATTCAAAACCAGCGGTGGCAAATATGTTGCACCCTTGCCTATCGAAAATAAACTGAAAGAGTCTCCATTTATTGAACAGGTGATGCTGGTGGGTTCAGAAAAAAAATTTGTAGGCGCATTGATTGTTCCTGCTTTCAGTAACCTGCGCGACTGGTGCCAGAAACATCATGTACCAGACGCAGCAAACGAAGAACTGATAAGGAATCCAAAGGTTGTTGCTTTATATAAAGAGCTCATTGAAAGCTTTAATAAATTTTTTAACCATGTTGAGCAGGTTAAAAAATTTGAATTATTAGCAAATGAATGGACAGTTGATACTGGAGAAATGACCCCAAAACTTTCCTTGAAAAGAAAAGTAGTAATGGAAAAATACACCGATGCAGTGAACCGCATTTACAGTTAATAGTTTTATGAACCGGGCTTTTGAATGACTATGCTGCTTCCGTTGCGTCGCACACTTGTACATTTGTAAATACTATTCAGCAAATTTAATTCAGCAACTTATAGCCTTGTCACCATTCAAGTTGAACAAAGATTTACTACTGTTAAACGGAGCGTCGCAAGAAAAGTTGAACAGCGATACTAATGCAGACACCCAAAAAATCCTTACTGGTCGTTCAGGTCTCTGGATGGATCATTTGTTTGCCGCTCAATGTTCGTTGCGGGAAGATCACTAATTGACTTATCATTAAAATCATTTGGCTGCTGATCAATAAACTCAGGTTGATTTTGTAATTGCTTATCTGTTTCTGTTGGTTTTGGATAGGCCTCGGGGCGGCCAGGCCTTTCTTTTTCGTCTGTATGCATAAAATAGTTTTAAGAGGTCTATAAAATCATTAAGCCCTGAAAAAGGGCTTAATGATTTAAATTCAAGCAAGAATCATTTGCAAATGACAAGGTTTGTATTACATACCACCCTGGCCACTGCGTGAAGAACCACTCTGATCATCGCTTTGGCTACCGCTACGACCTGTGTTGCCGGTTCCGGTGCTGCCACTGCGACCTTGATCACCACCTTCTAAACCAGAACCAGTAGAACCTAAGTTAGATCCACTTTGTTGTCCACTTTGTGTACTGCTGGTGCCTTGACTTTGTCCGCCTAATCCGCCAGAACCACGCTCAGTTCCAGTTTGACCTGACTGAGATCTGTCCATTCCTGATTGAGAACCACTCTGTGACTGATCGCCCATGTTAGAGCTTCTGTCCTGATCTTGATTTAGATTTCTGTTTTCTGCCATAACTGTAATTTTTAAAGTCAAAAAAAATGGAGAACTGTTATAATGTATAAAAACTTTATGCCCGCATTCAACAGCGCTAAAAACTCCGGTTGATGGTAACTAGTTCATCTAATTTGTTGAGTTTAAAAATGATTGTAGAACTATATCAACAAACACCAACAAATAATTTACTAGACGAGACTGCTTATTGATCTACCACCTGTCCATCAAAGTCACTTCCTGTGACAGAAGTTTTTGAGGCCATACCTGAGCCTGTTGAATTACGGGTATCTTTCCTTATGGCGCTGTCCATATCGGTAGTACCACCTCTATCGGCATTAGCGTCCTGGTCAGTTCTTGAAGGCGTTACGGCCTCTTCCAATTTTGTATTTCTTTTTTCTGAATGATCATTTGACTGTTTCATAAACTAAAATTTAAAAGATTATTTGATGAACAATTGTTGCGTGCAGCTTTATTAACTCTATCACTGCCGTTCATCTTACGACACGGCAGGTCTTATTCAATCTTTTCCTGAACAGATCTTTTACAAAAAAATAGTAGTGGCGATCATTAAATAAAGGAAAAACTGTGCCGTTAAAAAAGTCTACTGCTTAGCCAGTAGCTCCCTTATCAGTTCATTCAATTCTTTCTGGTATACCTGGGTTTGGGTTTTCAATTCACCTAATGGAACTACCGCATTGCCCAGTAAAGCAAACCAGGTTTGTGATGAGCCCGGTACAAAAAAACCATGATTATTCCAGTTGGTCTTTTTCTTACCTCTTCCATGATCGGTTGTAATAAGAAAAGTTGTGTTCCCGGCATACTCAGGAAGGGTTTGCACAAGGCTCCATAGTTCACCAATCATACGGTCTGCATTGTTTGCCTCCTGTAAATAATGATCGTATCTTTTTTGATGCCCCGCATCATCGGTTCCGCTCAGGCTTAACAACACCACTGAAGGTCTTTCTTTCAGAATATATTCTTTACAGGCAATGTAGGTCAGCTCATCATACCGTGTTTCGTGTTTTTCATTGATAACAGAAGATTGCAGAAGGTTTATTTTTTTTTCACTGCGGGTTAGTTTATTACTTTCAATAATTTCATTACCTGCATTCAATGTGAAACTGCTTTCTTCTTTATTTAAAATGTAAGGAAATACATCCCATGATGTAAAAGCGGCAACCTTGCCTTTATATTCCCTGGAGCTGTTTAATAGTTCAAGGATGTTTTTATTGCTATTAATTTTTTTTGAATTGTTATAAATGCCAAGATCGACAGTTCCGGTTAATAGTTCGCTGTATCCCGGGTAAGAAAGAGCATATGGATTTGAAACGTTGACATTATTTTTATACAATCTGTTGCCATATAGTTGTCCCTGCGAATTAATGACGTTCCAGAAAAAAGGGAGTAAACGTTTTCTTCTTTTGTGTGTATCAGCATCCCAATACAGGGCTTTACTTATAGCAGAATCCTGCGTGGATTCTTTATCGTTGATCAATACTGAATCAGCACCAAAAAAAACTTCCTCCCATCTCAATCCATCAAGTGTAATTATAAAAAGTTTATTCTGGGGATTAAGAGTCCGTACAGATCGTTGTGTTTTACTTACAGAAACACTCAGGGTAATTAACACCAGGCAAATCCACAAACCTTTCATGAATACAGTATAAAAAAAAGTATACCAGAATCAGGAAGACTGGATGGGAAGTTTAAAATTTAAAATGAAATCGGGAAAGAGTTGAAAAAATATAACTTAACTGGTATACAGTAAAAAGGCCCGTGGTACGAGCCTTTACTTTTTTATTGTTTGATAAACTGTTTTGTAAATCGTTTCCCTTCCATGATCATTTGAAGTAGGTAACTACCAGCTTTTACTTGTTGTAATTGAATTCTATAATTGTTAATTCCTTTCTGTTTAAACAGGTTATATTCTTTTATTACAGAGCCATTCATATTTACAAGTTGCATGGTAAATTTTCCACTATACATGTTGTTTACAGACAGTGTTAATTGATCATTGACTGGATTTGGATATATATCAAATGAATCGTTGGTGGTATTCATTTCAATCGGTGGACGGGCAGTAATGAATGTTACATTGCCTGCGGCTATTTCCATCCAGTTAAAGTTCCAGCCGTTCCACTGGGGTGAGGAGGATATAATACGTAAGGTTTGTGTACCGGAGCTGAGGTTCACCGTTGCACTTACGGTTTGCCATACCTGCCAGTCTCCTGTCTTTGGAAGGT
>DASTMJ010000181.1:0-53567 GCA_035714205.1 Flavisolibacter sp. | reverse complement strand
CCGATTCCGACATCATCTTTAACGAGATCACCGGCAATGGAGGTATTGCTGTCATGAGCCGCGCCGATCATGAAAGCGGGAGTGACCGCATTGCAGAAGCTGCGCGCGATATTGAAGCGGATATCATTGTAAACGTGCAGGGCGATACGCCTTTTGTAAAAAAAGAACCCCTTCAAAAACTTCTTCAGCAATTCCACGATCCATCGGTACAAGTGGGATCATTAATGCAGCAACTGGAAGACGAAACACTTATAGCTGACCCTAATTATGTAAAGGTTTGCATTGATAAAAATCAGAATGCTTTGTTTTTTAGTCGGAGTGTCATACCATATCCCCGTAATAAAACCAAACCGGTTACTTACTATGAACACATTGGAGTCTATGCTTTTCGGAAACAGGCACTGATCAATTTCACCGGGTGGCCGGTATCTCCGCTGGAGGATGCGGAAAAGATTGAATGCCTGCGTTACCTTGAAAACGGAGTTCCCATTAGAATGGTGATAACCGGTTTTATGGGTGTTGAAATAGATACACCAGAAGATCTGAAGCGGGCCGAAGAATTACTGTAGCCTTCTTTTTTCACCTTTTAACTTCTATTAATTCTCGACATTTGCCTTCATGAAATTCAGAAACTTTAAAATGGTTGATTACGTGGTGTATGGCCGCGGTAGTTTTGACCAGTTAGACAAAATCATTCAACCGCACCGAACCGAGGATGGGCCCATGGTTTTTCTTGTAGACCATTTTTTCGAGGGCAAACAACTGGTAAACCGGATTCCGGCCAGGCAAAACGACAAAATTATTTTTGTTGATGTAAGCTATGAACACAAAACAACGTATGTCGACTCCATAGCTGATGGTTTAAAAGATGAGTTTGGAACGGTAAGCGGTATTATCGGTATAGGTGGCGGTTCTACGATGGATCTTGCTAAAGCCGTTTCACTGATGATGAACAACCCCGGTTCCTCTGCCGACTACCAGGGCTGGGATCTTGTAAAACATGCCGGTGTTTATAAAGTTGGTATTCCAACCTTGAGTGGAACGGGTGCAGAGGTAAGCAGAACCACCGTTTTAACCGGGCCCACCCGCAAACTGGGAATGAATTCCGACTTTACACCCTTTAACCAAATTATCCTGGATCCTGAACTCACGGCAAATGCACCGGTAAACCAGCGATTTTATACGGGGATGGATTGCTATATACATTGTATTGAAAGCCTCACAGGTACCTTCTTAAATGAGTTTAGTAAATCGTACGGCGAAAAAGCGCTTGAGCTTTGCCGGTATATTTTCCTAGAAAAAGAACAATGGGATGAAGAATGTGATGACAAACTTATGATGGCTTCTTATGCCGGCGGAATGAGCATTGCTTATTCTCAGGTTGGAGTGGCTCATGCTGTAAGCTACGGTCTTAGTTATTTACTTGGAACAAAACACGGTATAGGAAATTGTATTGTGATGAATCATATTGAAGAATATTATCCCGATGGTGTAGCAGAATTTAAACGGATGGTTGATAAAAACGGGATCGATATACCGCAAGGTATTTGTAAGGGTTTAACTGATGAGCAATTTGAAACCATGATTAATGTTTCTCTCGGCATGAAACCTTTATGGGAAAATGCATTGGGTAAAAACTGGGAGCAGGTAATGACAAGAGAAAAGTTGCGTAACTTGTATGAGAAGCTTTAATCAGTATGAAAAAGACCATTGTTGCTGCTTTTTTGTTTTTGATTTTCAATTCCAGTTTTTCTCAAATAAAAACGGTTGATGTTGACAAAGCATCGGTTGATCTGAATACAACCTTTTACACGGTAGAAGGCACACCGTTTCTCAACACCAAATTTGTGCGATTGGTTGAAGGCTCCCCGTATTTTAGAACGGAATGGTGCCCGGGCAGTGTGTTACTGAAAAATAATAAAGCTGCCATCCCGGCAAAAATTAAACTCGATCTTTTTGATAACGAGGTACATTATTTGGACAACAACAATAATGAAATTGTTTTAACGGCAGTTGTTCAGAAAGTGATGGTTAACGACCTTGGAACGGAATATACATTTCATCATGCTTCTACTTTGTATTCGGGTAGCGTACCCCCAAAAACAACCTGGCACCTTAAACTTTACGAAGATTCAGTTACACTTTACAAATATTTTGAAAAGCGGTTGGTAGAACGCAAGCCATATAATTCAGCCACGTACGAACAAACCATTCAAACCTATGATCGGTATTGGGTTTCTTGTAATGGAAAACAGGTCCTGATAAAAAAACTAAAAGATGCGCCGGCTTTGTTTGGCGATCAGAAAATGGCTCTTGAGCTTTTTCTTAAAAATGAAGACGATAAAAGTGCATCCATGGATGACCGCATGATCGCTTTCATAAAACATTTAAATGCTTTGCTCAAAAAATGAGTCAACAAATGCATTGCGCACAGTTTATTTTACACCTCTATTAGAAATGTATGAGTGAGGCCGAAAAGTATTTTCGTTATTTAATTCCATCCTCCATTTTTGGTAGCCGTCGTACAAAAGAAATTTTAAGTGGTAATCCTATTACGCTTGAGAACAGAAAAGACGCAGAGCAAGTCTTCATTACCATTCACGATTATGATGCGGAAGGGTTACATGCATTGAAACTTACATCCATTGACGAAAGTTTTTCTTACAAGGAAAATAAACATGTTACCTGGATCAACATAGATGGTTTGCGTAAATCAGATGTAGAAAACCTGGCCACGCACTATGGCATACATCCCCTGATCATAGAAGATATTTTAAGTTTGCACCAGCGTCCAAAAATGGACGAGGTAGAAGGTATTTTATTTTGCTTATTGAACATGCTCTATTACAATCAAGACACCCGGGCCGTAGAACAGGAGCAGGTAAGCATTGTATTGGGTAAAGATTTTGTCATCACTTTCCAGGAAGACGCCAGCCGCGACGTATTTAACCCCATCAGGGATAAACTAAAAGTTGCCAATTCAAAACTACGGCAGCGCTCAGCAGATTATTTGTGCTACTCCATGCTTGATCTAATTGTAGACAACTATTTTTTTGTAATGGAGAAGCTGGGAGAAAATATTGAGCTTGTAGAAGAAGAAGTAATACGAAACAGTAATACCAGGTCGCTTGCCCGAATTAATCATTTGAGAAAAGAGTTGATCGTCTTAAAAAGAAATATCGCTCCGGTACGGGATCTTGTCGGAGGTCTTATGCGCAGCGAAAGTGATCTGCTTGATGAAAGAACAACAAAATATTTTAAAGATGTGCATGATCACATTACACAAGCATATGACCTTAGTGAAAACTATCGTGATATCATGATCAGCATGCAGGACCTATATATTAACAATGTAAACCTAAGGATGAATGAAGTGATGAAGGTAATGGCGATAGTTACCTGCCTGATGGCACCGGCAACTGTTATTGGTGGCATATTTGGGATGAACTTTGATATCATTCCAACGGCGCACAATCAATGGGGTTTCTACATAGCTGTAGCTCTTATGTTATGCATACCCATCGCCATGCTGGTCATCTTTAAAAAGAGGGGGTGGTTTTGATCTTTTGATTTAACCTGGATTCTGTGTAGTTGCTGATGTCGACTTTTAAAGCTCCATCGTAGGCATAGATGATTTTTTCATCCGTATTTATTCTATATTCCCAGATAGTTGGTTTCATTTTCCCATCTTCCGTTTCTTCTGAAGCAGCTAATAATAGCGTTTGATTATCAACCCATTTGGCATCCAGGATAGTTCCTGCAGAACCCATAAAAAGAATTCTTTTCCTGCTGCTATCCCTGAAATTTAATAAAGCCGCTTCCGAATCGGGCCCTCCCTGTTCAATTTTTGTTTGCCCTTTTCTGGTGGAGATTACATGAGAATAGGAAACGTAATCAATTGCCATAGAACTATCTGTATTATATACAAGAAATTGTTTGTAGGGACTCAGTGCTTCGCCATCAATTTTAGATGCTGGCGGGGTGTCCGATAAAAAAATTTCTCCCTGTTGGAATCCGGATGATCTGAAACTTGTATCCTGTGTACGCAATTGTTGAAATAAATCAGGAAAGCTGGTACTGATGTCTACCGGTTGCGAAACCTCTGCTTCCGTTGTATCGTTATTCTCTGTAGCATCCGCGTCCTGTGAACTATTATTACATGATACAATAAAAAACAAACCAGAAAGAATTGCGAGGAATTTTAATGCTCTCATTATTTCTTTTTATAAATGGGTACGGTGCTGCATGGTTCACCATACATAATACTTTTAACAACCGGTCTTAATATCCTTGTAATCTCTGCATAAGCATACGTATCAATGCTTACATCTCCACAACCTTTTACTACTATTCTTTGATCGGTGTATTCTGCTACCGGGACAGCAATGATATTTTTTAGAGTAAGATGCTTATACATTTCGTTAGCTGAACCAACATACACGTCGGCTGCTACTGGCTGCAGGTAGTTAACAAGTAGCATATAAGCCCATACGGGTATGATGGCATCTGCGCTGCAGGTTATAGCAACATTTTTGTCCTGGTATTGGTTCCAGTCAGCATTTTTGAGTTCTTCCCTGAAATCTTTTTCTTTAAGTATCAAGCCCATGAACAAATATTCTTTCAGGTCGAATACCACTATTTCCCGTGTAGGTAAGTATTTTTCAAGGTCGACGGTAATTAAACCGCTGTTGGCCACTTTATTTATAAATACTTCACTCATACTGCAAAAGTAAATTGATTAAGGTATCTGCCGGGTTAAGCAATTGCCAAGAAAGTTCATCATCTTTTCCGTTAATTCAATAACAATGCACAAAAAAAGCCGCTGCACAAGGCAACGGCTTCACTAATATTTATTGGTGTTAAAAGAATTTCGCCCTGTTATCCTTTATTTCCGCATTTTTTTTCAACGGCTCTATAAAAGGGTTACCGCCTCCATATTGCATTTGCTGCATAAATCGTTGACGGGTTTGTGTTTCCAGCATTTTTCGTTGGTCTTCAATGCTTGCAGTTTCTACAGGTACAGTTGTAGTATTGTCCACACGAATTACATATACACCAGCCTGGCCGGGGATGGCATCGGTTACTACTTTCCCCTTGTTTGCCGGGTTAAATGCTGCACCTAAAACTTTTGGTTCATAACCCAGCATGTTATTGGCTCCACTGAAACGAACGCTATCCAGTGTTTGAACCTGCTGGTTGGTTTTGCCGGCCACAGCTTCAAGGGTTGTAATTTGCCCAATGTTGTTTTTGATCTGCTCCGCTTTTTTCTTATTTCTTAAAATTGGCTCAACAACAGGTCTAACTGTATTTACACTGGCAATACCTTCTTCTGCGATATCTGTTACAAGGGCTACAACAAAAGCATCACCCACTCTTTCCGGACCAACAACATCATTTTTATCAGCTTCAAAAATATCCTTAACGAGTTTGCGGGAGGTACCTGTCAACCCCTGGAACGAATAATCCAAAGGCCTGATATCAGTAGCTGATAATTTATTGATGCCTTTATTTTTTAGATTCTTCTCCCAGTTTTCGTTAAATGATTTTTCATCGCGGCTATCACCTGCAAAAACGGTAGCTGCATTTTGTGCTGTATTCTCTGTTTCCTGGCTGGCAATAATAGGTTTTGCCAGGTAAGCTACTTTATAAGCAGGTGATGAACCTTTCTGTGAAAGGATCTCAACATAATGATAACCATAGTCCGTTTTTACAACGCCGGTTGCACCTGTGGAATTGGTAAAAATAAAATCATTGAAACTTGGAACCATTCTGCCTGTTGTTACATTTTCATATTTACCACCCGTGCTTTTGCTACCCGGGTCTTCTGAATATTTTACAACCAGCGAATCAAACGGTGTTCCGGATTTATGCAAATTCTGAACACTATCAATTATTTTTTTCGCAGCAGAGTCTTCCCTTATTGGCATTAACTCCCCCGTTTGCGTTTGCTGATGGGTGGCTACTAATACGTGTCTTACTGTTACCGTATCGGGAACAATCCTTGACGCAATGATCTTTGAAAGAACGTAAGAACTACCATTTTGACCCGCATCCAGGTAAGGCCCATACACTACACCAACTGGTGCACCTAGAATTGAATCTTTATTTGGTTGTTGAATTGCTGATCTTGATATAAAGCCTTCATAAAACGGCATGGTGCTGTTCCTGGCCAAAAATGTTTTATAATTTGTAGTGGTATCAAATTGCGCCTTTAAATCTTGCAGAGTTTGGCGGGTTGCCGCACTATCAGCTGCATTTGGTGCTGCGCTAAACGTTACATAAGAAACCGAACGTCTTTCTTCGTCCTGTTTGAAATCTTTTTTATGTGAACTGATATAATCCTGAATTTCTTTATCGCTAACTTTCACCGAACTGTCAGAAATGGATGAATAAGGGATGCTTACGAAAGAAACCTTCGCCATAAGGCTATTATCCACATTTCTTTTTTCAAGGAACCATTTGGCGTAATGAATACTGTTAGCCAGCAGGGAAGTGTATTTATTTTGAAGACGGTCTTTTTCCAATGACTCAAGGTATTGGTTCAACTGGTCTTTATCCTGCTGGGTACCTTGCTTACGGATCTGGGCGATGGCCTGTTGAGCTTGTACACCATTATATACACCTGTATTTGGGTCACTGAAACGTTGTCTCAGGTCCTGCGGGGGGTTAGCTCCATATAAGATATCTCTTAATTCTTTTTCACTAACAGCCAGGCCCAACTCTTCGTATTGTTCACCCAAAACCACGTCGCTCACTTCCTGGTCCCAGATTCCCTGTATTACCTGCTGACGGTATCCTTCTCCCAATTCTCCACCCTGCTGTTCCCGCTGAAAACGTTCTGTTGCATCTACCTTTCTTAAAAAGTCCTGGTACTCAATTTCTTTACCCTCAATTTTACCAACTGTGGTACTTTGACCCGAAAAAATACTCCCGCGACCTGCAAAAGCATCCATTAAAATGAATCCTAAAAGAGATAAGGCAATAGCTACAACAGCCCATCGTGCATACTTATCCCTGATTTTCTGAATTACTGACATAAAGGTGGTGTTCTGATTTAAAAAACGGATGGCGAAAATAGGGAATTAAACGGTATGCACAAATTGTGGAAAACCGCTGGAATCTATATTTTTCAAGGGTTTCGAAACGGTATTCGGGTTATGAAATTTAAAATTGCCAGGCAAATATTTTAGCTGGTGTGCTTTTTATAGTTTCTTATTAATCGTATTTCTTACAAAAAAGGTCATCCTTTATTTTACTGTGAATATCCGGTTTTAAATGTGGGTAACTGTTGTGGAACTGTGACATGAAACGTTAACTGTTGGGAAGGAACTAATTTTTTTGCAGAGACCGGAAATTTTTTGTTGGTTATTCATCACTTATCCTTGTGCAATCCACACAGAAAAAATTTCATAGAAGGTCATTTTTATACAAGTACTTACAATTCACAGTGTGTTAATATAGGCTTTGAATGCACTGCCTTCGGTAACTTTGGTGTGAATTACTATAATAGGTTTGTGGATAAAGCACAGTATTTGTAGTAACCAAAAAAAACTTATTGCATTTATCCCCGAATTCACAGCCATAATAGTAATAGGTTTTATTTAAAAATATATAACTACTATATATTATTATATGGATAACGAAATGTTGATAGCCTTAAATGAAATAGAAGAAAAAGGTTTTTATGATGTGGATATTGATCCCACATTAGATCTGTTTGCAGAGATAGAAAGGTTGAAGAAAGAAAAGAATGCCATTATATTGGCCCACCTTTACCAGGAGCCAGATATCCAGGATATTGCAGATTATATCGGTGATTCATTGGGTCTCGCTCAACAGGCCGCAAAGACGGATGCTGACATGATCGTGTTCGCCGGCGTGCACTTCATGGCCGAAGGTGCAAAGATCCTTAATCCGTCTAAAAAGGTGGTTATACCCGATTTAAAGGCAGGGTGTTCATTAAGCGAAAGCTGTCCACCCCCTCTTTTCAAAAAATTCAGGGAACAACACCCAGATCATATAGTGATCTCTTACATTAATTGCAGTGCAGGTATTAAAGCTTTAAGTGATATTATTTGTACAAGTTCAAATGCCAAAGCGATTGTTGATAGTTTACCAAAAGATCAGAAAATCATTTTTGCACCAGATAAAAATTTGGGTGCCTGGGTAAACAAGGTTACCGGCCGAGACATGTTGTTGTGGAATGGAGCCTGCATGGTTCATGAAATATTCAGCCTTGAGAAAATAACAAGGTTAAAAGTGCGTCATCCAAATGCAAAACTGATAGCTCACCCGGAATGCGAGGAACCAGTTTTGCGTATTGCCGATTTTATTGGCTCTACTACCCAATTGCTGGCTTATACCCGTAATACCCCTCATACGGAATTTATTGTGGCCACTGAAGCTGGTATTTTACACCAGATGGTAAAGCAAGCCCCCGGTAAAACATTTATACCGGCTCCTCCTGATAATAGTTGTGCCTGTAACGATTGTCCTCATATGAAACGCAATACGCTGGAGAAAGTGTATTTGTGTATGGAATATGAACAACCTGAAATTATTATGGATGAAGAATTGAGAGTACAGGCAAAAAAAAGCCTGGACCGGATGCTGGAGATCAGTGCACAACTGGGATTGTAGAGTGCCCGGGTTACTTAATTTGCAAAATGTACTACGCTTATGCTAACCGGAACACTAAATAACAATCCGGAGTTATGACAGAAACTATTTTACAATAAAAACAAGAGTATCTATAATTTTCTCAACCGTTCAACAGCTGCTTCCAATGTTTCTTCTTTTTTTGAAAAGCAAAACCGAAGTACCTGGTTGTTTTTTTCTACCTGATAAAAAGCCGAAACGGGAATAGTAGCTACTCCAAATTCTTTGGTGAGATTAATAGCAAATTCTTTTTCAGTTGTATCGTCTATTTCATTGTAAGAATATAGTTGGAAATAACTTCCATAACTCGGTAAAGCCTTGAACCTTGTTTGCTTCATCAGGTTTTGTAAATAGTCTCTTTTTTGCTGGAGAAAATTACCTAATTGAAGATATTGATCTTTATATTGGAGAAATTCCGATATCGCCACCTGCTTGGGAGTATCACATGTAAAACAATTGAACTGGTGAATCTTCCTGAATTCATTCATTAATTGCTCGGAAGCAATGCAGTATCCCAGTTTCCAGCCGGTGCAGTGGTAAACCTTACCAAACGAAAAACATACAAAGCTTCTTTTAAGAAGATCAGGATAATTTAAAATGCTTTCATGTTTTTTGCCATCGAATATCAGGTGTTCGTAAACCTCATCGCTGATGATAAAAATATTGGTGCCGGTTACAATGTTTTGCAGTTGAATCATGTCCTCCTTACTTAAAATACTTCCTGTGGGATTGTGAGGTGAATTGATCATGATAGCTTTAGTTTTTTCACTGATCTTTGTTCTTACTACCTCCCAATCAATTTTATAATCAGGAAACATCAATGGAATAGTAACCGGTTTTGCACCATTTAATTCAATGGCGGGTATGTAAGAATCATAGGCGGGTTCAAAAACAATTACTTCATCACCTGGATGAAGAATGGTAGTTAGTGCTGTGTACAATGCATAGGTTCCACCAGGCGTAATGGTGATCTGGTTTTCCGGATTTATGCTGATATTATAAAGAAATTGAGCTTTTTCCGCTAAGGTTTCCCGCAACGGCATATAGCCATTCATGTGTACATACTGATTGAAACCTTTTTTCATTGCGCTGTTCACAAGCGAGATTAACGTTTCGTTCATTTCATAATCAGGAAATCCCTGTCCCAGGTTGATGGCATTGTGCTGAGCAGCCAATGAACTCATTACCGTAAATATGGTAGTTCCAACATTTGGAAGTTTAGAGTGTATTTGTAGAGTTGACAAACCTTATGCTGTTTTTGTGAAAAAGTATATACTAAATTAAATGAAGTGAATAGAGAATAAATTAAAAATACGGACAGGGTAAACACAATGAAAGTTGAATGTAAAAAATTAAAAAAGATGCAAAGAGTGCGGTGCGGTGAGGTAATCATTTAAATTGGTGCTATACGCTCTTGCATCTATTTTGGTAAGATTGCAGTGGCTTCAACTTCAATAAGGTACTCCGGCGCAATCAAACCTTTTACTTCTATCATACTGGTACAGGGTTTTATTGATTTAAACACTTCGCCATGAGCCTTACCATATTCCTCCCATCTGGAAATATCTGTTACAAACATGCGGGTTCTTACAACATCATGCAATTCGGCACCTGCCTGTTTCAATACTGCTTCAATTTTCTGAAGAATAAATTTTGTTTGAAGGTAGGCATCGTTTTCACCAATAAGATTGTTGTGTTCATCAACTGCCACGGTGCCTGTTACTTCTATAATGTTTCCCATTTTTACAGCGCGGCTATAACCTACAATATCCTCCCACTTTGCACCGGATGAATAATTAGTTCTGGTGTTGTACATATTTAATCGTAATATTTTCAGGTTTTACAAGCTGTTCACAATGAAAACGTAACAGGATCTGCGTCAGTGTTATTACATCTTTCTGGCAATATTCTACTATGCGGTCCAAATCCTTTTCAATCCAGTAAACTGAATTTACCATACTTCCGTCTATGTCATCTTTTGGTGATGGAATACCTAATACTTTGGCAAGGAGTTTTAGAGAAGTAAAACTTTTATAATCTCCAAACTTCCAAAGTTCCATAGTATCCAGGTGGCGGATTTCCCATGGTTTTCTGCCTGATATCTTTAAAACTTCTGGAATCTCAACTCCATTCACAATCATTCTCCTGCAGATGTAAGGATAATCAAATTCTTTTCCATTATGTGCGCATAAAAACTTATCCGTGTCGCCGCTCCATTTTTGCAGCATCCCTGCAAACTCGGTCAGTAGTTTTTTCTCGTCAGTATGACAATATGATTTGATGACAAGTTTTTTTTCGGTGCCGGTTCCCTGCAGGCAACCACAGGAAATGCAAATGATCTTTCCAAACTCAGCATATATACTGGCCCTCGGATACGAAGTTTCACTTGTTTCTTCTTCCTTATTGCGATTGATGATACCTGCTTTCAGATCCCATAGTTCTTTCCAGTCTTCCGGCAGATGATCGTAGGTTTCGAACTGCGAAACAGTTTCTATATCCAGGAAAAGAATATTGTTGAAGTTCATAAAACCAGTAAATGGACTGTTTATTTAAACAGAGGTTGAAAGAAGTTGATTACGCCAGCAAATTACTATAATGTTTAGCAAACACCAACCATAAAAATGCACAGTGACAATTAGTGGCGAAAAATATTCCTTACAGGAATTTTTCGCCTTTGTTTCGTTTTACTTCGGCTACGTAGGTTTTTATATCCTGTTCCTTTTCTTTTTGGCAAATGAGTAAAACGTCTTTGGTGTCGGCAACTATATAGTCTTCCAAACCTTGTAATACAACCAGTTTTTTATCAGGTACATGCACTACGCATTTGCGGGCATCAAAAACAATTACATTGCTTCCGGCCACAGCATTTTCGTAATAATCTTTTTCCATGTTTTCCCATGCACTATTCCAGGTTCCCAGGTCGCTCCAGCCAAAAGAGGCAGGTATCACAAAAACATTATCTGCTTTTTCCATCACGCCAAAGTCAATAGAGATATTGGTGCATTGTGGGTATATCTCTTCTATGACCGCCTTTTCTTCATCGGTATTTAATTTTTCCTCTTCTGCTGAAAACAATTCATACATTTCGGGCATGTGCTTCTGGAAGGCGGCAATTCCTCTTTTTACCTGCCATACAAATATGCCGGAGTTCCATAAAAAATCTCCGCTTGCAATAAATGTTTGTGCTAACTCCTTATTTGGTTTTTCTGTAAAGGTTTTTACTTTAAAAACGGAAGGTGTTGCTTCTATGCCATCGTGTTGTATATAACCATAACCGGTGTTTGGATACGTGGGTTTTATACCAATTGTGATCAGGGCATTAAAATGATTAACAAAACCAAGTGCTTCGTTACATATTTCTAAAAACCGGTCTTCCTGAAGAATCAGGTGATCAGCAGGGGCAACAATCAATGCAGCTTCCGGATTGAGTTGGTGAAGTTTGAAAGATATATAGGCGATGCAGGGTGCCGTGTTTTTACGGAATGGTTCACCCAAAATATTTTCAGCCGGTAATTCAGGCAATTGTTGAGTTGTAATACCAATATATTCTTGTGCCGTAATCACATAAATATTTTCTTTTGGAACCAATTTTGAAAAGCGATCATAGGTTTGCTGAATCAGCGTTTTGCCGGTGCCCAAAATATCCAAAAATTGTTTGGGTAGGTTAACCCTGCTTACCGGCCAGAACCGGCTTCCAATACCACCAGCCATAATAGCTACGTAAGTATTCTTGTTTTTCTTGTGTAATTCGTTTTCCATGCACTTATTTCTAGATCAAACCTTCTTTTACAAGGTCGTGTAAATGTATTATTCCAAGATAATTATCATTTTCTGCCACCACCAATTGCGTAATTTCATTTTTACGCATCAGGTCAAGTGCATTTACAGCCATTTCTGTTGGTAATATTGTTTTCGGATCCGGCGTAAGTATATCCCGGGCTTGTATATTTTCAATTGAATCACTTTTTTCTAACATTCGCCGAAGATCCCCGTCTGTTATGATCCCAACTAATTTTCCATCATTGCCAATCACTGCCGTAACACCCAGTCTTTTTTTTGTCATTTCCATGATCACTTCTTTAACCGATTGGCTGGTTTTAACCATGGGTTTTTCATTATCAACATAAAGGTCTGAAACCCGAAGGAATAATTTTTTACCTAATGTTCCGCCAGGATGTAATTTGGCAAAGTCTTCCATATTAAATCCTCTTCGTTCCATCAGGCAAACGGCAATTGCATCACCCATTACCAACTGTGCCGTTGTACTGGTTGTAGGTGCCAGGTTGTTTGGGCAGGCTTCCTGGTCAACTGTTGTATTTAAAACTACGTCGGATTTTTTAGCCAGGTAGGATTTAATATTCCCGGTAATGGCTATCAGGCAATTGCCGAAATTTTTGATGAGAGGCACGAGAACCTTTATTTCCGGGCTTTCACCGCTTTTGCTTATGATTACAACTACGTCCTCCTGTTGAATCATGCCAAGGTCACCGTGAATGGCGTCTGCAGCATGCAAGAAAATAGATGGCGAACCCGTTGAATTCAGAGTAGCTACAATTTTTTGAGCAATGATGGCACTTTTGCCAATACCGCTGATCACAACCCGTCCTTTGCAATTAAAAAGAAATTCTATTGCTTTTTCAAAATCATCGTCCAGCAGGTTACTTAACTGTTGAATAGCAGAAGCCTCCATTTCAATGGTTCGTATAGCTGCTTTTTTTATAGTGTTCATTTTTTCCAAGGGCTCAAAATTAGCTGATTTGCCTTCAATCATCTTTATTGAAAATAGTTGTCATTTTAACTATTTAATCTTTCAAATGCCGGCCGATGATGTTAAATTCGCTTGCCTTTTTGACCAACGGCCCGCAGGGCTGCGCCTCCACCACGTTTAGTAGTCAATCTATCAAAAGCGTCAAAAGCACCGCTCCCGTTAAAAGCTGTTTCACAAAGGCAAAAATTTATAATAAAGCTTTATTGAAAGCGAAAAATTTTGCAAATGCCTACCGTTAAGAAAAACCCTGGCAGGAAAGCCAAAGCCAGCACTTCCCATGGAATTGATTTTAATGCTGCTCTGAATGAGCATTTTGGTTTCAAAGATTTTAAAGGCCAACAAAAAGAAATTATTGACTCTTTGCTTTCTGGCAAAGACACATTTGTGATTATGCCAACTGGTGGGGGCAAAAGTTTATGTTACCAGTTGCCGGCAATGGTGAGTTCCGGTGTTGCCATTATCGTAAGCCCATTAATTGCCCTGATGAAAAACCAGGTTGACCTGGTGCGTGGTTATAGCAGCAATGATGACGTAGCCCATTTTTTAAATTCAACGTTAACTAAAAAAGAAATTCGCGAAGTACATGATGACCTGAAGTCCGGAAGAACAAAAATGTTATACGTGGCTCCGGAAACATTAACCAAGCAGGACAATCTTGATTTTTTCAGCGACCTGGAAATTTCATTTTTTGCCGTGGATGAGGCTCACTGTATTTCTGAATGGGGACATGATTTCAGACCAGAATACCGCAGGTTGCGTGATATGATGGACATTATAAACCCAAACATTCCTGTAATTGCATTAACCGCCACAGCCACCCCAAAAGTGCAGAGTGATATTGTGAAAAATCTTGGACTGCGTGAACCCAATATTTTCATATCCTCTTTCAACCGGGATAATCTTTATTACGAGATTCAACCCAAGATTAAAAAAGATGAAACACTTAAAAGCATTGCCAAATTTATTGTACAAAGCAAGGGCAAGAGTGGTATCATTTATACGCTTAACAGAAAAACAACTGAAGAACTGGCCGATATGTTGATGGCCAACGGCATTAAGGCCGTGGCATATCATGCGGGACTGGATTCAAAAGTTCGGGCAGACAGGCAGGACCAGTTTTTGAATGAAGACGTACAGGTAATTGTTGCCACCATTGCTTTTGGGATGGGTATTGATAAACCCGATATCCGCTTTGTAATTCACTTTAATATTCCAAAATCAATAGAAAATTATTACCAGGAAACAGGCCGTGCCGGCCGTGATGGAATGGAAGGGAAATGTATTCTTTATTATTCTCACAAAGATGTTTCCAAACTGGAGCATTTAATGCGTGATAAGCCTCTAAGCGAAAGGGAAGTTGGCGCACAGCTCATTAACGAATCAGTGGCTTACGCAGAAAGTGGTGTTTGCAGGAGAAAAGTTCTGCTTAGTTATTTTGGTGAAGAATATGGAAATGAAAATTGTGGTAACTGCGATAATTGTAAACATCCAAAAGAAAAGATAGAAGCCAAACAAAATGTTGTACAGGCATTACAAGCCATCAAAGCGCTGGATGAACGTTTTGCTACGGACTATGTTGTGAAGATTATTACCGGGCATTTGACTCCGCAAATAAAGATGTTCCGCCACGAAGGCCTGGGAGAATTTGGAATTGGGAAAGCGCAACCAGACCATTTCTGGAATTCATTAGTGCGTCAAATGTTATTGGAAGGGCTTCTTCAAAAAGATATTGAGGAGTATGGTGTTTTAAAGATCACTAAAAAAGGACAGGATTTTCTTAAGAAACCTAGGACCTTCCCCATTGTACTCAATAATTTGTATACTGAAGCCAACGAAGATGATGAAGATGGAGCCGATGCATCTGGCGGCTCGGCTGCAGATGAAAAGCTTTTCGAGATGCTGAAAGAGCTTCGTCAGAAAGAAGCAAAAAGAAAAAATTTACCGCCTTTTGTTATTTTCCTCGAAAATTCGCTCCAGGATATGGCAACCATGTATCCTACCACAACCGATGAGTTGTCTAAATGCCAGGGCGTAAGCAAGGGCAAGGCCTTAAAATACGGCAAGCCTTTTATTGACATGATTGCAACTTATGTGGAGGAAAATAATATTGAGAAGCCCGATGATTTTGTTATGAAAAGCGTTGTGAACAAGAGCGGTAATAAAGTTCACATTATTCAACAGGTTGATAAAAAGATTCCTCTGGAAATGATCGCAAAAAATAAGGATTTGCGTTTGGATACGTTACTGGAAGAGATGGAGACTATTGCAGCCAGTGGTACCAAGCTGAATTTAGATTATGCCATTGACCAGATGCTGGATGAATATGAACAGGAAGAGATCATGGAGTATTTTAAAGGTTGTGAAACATCATCCTTGCAGGTTGCACAAGAGGAACTGTCCGAGGGAAACTATAATTGGGAGCAATTAAAGATCATGCGTATTAAATTTTTGAGCGTTTATGGTAACTAAGAAAAAAGTTCACAGGTTATCAACAATAATTGATTGAAACCCTTATTTTTGCTCCCCCGAATAATATTAGATTATTCAAGGAGGTGCGGTAGCTCAGTCGGTAGAGCAAAGGACTGAAAATCCTTGTGTCGGCGGTTCGATCCCGCCCCACACCACAAACCCCGGTTTTTGCCGGGGTTTTTTATTTATATCGCACAATGCTTCTGGAGTATTCCGGTTTTTTCCCGGGCACCACAACAAAACTTCCTATATAAACTTTCTGGTTTTGCTGCATCGCGTAATTCGACTCTATAATCTCAACATCATTATTGATATAAAGAAAACTGCAGTTCATGCAATTGAAAACTGGGATTATTTTATCAAAATCAAGAATGCCTTCACTCTGCGGCGCAAGAAAACCAGCTGATTCTGTTTTCCAATTATAAAAGCTAATCGGGTTTTGATTTATTGCCTGAACTTCTGCCAGGCTCATGCCACAATATATTCCCTGTTTTGATCTCCAGTCTGAAAGTCGAACTGCGTCTACTGCCGCATCATTGCTTACCTGCTCACCAATAATTATGTAAGAAATCTCTCTCAAATTCTCTTCATCGTTCCAAAGAAAAATGGCTTGCCTGCTGCTATTTGGGAAAATAATACTGCATTTCTTTTTTATGGTTGCTGAAAAATAAAACTCATCGGACTTTACATTTTGTTTTCCAAAAGCCTCTGAAAGAAATTCATGCGAATCAAGCTGTAACAGATCTTCTGCAAATTGAAGTTCTTTTAAAAGAGGGATTGTTTTTTTGCCAGCTTTGATTGTATAAAAAACCGTGGTATCCTCTGTTTCTGTTGTAGTGGTTACAACCAGGTTTTGTTTCTGGTACACTGTACCGATAGAACCAATCTTTTCCGGATATCGAAAACCACCTAAGCGTAATTGATTGACCAGTGATTGAAATTCTTTGTCCAGGGTTGTCTGGTAAACCAGTTCAACACCGTCTTCTGTATAAAAAGTTTTAAAACGAAATGTTGAAACTTTTTCTTTATCCCTTTTTGTTTTGATAAAGGGGGATTCGTGGCCATCAAAAAACGCTTCTCTCTTAAAACCTCTTTTGTGTAATTGTTTTTCTAATTTATTTGCAGGAAGTTCCAATAGTCCTGATATGTCATCAAGCCCAATATTCTGTGCATGACAAAATTGGAGAGTAGCAAAACTTAAAAGAAATAAGCCAGGCCATTTCATACTTCCTGATTTAGCGTTTATAGCGCTTTTTCAAGGAATGGATCTATGGGCTTTTCAAAATGATAATCTATCAGCGGTTTACTAAGATACTAAGTTTTTCATATTTAAGCAGATGCGCCTATTCTTCTTTTCTTTTTACAAGCAAATACCAGTCATTTTCTAAAGGCAGGTAACCATATTCATAGCAGAAGAAATATACATTCCCCTTCTTGTTAGCATAAGTATGGGTCAGATATTTAAACTGGAACCCCAACCTGAGCAGTTTTTCTTTGGTAGCCTTTGTCATCTCTTCAGTACCTAGCAAATTTTCCAACAGCTTCCGGTTTTTAAGCAATGCGTTATTTATTGTTCGAACTACGTTGGTATTGGCAGATTTTAATTGGTTGTTGTAAGCATTGCGGCAATAGTCATTACAAAACTTTTTATCAGCTCGCCCTTGTAAGGTTTTGTCGCAGGCCAAACATTTTTTGGTAATGGCTGCCGGAATCATAAAAATGTTTTTTGTAAGATAATCAATTCTTTATCCGTGTACAAACGCTTATAAACGGTTATAGACGAAAACAAACGAATAAAAACCGACTACCGCTTTTTTCAATTCTCATTTTTGTGTTGTCAACCGGAACGGCGCCACGGTTGGTTGAAATAAAAATTATCAAATCAAAAAATTAAAGTTATGTACGCACTTAGAAACAAAGTTCAGCTGATTGGTAACCTGGGTCAAAATCCTGAAATCAAAACAACCGAAGGAGGAAAGAAACTGGCACGTTTTAATATTGCCACCAATGAAAGTTACCGCAACACAAAAGGCGAAAAAGTTACTGAAACACAATGGCACACAGTTATTGCCTGGGGAAAGGTTGCAGACATTGCTGAAAAATATCTTAGCAAAGGTTCCGAGGTAGCAATTGAAGGGAAACTGGTCAATCGTTCTTATAACGACAAACAAGGCAACAAGAAGTATGTAACAGAGGTGCAGGTAAATGAAGTATTGATGCTTGATAAAGCAGCTAAATAGGCCTGTTTGTTTTTTCGGCTGGTGATCACCTCTTGGTTGTCACCAGCTTTTTAATGATATATTGTATGCTTTTTCAAACAGCATAAAGAAAGATTTCTGTTACTTCCTTTATATTTATAGGCTTCCCCTATGCACATGACCGACACTTCAAACACTGTTTTTAACCTTGCCGCGGATCTTGTAAATCACACATCAAGACACGTATTTATAACGGGTAAAGCAGGTACGGGTAAAACAACTTTTCTCAAACATATAAAACAGCACACACAAAAAAACACTGTTGTTGTGGCTCCAACAGGTGTTGCGGCTATTAATGCGGGTGGTGTTACCATGCATTCTTTTTTTCAACTTCCTTTCGGACCTTTTATACCCGTTTCTACCAACCAGTTTTCGGAAACATCTCAAGCAACGGATAAGCATAGTTTATTTAAAAACATACGATTTGCTGCCAGCCGTCGTGAAATTTACCAGGAGCTGGAATTGCTGATCATAGATGAAGTAAGTATGGTTCGGTGTGATATGCTGGATGCAGTTGACACAGTACTGCGGCACTTTCGCAGACAACCTCATCTTCCATTTGGTGGAGTCCAGGTTATTTACATAGGCGATATGTTTCAGCTTCCTCCTGTAGTGGGCAGAGAAGAATGGTCTATTCTAAAGCAGTACTATGAAAGCCCCTTTTTCTTTGGTGCCAGGGTGCTAAAAGACGCACCACCATTATATGTTGAACTAAAAAAGATATATCGACAAAACGAACAACATTTTATAGACATCTTGAACCGGATTCGTAATAATCAGCCCCTACCGACAGACCTTGATGAATTGAATAAAAGATTTAATCCTGATTTCAAAAATTTTGCTTTTGAAAAGTATGTAACATTAACTACACACAATAGTAAGGCCGATATTATTAATGAAGAAGGGTTAAAGAAATTGCCCGGCAAACTTTACAATTTCACTGCAGAAATAAGCGGGGAGTTTGCTGATAAATCATTTCCAACAGAATCTAATCTTAAACTCAAAACAGGTGCCCAGGTAATGTTCATTAAAAACGATTCCGGCAACGAAAGAAAATATTACAATGGTAAACTGGCAATTGTAAAAAGTATAGTGAACGGTGAGATTGTTGTTGCATTTCATGATGGTGAGGATGATCTGAAACTTGAAAAAGAAACCTGGAAGAATATCCGATACAATTATGATAAAGAGAAAGATAATATTGAAGAGGAAGAGTTAGGGAATTTTAAGCAATTTCCTATCCGGCTGGCGTGGGCTATAACCATTCATAAAAGCCAGGGCTTAACCTTTGATAATGTGGTTATTGATGCAGGTTCTTCTTTTGCCGCCGGACAGGTTTATGTAGCCTTAAGCAGATGTACGTCATTAGATGGAGTTGTGCTTCAGTCTCAAATATCAAGGCATGCAATTTCAACGGATAAAAGAATCATTGAATTTGCACAACTGGAAGCTAAGGATGATTACCTGGACCAGCTATTACAAAAAGAAAAGGAAAAATTCCAGGCGGAAGTACTTCTAAAATCTTTTAATCTCGATAAAATACTTTCAGCATTACAAGAATGGAAAGAACTCATTCCCGGTAAAAAATTACAATTCATTGAAACGGCAATTGAGTTAAACAAGGAATTGATTGTAAGCTGTACAAAGCAAACAGTTGTGATTGGTAAATTCAGGGATCAATTAATAAGTCTTGTTTCTTCCGGAAATGATGAAATGCTAGAGGAACGTGTAAATAAAGCGATACAATATTTTGGGGGTTTCCTGGAGAAACAGATACTGTTACCCATTCAGCAGCATGTATTGGAATTGCAGTATTCGAGCAAGGTAAAAAAGTATGTGTCTTCAATACAAACCTTAATTCCAATTATAGAGACGCAGATTAATAAACTAAATGGATTGAAGTTTAAAGGATTGAGCTTTTCGACTTACGTTTTAGCAAATTTGCCGGAAAACGTTCAGTACTCTAAAAAAGAAAAGCCGGGAAAAGGACAGACTTTTCGCGACAGTTTGTTTTTATTCAGACAAGGAAAAAGTATTGGAGAAATTGCGAAAATCAGGAATCTTGCTCCTGGTACAATTGAATCTCATTTAAGCAAGTTTGTATATACCGGTGAGATTCACGTTGATGAAATTGTTCCGCCGGAAATTAAGAACAGAATATTAGAAGTTATTGAAAATGTTGATACGACGGCAGCAGCCATTAAACAAAAATTAGCTGATAATACCGGTTTTGGTCACATTCATTCTGTTGTAAATTATTATAAAAGGGTTCAGGAACAGAAGAGCCCGGTAACCGACCCGCACAACACATGGCCATAAAAAATAATACAATGTTATCTGCCCATATAGACCATTAATATTTGAACATCGCTCGGATTGATACCTGAAATTCTGCTCGCCTGACCTAATGTTTTAGGCTTTACCCTGTTTAGTTTTTCTTTTGCTTCTGCACCCAAAGATATAATACGTTGATAATCAAAGTTTTCTGGTATTTCTAAGTCTTCCAGCTGGCGCATCCTGTCAACCAGGTCTTTTTCTTTATCAATATAGACCTGGTATTTAACTTGTATTTCGGCCTGCTCAATAGCCTGGTCCGAGAAGATTTTCAATTGCTGGTCGAGTTTAGGAACATAATTACGCATGCTGGATAACCCTACATTAGGACGTAAAACTATTTTTTCTACCTTTTGTTTTTCTGTGATGGTTGCGCTATTTATAAAATCAAAGAATGGATTCACTTCAGCCGGTTCCAAGGCTGTTGAGTTCAATAACGCTTTGATGTCTTCAATTTCAGATTTCTTCTTATTGACCTGTTCCATTCTTATCGGCGAGGCCAGCCCCATTTTATAACTGAGTTCGGTCAATCTGAGGTCTGCATTATCCTGCCGTAACAATGTTCTGAATTCAGCTCTTGACGTAAACATGCGGTAGGGCTCCTGTGTTCCTTTGCTAATAAGGTCATCAATCAGAACGCCAATGTAAGCCTCACTCCTTTTTAATATAAAAGGCGGTTGGTTGCTGATTTTCAAATGTGCATTTATACCTGCCATCAGCCCTTGGCAGGCCGCCTCTTCATAACCCGTTGTGCCGTTTATCTGGCCGGCGAAGAATAAGTTTTGGATATGTTTTGTTTCAAGAGAATAATCTAATTGTGTTGGCGGAAAGAAATCGTATTCTATAGCGTAACCCGGTCTAAAAAATTTTACAGTCTCAAATCCGGGTACTTTTTTAAGTGCTTCAAACTGAACCTCTTCAGGAAGCGACGTTGAAAAGCCATTTACATAAATCTCCACCGTATTCCACCCTTCTGGTTCTACAAAAAGCTGGTGTCTTTCCCTTTCTGCAAATCGGTTGATTTTATCTTCAATACTTGGACAATACCGGGGGCCGGTGCCTTCAATGCGGCCTGCATACATGGGGCTTCTGTCAAACCCTGTTTTAAGGATATCATGAACTTCTGGACTTGTATAGGTAATCCAGCAACTTCTTTGTTCTGTGGGTTTATAAGTGTCCAGGTAAGAAAACCCGCCAATTTCCTCATCTCCTTTTTGTTCTTCCATTTTGGAGTAATCCAGTGTGCGGCCATCTATCCTGGGCGGGGTGCCTGTTTTTAGACGATCGCTCTCAAAACCAAGGCTAACTAACTGTTCTGTAAGTCCTTCTGCTGCTTTCTCTGATACCCTTCCGCCCCCGAACCTTTTTTCTCCAATATGGATCACACCGTTTAAAAACGTGCCATTGGTTAAAACGACAGATTTCGCTCGAATTTCATGCCCCAGGCCAGTAATTACTCCTTTAACGATCCCTTTTTCTACAATTACCTGGCGTACCATGTCCTGGTAGAAGGATAATCTTTCAGTTTGTTCCAGCATTTCTCTCCATTTCTGACTAAACAACATCCTGTCGTTCTGCGTTCTCGGGCTCCACATAGCAGGGCCCTTAGAACGGTTCAGCATTCTGAACTGGATCATGGATGCATCTGAAACAATTCCGGAGTAACCACCAAGAGCATCAATTTCGCGGACAATTTGCCCTTTAGCGATACCACCCATAGCCGGATTGCAGCTCATCTGGGCTATTGTTTGCATATTCATGGTCACTAACAACACATTTGAACCCATATTGGCGGCCGCTGCAGCAGCTTCACAGCCTGCGTGACCAGCCCCAACAACAATAACATCGTACTCCTGAAACATAAGCTTGCAAAGGTAAAACACTGTTTCACGTGGAACTGTGTTAAAGTTTAACCCGTTTGTTTCACGTGGAACATGAATCGCTTCAGGTGGTATTCTTCAGCTCGCCTCATCTTTATTATGTCAGCCGGCTTTTTGTCTTTAAAACCGCAGAGGTGTAATGCCCCATGGAAAATTACTCTCCTAAGTTCTTCGGTGAAGGGTATTCCAAATGACGTGGCGTTATATTTTACTCTTTCCACGCTTATAAATATATCGGCGATCAGGGGTGCGTTTTTTGGCGAAAGCTCGAAAGTTATAATATCAGTCAATGTGTTGTGCTTAAGATGAGTTTTGTTCAGCTTCAGCAAATAGTCGTCGGAACAAAAGATATAGTTAATGGTATCTAGACTTTTCCCTGAATCTCTAAGGATCAGTTTTACGTAATATTTCAGGTCGTTCCTTTTTGGGAAAAAGAATGGTCGGGTTAAAAAATGGAAATAGATATCGCCACCGTTTGCTTTTGCCATATTTAAAAATTCGTAAACCATTGTTATTGATTGGAATTAGCTTTGAAGCTCTATGAGATTATCTGAATTAAAATCTGGTGAACGCGGGAGAATCATGGCGTTTGAAAGCTCGGAGCTGGAACTAAAGCTCATGGAAATGGGATGTCTGCCAGGAGAAGAAGTGGTGGTAGAACAAAAAGCTCCGTTAGGTGATCCCATATCTATACGCATAGCCGGGTATTCATTAAGTCTCAGAATCAATGAGGCTAACCAAATTATTGTAGAAAAATAACATGTTGAAAGTCAGTTAGTTAATGAAAATTGGACTCTACTTTGGCTCATTTAATCCCATCCACATTGGACACCTGATCATTGCCAATCATATTCTTAATGAAACAAACCTGGATAAGATTTGGTTTATTGTTTCACCCCAGAATCCTTTCAAAAAGTCAGAAAGCCTTTTGAATGAATATGACCGATTTCATCTTGTTCAAAAAGCAATTGAGGGAGATGATCGGCTGCGGGCAATGGACATAGAGTTTGCCTTACCTAAACCATCGTATACGGTTCATACCCTGGCTTACCTGCAAGAAAGATATCCTGGCAATACCTTTTCCATTATAATGGGTAGTGATAGTTTTCAAAACCTGGAAAAATGGAAAAATCCGGAAGCCATCATTAAAAATTACGGGTTGCTTATTTATGAACGGCCGGGTTTTCGAATCAATAATCACCTTGGCGCCAATATAAAAGTGATGAAAGCGCCGCTTTTAGAAATTTCGGCTACACATATACGTGAGTTGGCATCTAAAGGTAAATCAATTCGCTATTTAGTACCGGCCGCTGTAGAGCAAGAAATATCGTCGTATGGTTTTTATAGAAAAACTCAGAATAAATAACCCAATAAAAGGCAAGCCGCAACCAATATCGGTGGAGCAATTTTTGTAAACTGTAGCAGCAAAAAGGTGAGAAGAATAACCCCTATGTTCATTAAGCTGTTCATGTTTGCTCCTACAAGTGAAATATCTTTCATGATAAATAAGGTAGAGGCAATCATAATTCCAACAACAGCAGCATTGATGCCCTCAAGTGATCTATAGACTACTGCATACTTTTTCAGGTTGTTCCAGATTGGGAAAAAGAATAGTACAAGTAAAGCGCTGGGTAAAAAGATAGCAACGGAACCAATCAGGCAACCAATGACCTGCATTTCTTTTCCTTCATTTTTGAGGGCCATTCCGCCAGTGAAAGAGGCAATTGAAAAAACGGGTCCCGGCATTGCCCGCACAATACCCATCCCGGTGATCATATCATCTTTGTCTATCTGGATAATATTCTGTGATGATTCTGGTCTTTTTTGTTTTACGATCAGGGGTCGTACAGAATATTGTTCATACATCATTGGCATTAACACCTGCCCTCCTCCAAACACAAGGCTTCCCATCCTGTAAGTGTTTTCAAATAGGTTCGCAGGTTTTCGGTTAGGCCAGTCATTTGTTCTTGCCAGTTCACTCAAAACTCCAGCAATCAAAAAAATAATGGCGAACAGCCAAATGTTCCACCATTTAATCTTTTTTCTGGAAACAGCAACCTGTGGTATACGTTTATGACTAAGGTTTGTAACAAACCCACCCACAACAATCAACGCAGGGAAGATCCATGGCGATTTAAACAAAAGGTAAGTAGCTACAATGCAAAGCAGCATGATGATCCAGGTAATGGTATTGCGTATAGAAACAGAAAATGCCATTACCGATGCGTAGATCAAAAAGCCTACTGCAAGTGACGGGATGTATTTAAAGATGTTCGTGTGAAGTGTTGACTGATCAACATAATGTAATAAAAATGAAAAAGCCCCCATTAAAATACAAGCTGGGGCAATCCATATAAGTAGGGTCAATATGGCTAAAGACACGCCCCCTCTCTTATAACCAATCAGTGTTACGGTTTGGGTTGAAGAGGCACCCGGCAACAGATTACAAAAAGCGTTGTACTCTAATAATTCTTCTTTTGTTATGTACGGTGTTTTGTCAACAAATATTTTCATCATCATTGCCACATGTGCCTGCGGACCACCAAATGCGGTGACACTATACAACAAAACATTTTTTAAAAAAGGCACATGGCGAAGCATCATAAGCGGGATAAATTTATAGAATTCAAAATTCTAAGCCATATATGCATTTAAATAACTAATGTATGCTATGCAGATGTAAAACATACATCAGGCATTGAAACCTAATCATTCATATAAATTATTGCTGTATTAAAATTCAGGGTTAAATTTATTGATACCTTAAAACTTTATTGTGAAATATATTTTTTTAAAGTCATTGCCTATATTAATTTGTATTTCAGCACAGGCACAACAAAAAAATGAAGCAATTGAAACCGCTGTTAAAAAGATAGAACCGAAATGTATTGAGTGGAGACGCGACATACATCAACATCCTGAATTGGGAAACAGAGAGTTTCGTACAGCAAAGATCATTGCAGAACATTTACGTCGTTTAAAAATAGAAGTAAGAGAAGGTGTTGCCAAAACAGGTGTTATGGGTATTTTAAAAACCGGCAAACCCGGACCTGTAATTGCCCTTCGGGCCGATATAGATGCGCTTCCGGTGACAGAACGAAATTCTTTACCATTCAAATCAAATGCAAAGGCTATTTATAATGGTAAGGAAGTTGGTGTTATGCATGCCTGCGGTCATGATACGCATGTGGCCATGCTTATGAGCGCCGCAGAAATACTTACCGGTATGAAAAACCAGTTAAGCGGAACAATTGTATTTGTATTTCAACCTTCAGAAGAAGGCCCTCCCGCTGGTGAAGAAGGCGGGGCTGCTTTAATGGTAAAGGAAGGTGTTTTGGATAATCCTAAAATTGATGTGATGTTCGGACTTCACATTGATGCTCAAACGCATGTTGGGCAGATCGGTTATCGTGAAGGAGGAATAATGGCAGAATCTGATTGGTTTACAATCAAGATAAAAGGCAAACAGACACATGGCGCAGAACCATGGCTTGGCGTTGATCCTGTAGTTATTGGTGCACAAATAATTAATGGATTGCAAACCATTGTAAGCAGGCAAATGGAGTTGACAAAAAATGCAGTTGTCATTTCCACCACCATGTTCCAGGCTGGAGTAAGAGAAAATATTATTCCCGAAGAAGTGGTTTTATCTGGAACCATCCGCACCTTAGATAAAAGTATGCGTGATGATGTTTGGGCCAGAATGGAAAGAACTGCAAAAAATATTGCAGAAGCATCAGGCGCCAGTGCAGAAGTGACTTTTGATGCCAAGACAGGAGTAACTTTCAACGACCCCGGGTTAACAAAAAAGATGGTTCCTTCCCTTATGAAGGCAACCAACAACCAGGCATATATTATAGATGCACAAACTGGTGCAGAAGATTTTTCATTCTTTGCTGAAAAAGTGCCTTCATTGTATTTTTTTGTGGGAGGCACATCAAAAGATAAAGATGTAAAAAAGGTGGCAGCACACCACACTCCTGACTTTTATATTGATGAAGAGGGCATGGCTACGGGCATTAAAGCCTTCTGTTACCTGGTGACCGACTATATTTCTAATGTTGATTCTTCTAAAACAAACCCTAAGACCAAGGCTTTTTAATGATTATGAAAACACTTGCTGTATTCTTTTTTTCATTTCTTTTTCCCCCTTTGTTGTTTGCTCAAAAAACAGACAAAAAACTAGAGAAAGAAATTGAGCAATTGATAAGTGGATTTAATGGCAATATTGGTGTGTATGTAAAAAATTTAAAGAACAATAAGATCGTTTCAATTAACGCGGATACGGTTTTCCCAACAGCAAGTATGGTTAAAGTACCTATACTGGTTGGAACGATGGATAAGATCGAGAAAGGCGAATTGAAAATCAACCAGCAATTAAAATACCGCGATTCGTTGTTGTATGCTGGTGAGGATATTCTTGGTTCATTTAAAGACACAGAACAAATTGAATTGGGCAAAGTGATTATGCTTATGCTCACTATGAGTGACAATACTGCAAGTTTATGGTTGCAAAGCCTTGCCGGTACAGGAAGCAGGATCAATTATATAATGGATAGCCTTGCATTTGTTGATACAAGAGTTAATTCAAGAACTCCGGGAAGGGAAGTAAACAGGAGCCAATTCGGATGGGGACAGACTACACCAAAAGAAATGGCTACGCTTATGGAAATGATTGTAAATGGTAAAATAATTAATGCAGAAAGAAGTGCTCAAATGCTTCGATTCCTCAGCAGGAATTATTGGGATCAGGTTTCAATCTCACAAATTCCACCTGATGTTTTTATAGCCAGTAAAAATGGGGCCGTGGACCAAAGCCGAAGCGAAGTTTTGTTTGTGAATGGTAAAAAAGCAAGGTATTTGTTTTGTATTTGTACAAAAAATAATAAAGATCAATCGTGGAATTCAACGAATGAAGCCTGGGTTTTAATGAGAAAAATCTCTAAGCTTTTGTGGGATCATTTCAATAACTGATATGCAATAAAGCTCATGATGTAGGCAATACCGGTCATATACACAAACTGGATAACCGGCCACTTCCAGCTTTTTGTTTCACGGCGTGTAATAGCTAACGTACTCATACACTGCATGGCAAACAGGTAAAAGATCATTAACGAAATTCCCGTTGCCAGTGTAAATAATGTACTTCCATCTTCTTTTTTGGCTGATCTTAATTTATCCCGTAACAATAATCCTTCATCATCTTCGCCAACACTATAAAGAGTGGCCATCGTTCCAACAAAAACCTCCCGGGCTGCAAAAGATGTAATCAATGCAATACCAATCCTCCAATCATAACCCAGTGGCCGAATGGCGGGTTCAATAAGTTTTCCCAAAATACCAGCATAAGAATTTTCAAGTTTTGCAGAGCTCAGTGCAACTTGTAATGAATCTGTTTCTGAAGGCCGTTTAATCATTTCGGTTTTAAACTTTGCTTCAATTCTACTGGTATCAGAAGGACCAAAAGAACTAAGAGCCCACAAAATCAAACTAATCACCATAATAATCTTTCCGGCATCGGTCACAAAAATCTTGGCTTTATTTACCATGGTCTGGCCAATGTTTTTTAAACGGGGAGACCTGTAGGTTGGCAACTCCAAAATAAAAAAGCTTCGTTCATTTATGTTAATGAACCACTTGGCAATAAAAGAAACCAGTAAGGCTACAACAAGGCCCAGAACGTAAAGGCCCATCATTACTAATGCCTGCACACTAAAAAATCCCAATAAATAAGTGTTGGGTATCACAAGGCCGATTAATATGGTATACACCGGAAGCCTGGCGGAGCAGCTCATTAATGGGGTGATCAGTATGGTTAACAACCGTTCCTTCCGATTTTCAATGTTCCGTGCACTCATAATGGCGGGCACAGCGCAGGCAAACCCACTAATAAGCGGCATAACACTTTTCCCATTCAGGCCAACAGTTCGCATAAGCCTGTCCGTTAAAAAACTGATTCTTGCCATGTAGCCCGTATCTTCCAATAACGTGATCAATCCAAATAAGATCATGATCTGCGGTACAAAAATCAATATACCACTTAGGCCGGCCACAATACCATTTATAATCAGATCACTCCACCAGCTATCCGGTAATGAATGAGAAAGCGTACTGCTGAGGGAAGAAAAAAACATTTCAATCCAGGTCATTGGATACTGCGCCAGGTAAAATACACTTTGAAATAACAGGAACAGCACTGCCAACAAAATAAGATAACCCCACTTCCTGTCTAATAAAACATTATCCAGCTTATCGGTAAGGATAGTTTGTTGCAATGGGTCAGGTTCCGAAACGGCTACCTGCATAATATGTTTTATGCGACTGTAACGTTGCAGAATTTCTGTTGCCTGCGTTTTTGTTGGATTGAACGCATGTTTTTTTTCAATATTTTCTATCGATTCCTGCAAGCCATTATTAAAGTCAAATTCCTCGTGGTTGATTAGATAGTGAATAGCTGAATAGTCAGAAACAGATGGAACCACTTTTTGAAGATCTTCAATAGGTGCTGCAGCCAGTGATTTGTTATCGATAAAATCTCTGACCGGTATTTTATATAAATGTGATGCTGTTAAGTCTATGGCCTTTTTTAATTGTGTAACACCTTTTTGTTTACGTGGATTAACAACCACCACCGGTACTCCCAGCTCTCTTTCCAATTCAGGGACATTAATTTCAATACCTTTTTTGTTGGCCAGGTCCAGCATGGTCAAAGCAACAACAACCGGCATTTTCAAATCAAGGATTTGTGAACAGAATAAAAGGTTGCGCTTTAAATTAGAGGCATCTACTACCACTACAAAAATGTCGGCCCTGATATCTTTATCCTGGTTTAATAAAACCCGGTAGCTTACCCATTCATCTAACCTCTTTGGATAAAGGCTGTATGTGCCAGGCAGATCAATAATATTACCGGTTAAAGCATCGGAAATGGAAGTATTGCCGGTTTTTTTATCAACCGTTACACCAGGGAAATTGCCAACCCGTTGATTTAAGCCCGTAAGAGAATTAAATAGTGAGGTTTTCCCGCTATTAGGATTACCAACTAAAGCTATATGGATCGTTTTTTTTGCCACTTTATCGCCGCGCAAAGGTAGCCTGCCTCATCGGCAAAGGTTTACGATATTGGAAGTTTTAGAAAAAGCTTAAGGAAAATAAACCAATGAAAAAAATAGTTTTACCGTCTTATCAAGTAACGCATTGAATAATTTTGTTCTCTCATCATCTGAAAAACTATCAACGTGATAAAAAACTATGCAGTTCTTCTTTTCGTATTTGCGGGCGGAATGGCCCAGGCTCAAAAATTAAAAAAAGAAGATAAACAGCTAATGGCCAACCTGCAGCAGCATGTTCATTATCTTGCTGATGACAAACTGGAAGGTCGTCGAACAGGTACCCGGGGAGAAAAACTGGCGGCTGAATATATAAGTAATGAGTTTAAAAAAATAGATCTCCTGCCAAAGGGTTCAAATGATTTTTACCAGCCTTTTGAAGTTAACGAAGGAAAACAAGTTGATGCGTCAACATTTTTAAAAATAGATGACAATGAACTTGCAATAAATAAAGACTATTATCCACTTGGCTTTAGTGGCAGTGGATCTGTAGAAGCTATGCCTTCACTTGCTTTGCAGGAACCAAACATGCCATGGTTTTATGATATTAAAGAGTTGATTGAAGCAGGTGCATTAAATCCACACTATGACCTGAATGATGCCTTGTATAAAAAAGTAAAAGAGTTGGAGCAGAAGGGTGCAACGGCCTTATTGCTTTATAATTCCACCGGTGAGAAAGATGGTTTAAGGTTTAATGGCAAGGATAGGTCAGCAGCAGCAGGAATTCCCGTAGTTTACCTTACCGGAGAAGCATCAAAAAAATATATCCATGACCCATCCGCAACATTAGATATAAAACTAAAAACAAGCATATCAGAAAAAAAGCGAAACGGAACAAATGTTGTTGGTTATATAGATAATGGCGCACCCGCCACCATCATATTAGGTGCTCACTTTGATCATTTGGGACTGGGAGAAGACGGAAACTCAAGAGAAACCGATCACAAAACATCGGTGCATAATGGTGCCGATGATAATGCCAGTGGTATTGCTGCTTTAGTTGAACTGGCCCGCTTGCTAAAGACTTCAAAACTAAAAAACCATAATTACCTGTTCATTGGTTTTTCGGGTGAAGAATTGGGCTTATATGGTTCAAAATATTTTACTGAACACCCAACAGTAGATCTCAGCTCTGTTAATTATATGATTAATATGGATATGGTTGGGAGGTTAAATGATTCAACAAATACGGTTACTGTTGGTGGTTATGGTACTTCCCCTGGCTGGGGTTTGTTTTTTGGTTCAAAAGACAAAAAAAACAGATTGTTTACCGATAATCTTGCTTTCCGCTATGATTCAAGTGGAACCGGACCCAGTGATCATACATCTTTCTACCTCAAAAATATTCCGGTGCTTTTTTATTTTACGGGATTGCATTCGGATTATCATAAATCAACCGACGATGCCGATAAAATAAATTACAATGGCCAGTTACGCCTGATAAAACATATTTACAGTTTACTCCAGGTTAGCGATAAACAAAATAAAAAACTGGTGTTTACAAAAACCAGGGAAGCTCAAACAACCACCTCTTCCCGTTTCACAGTTTCAATGGGCATCATGCCTGATTATACTTTTAGCGGGGCTGGTGTTAGAGTTGATGGCGTAAGCGAAAACAAACCCGCACAAAAAGCCGGCTTAAAGACAGGCGATGTGATCACAGCACTTGGCGATTTTAAAATAACGTCCCTGGAAAGTTATATGCAGGCTTTAGGAAAATATAAAAAAGGTGATAAAGCTGGTGTAGATTATACAAGAGAAGGAAAGACATTTTCAACTACAGTGGAGTTTTAGTATTTTACTTCTATAACTATAGCAACAGGCAAACCAAAACGAACCGCAACGTTTTATAGTTATAGTCAGTTCAAAATCAATATCACATGAAACTGATCCTGGATACAAAAGACCTTACAGATGGTTTTTTTGAAGAGACAAAACTATTGGGGATAATGGCACCGGTAAAAGATTACCAGCTCTGTTGGCATCTGAATACATTATTGGGAATTGATTTTCGCATTAATAACGAATTGGAAATACAACTGAAAAAAAAAGACCGGAATTATTTTTTTGCTGTGTATGAATATCCCGAGCCCGCTACCTGCCTGAAACATTATTTGTACAACAATCAATACGACGGCGAATATCTTTTGCCCGAATTCAAACATCTGGATTATCTATGGTTGTTGAAGGATGATCATGTTTCAAACGAAGCATTGCAAAACCTGGTTCAGTCTATTCGTACCGTTAACGGTGTACAATTGGTGATAGAATTGACGAATGAAAAAATTAAGAATAAAGAACACCTTGTTTTTTAAAAGTTAAAGAAATTGGTATGAATACAAAATGGACAGAAAAAGATAAGTCATTATACCGCCGGTTTGAATTTAAAAACTTTAATGAGGCATTCGCCTTCATGACCCGTGTGGCCTTGATAGCGGAGAAAATGGATCACCATCCCAAATGGACCAATGTTTGGAATACCGTAGAAATGTGGTTATCAACACACGACGCAGGTGATATCGTTACTGATAAAGACAGAAAGCTGGCTGCAAAAATTGATGAATTGGTATAATGCAGGTCACAGACACAATTTTAATGGTTCGCCCTGCGGCATTTGATTTTAACGAAGAGACGGCGGTTAACAATTCGTTTCAAAACCGTTCTTCATTATTAAAAACTGATCTGCAGACAAAAGCACTTTCACAGTTTGATGGCATGGTAAACACACTAATTGTCAAAGGTGTTGAAGTGCTTGTGGTTAATGATACAAAAGAGCCAACAAAACCCGATGCTGTTTTCCCAAACAACTGGTTCAGCACAAATGCAGATGGCGGACTTTTTGTTTTTCCTATGTTTGCCCGGAACAGGAGGTTTGAAAAAAGAGACGACATATTGTTGGCGTTAAAACAAAAATTTCGGATCGAAAAGTTCCAGGACTGGACAGAATATGAGGCGGAAGCAATGTACCTTGAAGGCACGGGCAGCATGGTTATGGATCATAAAAATAAAATTATTTATGCCTGCCTTTCACCAAGAACGCACCACACGTTACTGGAAAAATTTGCCGCTACTAATGGTTATCGTGCAATAGCGTTTACTGCCGAAAATGAAAAGGCCATACCTATTTACCATACCAATGTAATGATGAGTGTTGGAGATGGTTTTTCAGTTGTTTGCCCTAAAGTAATTCCGGATTATACCGAAAGGATTGCCGTTACGCAGTTACTGGAAGCAACAGGCCATGAAAATATTTACATAGAACCAGACCTATTGAAAAACTTTGCCGCCAATTTGTTGCAGGTAAAAAATAAAAACGGCAATTTATTCATTGCAATCAGTAAAACCGCCGTAGACACATTTCCAAAATCAAAATTGAACCAACTGGAAAAATATGGTGAGTTGTTGCCGATAGATGTTTCAGTTATTGAAAAAGTAAATGGCGGCAGTGTTCGTTGCATGATAGCTGAAATTTTCCTGCCGCCAATTAATTGATCACATAAATTGTTTTCTCTTTTTTTGATATGAATCGCCCAATAGGTTGAATAAATTCGGTTAATCCTTCTTTTGACAATACCGAAATAATCTCATCAAGTCCCTTTTCATCAACAGCTATTAACAAACCTCCATTGGTCTGTGGATCAGGCAACAGGTTGAATGCTTCCATCACATCTACCCCTTTTTCAAAGTGAACCTTGGCACTATAGCTATTCCAGTTTCTGAAAGTTGCATCTGGAATAGTGCGGAGTTTCAGGTAATCATTAAGCCCTTCAATTTTTTTAATTAAGGAGTAATTTACATCGGCACTTAGTCCGCTGCCGTCAGCCATTTCAATTAAATGGCCAATAAGTCCGAATCCGGTAACATCGGTGAGTGCATGTACATGGGTTGAGTGACCAAGTTTTTCACCGATCTTATTCAAAGTAGAAAGTTGCTCAATTAAGGTCTTATAATGTACATCATTTAACAAGCCTCTTTTTAAAGCAGTGGCCAAAATGCCAACACCCAGCGGCTTGGTAAGAAAAATATAATCGCCTTCCTGCGCCGTGTTGTTTTTTTTCAGGTTTGATAAGGCAACCTGCCCGGTTACTGCCAAACCAAAAATCGGGTCGTTTGAATCGATGGTATGTCCGCCTGCCAGTGGGATGTTTGCTTCTCTACAAACTGCCCTCGCTCCTTCCAATACTTTTTGTGCAAGTTCAACAGGGAGTTTTTCCGTTGGCCATCCCAATAAGGCAATCGATAATAAGGGAGTTCCTCCCATTGCATACACATCACTAATAGCGTTTGCTGCAGCTATACGCCCAAACTCAAAAGCATCATCAACAATTGGTAAAAAAAAATCGGTTGTTGAAATGACAGCATTATTTTCATCAAGCTGGTACACAGCGGCGTCATCGCTGCTTTCATTTCCAACCAATAAATTGTTGAACGACGTTTTATTTTCTGTAGTTAATATTTGTTGTAAAACTGCTGGGGCAATCTTACAACCACATCCTCCTCCCTTTGAATATTGAGTGAGTTTAAATTCTCCTGTCATTAGTTGTTCTATTGCTTTTTTCTTTTAAACATGATTGATGCGTTAGTCTGCAAGTCGGCACTAAAATGAACCTGGTAGGTTTGTTCGCCATCTTTTACAACAAGCAGACCTGTATTAGGAGGAAGAGTGCCAAGGTTTTCTGCTACTAAAATAATTTCAACTGTTTCAGTATCCGGCACTTTAATTATTTTTTTAGTAGCCGTTGCAGTCAGTTTGTTATTGCTAATAATGTTTTCGCCATTTACATAAACAGAAATAGAATCTCCATCAATGACACCATTATCATAAAAAGCAAGAACCAGGCTATCTGAGGTTACTTCAAATGCTTTTAGTTCATTTTTTTTACGATCTATGTATGGAATGGACAATGATTTGACAGCGTTAACTTCGCCCAGATTGGGGCTTACATTGTTTTTTGGCGAGCTTGTTTTTTGTACTTGTTTGGTTTGTTCAGTTGTTACAATTGCGTTGGTATTTTCTATACTGTTTTGAACAACCTGGTTATTGTTTTTGTCATCAGTACTTTGATTGTTTTGGGTTTTTTTGTTGTTGGCAACTGCCTGTTCTTCCTGTCTGGTTTGATTGTTCTGTTTGTCTTTTTTGTTCGTACTGTTTTGATTATTATTTATGACTTTGTTACTTGCAACCTCCTGCAAAACCTCCCGGTTTTGAACACCTCCGGGTCCGGTTTTATCGTTATTATTATTGCTGGTCTCGTTATTCTTTTGTTCTACAGGTTCTTTTACGGACTTTGATTTTGAAGAGGCAACTACTGTCTGTGAAGTGGAAGCATATACAGGTTGTGAGATGATTTTCAATTCTTTCAAATGACTGATCAATGCTGAATGCGAACTGTCATTATCTAATCTCATGGCCACTCCACCACCTATAGCATAATAAATTTTTGTACGATTAGTTTCCCATGTTCCGTTTGCAGATCGTAAGGTATCCTCGCCATTAAGTTGAATATAATTTGTTTGACGAACGCCTTTTGCCGGGGATTCGGGAAAGTTGTTGGCAATCATTTTATCATCTTCTATTACCAGCTTGCCATCTTTACGATAACCTTTTACTCTTTTTACACCATAAAAAAGCGAATCATTTCTTACGAAAGTGGTATACGAATAACCGGTTATTTTACCACGATACTCACTTAGTGCCAGCTCGTAACTCTGATCTTTTTTGGTGCTGTCGTTTGATAATTTACCGGAGTATAAACCGCTTACTACTTGTGCAGAAATGAATTGTGCAGAAAGAATAAATAAGAAAACAAATACGGATCTCATAGAGTTTGATATTGGTTCAACAAAAAATGTGCATTTAAGGGGTTCACCTTTTCGCATTCAACATTTTGTATGAACGATAAGGCTTCGTTTCGATTGTGCAGTCCCTTTAAATATCGCTTGTCATAATAGAGAAGTAATATACGAAACGCTTCTTTAAAATTTTCCTCTTGCAAAAAAGAAAGAACATTTTTTGTCTCTAAACCACCTAATCTTTTACTAATGCGTTCCGTGGCTAGTTTCAGGCTTTCAACCGGAGTAGATCCATATTCCTCTACCAGGTATCCTAGCCGTTCTTCGAACGGAATTTCAAGAAAATAAAGAGGAGAGTTACGCATATTATTCCAAACACTGCCGGGGATATTTACGGTTCCAATGCGCTGACTTTCATCTTCAACCCAAATGGATTTTTCACCTTCAGCACCACCGCCATTCGCTTTTAAATGCTCCTCTTTAGGAAGTTTATAATTTTCTGCAAAAGCCAACGCTAACAGGTTTTCAAACATTTCCTGGCTGGGTTGTTGTTTCCCGATTTTACCATAAGCCGAGCCTTTATGCATGGCCAGATCTTCCAAGTCAACTACCCGCTCGCCTTTATTTTTAAGCTCTTGTAAAACCCTGGTTTTGCCGGAGCCGGTATAGCCACCCAAAATTTTTAACGGAAACGGATAACTAAGCGTGTCAATTGACCAACGCCTGAATGCTTTATATCCACCGGCCAAAATGAAAACCTTAAACCCGTATAAATTCAATAGCCAGGAAACAGCACCACTACGCATACCGCCACGCCAACAATAAATGTAAATAGTGCTATGGGCAGGAGGGGCCTGATTATCTTGGGTCGAAATGTTTTTTTGTAGTTGAACAAGACCTTCCACCTCTTCCACAATCCGGCGCATTTTCGGACCAAAAAAATCCAGCCCAATCTTTATTGCTTTTTCCCGGCTTTCCTGTTTATATGCCGTACCTACAAGTTTTCTTTCTTCATCTGAAAACAAAGGAAGGCTGATTGCACCCGGCATATGCGCATGTGCATATTCAGCCGGGGAACGAACATCCAATAAAAGATGATCTTTTGAACCATTTAAAAACTCGTTGATATGTATTCGGTTTGCTTGCACAAAACAAAAGTATTTAGTACTCCTGAAAAACAAAATGCCTCCCGATGAGGAGAGGCATTTTTAAATATATGACAATGCGACTAATTGTCCTTTTCTTTCACCTTACCATCCTCTACTTTGATTTTTTTATCATCTGTTTTAATCTTCATGTCGCCATCTTTTTCTGTCTTCACTTTCATGTCATCAGTCTTCATCTTGGATTCATCATCATCATTCTTCCATTTTACTTCATAATCAACCCACTCATTATTTTCATCTTCGTATAAAACTTTATCACCTTCCATCTTTGCACGACCTAAACGAGTTCCTTCCCAATCATAAACCCACCAATCTGTATTATCTACTAAAATGTAGCGTGTAACGGGTTCATTTGTTTCTGTATTGATTTTTTTACCCGTAGTTCTGTCAACAGAAATTTTAATGGGTTTACCTGTTCTTACATCCATGTATTTGCCCGCTTCGCTGTTCCTGTCAAATTCATCAGCCATAGCTGCATAATCACTGCTGGATGTTGTTGTAGTAGTAACATTAGTTGTGGAATCGGTGGTTTCATTAGTGTCATTGCCATCGCTGTTACAAGCGGCAAAGCCTAGCGACGTGGCTAAAATCAGGCTGAAAAACTGCTTCATAATTCAAAATTTTTGTTTCAGCCTTACATATTACAAAAATGAGACCGCTGAGGTGATCAGCTGGCTTAGCCGTTCATAGAGGCAAGAAATTCCTCATTGCTTTTTGTACCCCTCATCCGTTTCAACAATTCAGACATTGCCTCTTCCGTATTCATATCATTTAAATACACACGAAGCAGGTTCATCCGTTGTAAAACATCTCTTTCTAATAACAAGTCATCGCGGCGGGTTGATGACGACACCAGGTCAATTGCCGGGAAGATACGCCTGTTGGCTAAACGGCGGTCCAGTTGTAATTCCATGTTACCCGTACCTTTAAACTCTTCAAAGATCACCTCATCCATCTTTGAACCAGTGTCTATAAGAGCCGTAGCCAATATGGTTAGTGAACCACCATTTTCAATTTTACGGGCGGCACCAAAAAATTGCTTTGGCTTCTGCATAGCATTAGCTTCCACACCACCGGAAAGCACTTTACCGGAGGCTGGTGCAACTGTATTATGTGCCCGGGCAAGACGGGTAATAGAATCTAATAATATGACCACATCGTGACCGCACTCTACAAGCCGTTTTGCTTTTTGCAATGCAACTGTAGAAACTTTTACGTGTTTTTCAGCAGGCTCATCAAAAGTGGATGCAATAACCTCAGCTTTTACGCTACGTTCCATATCAGTAACCTCTTCCGGTCTTTCGTCCACCAATACAACCATAAGATAACACTCCGGGTGATTGGCGGCTATGGCATTGGCCACAGCTTTTAGTAACATGGTCTTACCGGTTTTTGGTTGGGCTACAATTAATCCACGCTGTCCCTTACCGATTGGAGTAAACAGGTCCATGATCCTGGTAGAATAATCATTGGGATTGGTGAAAAGGTTTAGTTTCTCGAAAGGGAAAAGCGGGGTAAGGTAATCGAATGGAACACGGTCTCTTACCTCTTCCGGACTTTTACCGTTTATAGTTTCAACCTTTAATAACGCAAAATATTTTTCACCTTCTTTTGGCGGACGAACAGAACCATAAACAGTATCGCCGGTTTTTAAGCCAAATAATTTTATTTGTGAAGGAGATACATAAATATCATCGGGAGATGACAAATAATTATAATCAGACGACCTGAGAAAGCCGTAACCGTCAGGCATCATTTCAAGAACGCCTTCCGCCATGATGATGCCATCAAATTCAATATTGAACTGCTGTTCCCTGCGTTGAGGGTAAAACTTGTTAATGATGTTGCTGGCTGCTTTTTCCGGATTTACTTCGGCAGGAGCGCTTTCCTGGGTAGCGGGTGTTTCCTCTTCTTGTTCTTCGGTAGCCGCCGGGGGTTCTTCAGTTGGCAACTCAAGCTTTGGCTGCTCATCGCCTTTTTTACGAACCGTTTTTTTCTGTGCTTCCTTCTTTGGAGCTGCTTTTTTGGGAGCCACTTTCTTAGCAACTTCGGCCGGAGCCTCATTTGATTCTTCAACAATAGCCTCTTCTGTACTGTTTGCAGTGGATGCCTTTACAATTCTTTTGCGCTTTGGTTTTTCTGAATCAGAACCGGGTTTTTGCTGACTGCTCATAACTGCCTGTTTGTCTAAGATTTTATAAATAAGCTCCTGCTTATCAAGTTTTTTGGAATTTTCAATTTTTAGGTCATCTGCAATGTCCAGCAGTTCTGGAACAAGCATGTCGTTCAACTGCAAAATATCGTACATAAGAAACTATAGTTTTTGATACTAATGAGGATAAACCAGTCTGTTTTCTAATTGATTTGATTATGAATGGAATTTGAAAAAAACCAGTGTTGCGAGTAATATAGGAATGAGCTCTCAACTGTTTCCGCTGCAAGTATACGGCGAAAATGAGAAAATCAAAAAATTTTCTTACTCTTTATGCACTCTGTTAACAGAAACCTTTTTGTTGGTTTTAATCGTCCCGCGAAGCTTATTTCTCTATTTTTTCCGTTCATAGAACTTCTTCCGTCTACTATCTTATGTTATTGGAGGCATACCATTCCAACCCTTTTAGCTTGTTGAAAATAAACAGCGGTTATCTTTGCAGCCCTTGCTAATAAACATTGGCGAGTCAAGAACAAATTGTCAAACTATGTTTAACAAAAGAACAAAGATCAATGAACTTTTAACCTGGCATCCTGAGGAACAATCGGTTACTGTTATGGGCTGGGTGCGTACTTTTCGAAACAATCAATTTGTAGCGCTGAACGATGGATCAACAAATAATAATTTACAGGTGGTGCTGGAGTTGGGGAAGTATGATGATGAATTTTTAAAACGCATCACAACGAGTACCTCGCTTAAGATTACCGGCACGGTTATTCAATCATTAGGTAAAGGACAAAAGCTGGAAGTAAAGGCTTCAGATGTTGAAATATTGGGCGATAGTGATGCTGAAAAATATCCGCTTCAACCTAAAAAACACAGCCTTGAATTTTTAAGGGAAATAGCCCACCTGCGTTTTCGCACCAATACATTTGGTTCTGTATTCCGCATCCGCCACTCGCTGGCATTTGCAGTTCATAAGTTTTTTAACGATAAAGGCTTTTTGTATTTGCATACACCTATTATAACCGCGTCGGATGCGGAAGGTGCCGGTGAAATGTTCCGTGTAACTACCTTGCCATTTGATAATCCCCCACGTAATGAAAACGGCGGCATAGATTTTTCTGAAGATTTTTTCGGAAAGGCTACCAATCTTACAGTAAGCGGTCAGCTTGAAGGCGAATTGGGTGCTACAGCATTTGGCGATATCTATACGTTTGGTCCAACTTTTCGGGCGGAAAATTCAAATACTGCAAGGCATCTTGCTGAGTTTTGGATGATAGAGCCGGAAATGGCATTTAGCGACCTGGAAGATAATGCCAACCTTGCCGAAGAATTCATCCAATATATTATCAGGTATGTGATGGAGAAGAATGCAGATGACCTGCAGTTTTTAAGTCAACGCTTATTGGATGAGGAAAAACAAAAACCACAAACGGAAAGAAGTGAATTGGACCTGATCCAAAAGCTCCAGTTTGTAACAGACAATAAATTTGAACGCATCACCTACACGGAAGCCATTGACATTTTGCTTCAATCGCCTGCATACAAAAAGAAAAAATTTCAATATGATGTGAAATGGGGTATTGATATGCAAAGCGAACATGAGCGTTACCTGGTGGAAAAACATTTTAAAAAGCCGGTAATCGTCACCAATTATCCTAAAGAGATCAAAGCGTTCTATATGCGCCAGAACGATGATGGTAAAACCGTTGCCGCAATGGATATATTGGCGCCCGGTATTGGTGAGATAGTAGGTGGGTCACAACGGGAAGAGCGTTATGACAAACTGGTGGAGCGAATGAACGAAATGCATGTGCCGTCGGAAGAATTGTGGTGGTATTTAGATACCCGCAGGTACGGAACCGTGCCTCATGCAGGTTTTGGTTTAGGTTTTGAACGCATGGTTCAGTTTGTAACAGGTATGGGAAACATCCGGGACGTTATTGCTTTTCCGCGTACGCCTAAAAATGCCGAGTTTTAAATACAGCCTATTTATATAAAAAACGCCTGCTTTAATGCAGGCGTTTCTGTTTTTGTTAATTTTCTGGTATACAAAGAATTGGTATTTGAATTTTCTGAATCAGCTCTGTTGTATGAGTTTTGAAAAATAATCTTTCTATTACGCTGTGCTTATGTGGCAGAATGATCAGCAGGTCGATATTGTTAGACTTTACATAGCGTTCAATTCCATGCACAAATTCTTCATTGCGTATGGTTTTATGAACAGGATTCAAATGTGGTAACAGGTTTTTTAACCCGGGGCTTTCTTTTCCACTTTCATGAACATGTATAATATGCAACTGAGCATTGACGTTGCTCATAAATTGTTCAATAAAATCTTGCTGCGGACCTATGCCAAGTATGTCGGCGGCTAATGCTGCCCTATTTAATCTGAATTGAGATATAGCATCCGGCACCGCAATTAATGGATAAGCTGTATGCCTGATGATCGATAAAGTGGTGCTTCCGAATAGTAGACGCTCCATTCCTGAGGCTCCATGTTTGCCTACAACCAGCAGAAGAGGGCTTATTTCGGCACAAACAGTTTTTATTTCTTCCACTACATCTCCAAGCCTGCTGTCTGTTTTAATATCCAGGCGGGGGTAGTTTTTTTGCAATAATTCACGAACACGTTCCAAACCTTTGTCGGCATTCACTTTTAATTCTTCGGCAGATATCATAAGTACCGGTACATCACTCATGCTTACAGGAATCTGGTAAACATGTACCAGTAATAAAGATGCGTTTACCGTCTGAGCCAATTCGGCCGCATACTTCATGGCATTATCTGCCGACGGAGAAAAGTCGGTCGGAACAACAATGATATTCATGGTGAAAAAATACAAAGAATCTGCGGCTTTGCAGGTGTATGCCTATGGAAATGAACCTGATTTTTATCATAGTTCAAATGATTATTTATGGCACAAATAAACCCATCAGATTTTACGGGTCACTCAAAACGCAAATCACATACCTCATTGACTATTGACATGACGCCCATGGTGGATCTTGGTTTTTTACTAATTAGTTTTTTCATTTTTACAACAACTATGTCAGAACAAAGAAGTACAAACCTTTTAATGCCCAAAGAAAGTTTGGATTCGTTGGAAGTGAAAGACACATATGCCCTTACGGCCATACTTGGAACAGAGAATAAAATATTTGTTTACGAAGGAAGATGGGCAGATGCTTTTGAAAGGAGTTTAATTTATCGAACCAATTATCATACACAAAATGGTCTTGGAAGCTTTATCCGGCAAAAGCAAAAAATCCTGGGAGAAAAAGGATATAAATTGGTTTTGCTGATCAAGCCTTTACAAGTTTCTTCTTATAAAAACCTTGTTGATGCCCTGGATGAAACTCTTGTTAATAGTGTAAGTCGTTATGTGATTATGGAGCCTACGGATAATGAAAAAAATTATATAGCTAAATTATGATGGGCAGTATTACAATTTGCTGAATCTGGCTTCCTTAGTACTTTTGAGGCTCTTTTAAAATTGTAGTTATGAATATTCCCGTAGTGGACCTGTCTGACTTTTTAAGTGGCGATGGAAGCCGTAAACAACAATTTGTGGAACAGCTGGGTAAGGCTTACGAAGAAGTTGGTTTTGTAGCCGTAAAAAATCATGGTATTCCCGACGACCTGATTGCCGATCTCTATAAGTATGTGCAGCAATTTTTTTCACTTCCTCCGGAAGTAAAATCAAGTTATGAAAGAAAGGAACTGGCGGGACAAAGAGGTTATACTTCATTTGGCCGTGAGCATGCCAAGGGTTTTGATGCACCCGATCTAAAAGAGTTTTTTCAGTATGGTCAAACGGTAGAAGATAATGACCCGGTTAAAAAAGAATATCCTGATAACATTACAGTAACGGAAGTTCCGCAGTTCACACCCACCTTATATAAAGCATATCGCAATTTTGAAAAATCGGGAAAGGCTTTGTTACAGGCTATAGCACTTTATCTTGGTTTGGATGAAAACTATTTTGATGAATGGGTACATAATGGTAATTCTATATTAAGGGCCATTCATTATCCACCTATTTCTTCTGAACCTAAATCAGCAATCAGAGCCGAGCAACACGAGGATATAAATCTTATTACATTACTTGTGGGTGCGTCTGCCGACGGGCTTCAGATTTTGACAAAACAAAACGAATGGGTTGGTGTAACATCTTTGCCAGAACAAATTGTTGTGAATGTGGGTGATATGTTGCAACGCCTTACTAATAACAAACTTCGATCTACAACACACCGTGTAGTCAATCCACCCAGAGAATTATGGGGAACTTCACGGTATTCAATTCCTTTCTTTTTACATCCCAAAAGTGAAATGAACCTGGCTTGCCTGGAAGGATGCGTTAATGAAGAGGCGCCTAAAGCGTATGAAGATGCTACTGCGGGTGAATACCTGGATGAAAGATTAAGGGAAATAGGACTAAAGAAATAATAGTTAGTTTTCAAAATTCCAAGCGCCTTATTGGCGCTTTTTTTATTGCCACTCATCAAACAATATTGCCACTTAGCTATTATTTTTTAAAACTGATAGGTCATAATTAATTGACAATCAACGGTTAGCAACAAAATCATTTCTGTGTTTCAACAATTACCATAAAAAATATGGTACTATGTGTTGCATAGTACCAACTAAACGCCATATCTTTGTATCGACAATCAAATTCATCATACATCCGCTGAGCTTATCCCGGCCTGGCTAACAGGCTGGGAAAGCAAGGCAAAAAGAGAGAATCATTATGAACATTGAAAATACGCAAAGCCAGATGCGAAAAGGGATCCTGGAGTTTTGCATTCTCTCCATCATACGCCGGGGTGAGGCCTACCCAAGTGATATTGTGGAAGAAATGAAAACGGTTAATCTTCATATATTGGAAGGTACCCTTTACCCGCTGCTTACCCGATTGAAAAACGCAGAAATGCTCACCTACCGCTGGGTAGAAAGCAGTTCAGGTCCGCCCCGCAAATATTTTTTACTTACAGAAAAGGGAGAAAAATTTTACAAGGAACTGGAGCAAACCTGGCTTGAACTTTCAAACGGTGTGAATGCACTCACCAATAAAACTGACATTAATTTATAAAACTTCAACCAAAGCCTTTATAAAATGAAAAAGATCATCAACATAAACTTATCGGGCAGGGTAATTCCAATTGAGGATACTGCTTATGAAAGTTTACAACGTTATATAGAAAGCCTGCGCCGGTATTTTGCGGCAGAAGAAGGCAGGGATGAGATCATTAACGATATTGAAAGCCGTATAGCGGAACTTATGAATGATAAGGTTCGCAAGGGAGCTCCTGCTGTTACGGATGAAGATATCCAGGAGATCATCAACTCTATGGGTAGAGTAGAAGACTTTGAAAAGGCAGATGCTGCAGAAGCTTCTACAACCGCAGCCGGCAATACCTCATCTACTTATACGCATACGGGAACCAAAAGAGCAAAAGGAAGATTATACCGCGATGCTACTGATAAATTATTAGGCGGTGTTTGTTCAGGAATAGCCAATTACATGAATGTGGATCCAGCCATTGTTCGTTTGTTATTCGCTATCATCACATTTGGCGGGTTTGGAATGGGCATACTGATATACATTTTACTCTGGATTATTTTACCTGTCCGTGACCTGGAAACCTACGTGGGTAAAAGACTGTTTCGCAATCCGGATGATAAAGTAATATCAGGCGTAGCCGGTGGCTTGGCTGCCTATTTCGACAAGCCGTCCTGGGTCATCCGTTTAATCTTTGCAGCTCCGCTTGTACTGAATATCATTTTCGGAGTATTTAATTCCATTTTCTTTATGTACGACAGGGATATATTTCCCAACCTCTTTATAGGTTCATTTACGGGTACATTCAGTTTAGCATATATCATTCTATGGATTGTTTTACCGGAGGCCCGCAGCCCATTTGAAAAGATGGAAATGCGTGGTGAAAAAGTAGATGTGAACCGCATTAAACAAAATGTACAGGAAGGAATGAGTGATTTCAAAAACCGTATGGGTACCTGGGGTGAAGAAGTAAAAAGTTCAGCACAGCAATTCAGTGCCCGTGCTTCAGAATTTGCCAATACAAGAGGAAAAGCCTTTGCAGGTGAAGTAGCCGACACGGCCCGCCCTGTAGCCAGGGGACTGGGTCATGTAATCGGTGTACTTTTTAAAGCGTTCTTCATTTTTGTGGCAGGATGTATAGCACTTGGATTGTTTGCTGCCCTCATGGTTATCATCTTCGGAGGCGTAGCCTGGTGGCCTATCAATAACTTCCTGTTTACTTCCGGTTTACAAAAAGCATTAGCCTGGGGTACATTGTTATTCTTTATTGGCGTTCCAATAGTAGGTTTTATGACCTGGCTTATTCGTAGGGTGGTTCGTGTTCGTTCCCGCAACCGTTACCTGGGCTGGACTTTTGGCGGCCTGTGGACCATTGGTTGGATTTGCGCTATCTGGTTTGCTGCAAGCATTGCAAAAGATCTTAGAGCTTACGAAAGAGTTACAGAGGAAGTACAATTAACACAGCCGGCTAACCGTAAACTGATTGTGAATGTGAATGAACCCGAAATTCGTTACAGTGGAAATTTTGGCTGGCTTCAATCTGACAATACGGGTTGGGATATTACTGAAAACGAGATGAAGTATAATAATGTAAAGATCAGGATTCAAAAAAGTGAAGACTCAGTTTACCATGCCACAATTTATAAATACAGTGCCGGCGAGGGTGTTAGAGATGCTCAAAACCGTGCAGAAAATATTGGGTTTAATATTTCTTCCACGGATACCATTCTTAATATTGGTAGTGGAATAACCATATCCCGTGCTAGTAAATTCAGGGGCCAGGGAGTTATGCTTCTATTACAGGTTCCAGTTAATCAAATGATCCGTTTTGATGAGTCGATCGTACATGCTTACAATCCATGGGTGATCAGGAAAAGAGATAAGGATGATTACAGGCGTTGGAACAGGCGCGACCGGTACAATTATGACTGGGAATACAGCGAGTATTTTGAATGGGATGCCAATAAAGATTATGTAATGACTGCCGATGGAAACCTGGTAGAAGCCGGCAAACTGGATACTACTATAAAAGACTCAAAAACAATTAATACAGATAGCCTGAGAAAAGTGATTGAAGAAAGAGAGCTTCAAAACGAAAAGGATAGAAAAAAACTGGAACAAGGAACTGACGTTCCCAGCACAACATCAACAACCAATAAAAAGAAAGAAAAACAGCCTTTTATGTTCATCGCCAACCCGCTTCTTACTTCTATAATATAAATACAAATCGGTTGAAGTTGGTCCCCTAAACGGGATCATCCAAAGGCCTCCAATTCTTTGGAGGCCATTTTATTTACCAAAACGAAAATTTTTTATGAAAAAGTTACTCAAAATCTCCGGATGGATCCTGGGCAGCGTGGTGCTCCTTTTGGGTCTTGTATTCATCGTGGCTTGGAAATCGCCTAAATATTACAAAATTGAAAAAGCTTCTTCGCTTTCACAGTTATATGTTCCTTTCCGTGATTACACGGGGGAACACAGCAGGCCTTATGTCATTAAAACAAAAAATGCGATCATCTTTGGTGCAGAGCACACAAGAGATCCCAAACATGCACAAATTAAACTAATAGAAGAGACCTGGAAAAACCTTAAGCCAACAATTGCGCTTGTAGAAGGACGACTTGGTTTTTTACTTCCCATGGTTATGGACCCCGTGGAAAATTTAGGCGAGGGAGGAAAAGTGAAAGAACTGGCACAAAAAGATGGAGTACCTATTTACAACTGGGATCTGTCAAAAGAAGAACTGGCAGTAGAACTACAAAAAAGCTTTCCCACAGAACAAATTGCACTGGCGCAGATTTTACAGCCGTATTTTTCACAACTCCGCTTCGGTAAGCCAGAGGCAGAGGAGTTTTTAAAACCTTTTTTTAAAAGAGCCGCGTATCTTGGTTTGCAGGATTCATTAAAAACGGTACAGGATATAGACCGCACCTGGAAAAAATATTTTGCCGATAAAGATTGGAGAAATGTATCTGATGAATACGAATTACCAGGATACTTAAACAATATGATGGCAACGGTCAATGACTTGCGTAACCAGCAACTCATTTCTGTTGTAAATGAACTGACCGGTAAAGGAGAAAAAGTGTTTTTAATCTGCGGATCAAGTCATGCCTGGTGTGTTCAGCCGGCTTTTAAAAGATGAATCAATATGCTTGGGTTGCTTTGCCTATTTTTGCAATCCAAAATTTCTTGAATGAAGACTACTCCCTTTACAAAAAACCACATAGATCTGGGCGCAAAGATGGCTGAATTTGCAGGTTATAACATGCCTATCAGCTACACAAGTATCAATGAAGAACATCAAACCGTGAGACAAAATGCAGGTGTGTTTGATGTAAGCCATATGGGAGAATTCATTCTGAAAGGTGAAAATGCATTGGATCTTATCCAGAGAATTACAACTAACGATGCTTCAAAACTTACTACAGGCAAAGCACAATACAGTTGTATGCCAAATGACAAGGGTGGAATTGTTGATGACCTCCTGATCTACTGCATTGAAGAGAATAAGGTATACATGATTGTTGTGAATGCCAGCAACATAGAAAAAGACTGGAACTGGATCAAAAAATTCAATACCGGCAATGTTGAGATGCATAACATTTCTGATGACACCTGCTTGCTGGCAGTACAGGGACCAAATGCAACAAAAATATTACAAACGCTAACGGACATGGACATCATGAATTTGAAGTACTATACGTTTGTAAAAGGCAAATTCAATGGTATCGAAAATGTTCTTATCAGCGCCACAGGGTATACGGGTGCTGGCGGAGTTGAAATCTATTTTGAAAACAAAGATGGTAATGCCGAGAAGATATGGAATGCCATTTTTGAAGCGGGTGCGGCACAAGGTTTAAAACCAATTGGCCTTGCAGCCAGAGATACCCTACGCCTGGAAATGGGTTATTGTTTATATGGTAATGATATTGATGATACCACTTCTCCACTAGAAGCCGGGCTTGGATGGATCACAAAATTCACCAAGGAGTTTACGGCTAAAGAAATATTACAAAAGCAAAAAGAAACAGGTGTTGAAAGAAAGCTGGTTGGTTTTGAAATGATTGATCGTGGCATACCCAGGCACGGTTATGAAATAAAGGATATGAGCGGTCAAATTATTGGTTACGTAACATCTGGTACACAATCGCCCAGCCTTAATAAAGCTATTGGGATGGGTTATGTGCGGGTGGCTTTTGCTGCATTAGAAACACCTGTTTATATAAAAGTCAGGGACAAGCTGTTGCAGGCTAAAGTGGTTAAAATACCTTTTAGCTAACCGTATTTGCGGCTCAGATTTAATTGCACCTTCCAATCTTTTTGAAATGCCCCTTATTCATGTAACCACTTTTATTGCAGCGCCACAGGAAAGGGTTTTCGACCTGAGCAGAAGTGTGGACCTCCATAAAAATTCAATGAATAAATACCAGGAGAAAATCATCAAAGGAACGATGACAGGGTTGATGAACACCGGTGATGAAGTAACCTGGAAAGCAAAGCATCTTTTTAAAGAAAGAATTATGCGTGTGCGTATTTCTGAATGCAACAAACCCGATTTTTTTATTGATGAGCAGGTAGAGGGAGATTTTGCATCTATGAAGCATGAACATTATTTCAAGTCTATAGAAAATGGAACGATCATGATTGACCAGTTTCATTTTAATATCAGGTTCGGCTTGTTTGGGACAATAATAAATAAAGTGTACCTGGTAAAATACATGACACGTTTGTTGAGGGAACGGAATGAAACAATTAAAAAAATTGCCGAGGGAAATCAGTGGAAACAATATTTAGAGAAATGAAAAAACCTACTTTATATACAGTTCTGTCGCCAGCCCTGTTGCATTTGTACGATGTAACCAATACGGTGGTTGTTGTGATTGATGTGCTGAGGGCAACATCTACTATTGCCACTGCTCTTTATAATGGGGCCAAAGAGGTCATTCCCGTTGATAGTGTTGAACGTTGCATTCAGCTGGGCAAAGAACTGGAATGTATAACCGCCGGTGAAAGAGATGGCCAGGTGGCTCCGGGGTTACAATATGGCAATTCTTCATTTGAATATCCAAGAGAATTTATTGCAGGGAAAACATTAGTATTAACAACCACCAACGGCACAAAGTTGTTGCATATGGCCCTTGCAAAAGGTGCCACAGAAATTATCACTGGTTCTTTTTTAAACCTCTCAGCTGTATGTGATCATTTGATGGCCATTAATAAAAATGTGATATTGGGTTGTGCCGCCTGGAAAGATAAACCCAACATGGAAGACACACTGTTTGCAGGTGCGGTTGTTTCAAGGGTTAAAGAGCATTTTACCATTAATTGTGATGCTTCTCATATTGCAGAAAATTTGTACAAAATTTCCGGCGCAGATTTGTATGAATTTATGAAAGTGAACGATGCATCGCATTACCACAGGCTAACTAATTTTGGGCTGGAAAAAGATATAAGACATTGCCTTACAGCCGATATTGCCAATATTTTGCCTGAATATACAAATGGTAAACTGGTCATGCAAAAGAGTTGATTTTATAAACCAGGGTATTTTTATTATGAATAACCTACTATCATCTTTAGGCCATTCTTAGCTCCTGTACTGAGTTACCACTTAAAATTTAACGGATAAATATCCAATTCTATCAGGTTATCTGGAAAGGATTCTGTTACTTTTGCAGATTGCCCTTTTCTGATCGGGCCGTTCAATTTTTATATAGTTCCATAGGGGCTTTAAGCTGAACGGAGCGTCGCAAGAAAAGATCATCCGTGAAAGAAAAGCTGGTAACAAAAAAATCTACAATCTTAAACCTGATATAGTTTGGCTTTACCGCATTTGCTAAAATATGTTTACACCCACGGAAGCGATGAAGTAATTCGTCGAGGTAAAAAAATTCATGCAATTGGATATGTGGAGTTGGTTGAAAATGATTACCTCTTTGGTTCAGCTGTGTTCCGTGTTCGTGATGACAACTACTCTACCTTTTACAAGGTTTTCATAAATAATTATAAAGATCCCAAAACGGTATCGCTTCGCTGTGCCTGCCCATATAATTTAGGTGATATATGCCGGCACGAAGCGGCTGCACTCATTCGTTTGCAGGAGATGATAGATAAAGGTTTGCTTGAAGCCGATAACATAAGTTATGATCAGCGGCATACGGTAGCCAAAATGAAAACTATTGATCTGAAAAGTATTCAGCTATTATCATCTCAAAATATAATTGCCGAAGCAGAAGAATTTTTGCAAAAATCCAAACCGGTAATTGAAAACGCAAAAGACGAAACAGTTAAAGCAACCGTAAAAATTGATGATCAAACATTTTCTGTGATCATTCGCAGAAATGAAGAACGAAATTTTGATACCAGCAGCGATTACCAGGATACAGAACATTTATTGTGCCTGCCGAAAGTTATTGTGTTCATGCACCTGTTGCAAACAAAAGGTCAACTTTTTTTTGAAACCATTCGCAACTGGGATAAAGAAAAAAATAAATTACTGGAAGCCTACGGTTATTCACTGGAAGATGATTTGAAAGGCAAATTTGAATTTAGCTATAAAGATGGAAAGCCTTATTTAAGAGTGCTTGATCCTTCTATTAAAAGAATTGCAACGCCTGTAGCTTCTTCACGTCCGCAGTTTGAAAAAGTTGCCGTTGTGGAGGTTGTTGACCAGCCGCCAAAAGAACAGGTTATTACAAAACGCCTCGGGCTTGTTTTTAATTTTAATAAACAGGGCTACCCGTTTTTTACAATTGACCTGGTGGAAGGTGAAATGGATGAGGATAATGATTTCACAGGTGCAGTTCAAAAACTGGAGTTATCTAAATATATCAACACAGATGTTTATACAGATAATGATAAAAACCAGTTGTTGCAGGTTCGAAAGTTACAGGATGCGGAGATAAACAAATATGTGAGCCGCAACTCTCCCTTTTCCGGTATCTGGGAAAACATTATTCAAAATGAAGACGACGAACTGCCTGCAGAAACCAGAAATCTTATAGTAGAATACCTGCTGCCCAAGTTAAAAAAATTGTTTGCTGACAGTAATGGCACACCGGTATTTATGCTGTTAAAAGGGAAAACTTTTAAAACAGCAAACCTGGAACGTGTAGAATTAAATACAAAATATATAGTTCCCCAGTTTTCTGTTTCGGCTAATGGTAAAGGTTACCTGGTTGAATGTTTTATAAAGCCAGATGCTGTATCGCATGGCCTTGATGAAAATGAAGTTCAATCCTTACTCCTGTTTTTATACAATCACCAGCTTTATTTATGGGATAACCCGGAGGCTGTAGAAACGGCTGAAAAATTTTTGCCAAAAGGTGTTTTGAAAATTAAGGAAGACGAATGGCCGCAGGCGCTGAACAAAATGGTAATGCCGCTTACCAGGGAATACAAGGTTGATTTTGATAAATCGCTGGTTTCTGAAATTAAAGATGGTGAACCTGAAGTGAAGCTCTTTCTTCATGAAAAAGGAGAATACCTGGTTTTTCAGCCCATATTTACTTACAAGGGTTTCGACACTAAGGCAAAAGATAAGGATGAACTGGTCATTCCCTATCAAAATAAAGTGATCGTAGTGCACCGTAACAAGGAAGCAGAGCGCAACTTTATTGAAAAACTTCAAACTCTTCATTCCAATTTCATTAGTTATGAAGATGGTGCAGCCCTGGCCTTGAAAGGCGCCGAAGTTTTGCGTAACAACTGGTTCTTTCTTTTTGTAGATGCCATGAACGAGGCAAAGACCCCGGTGTATGGATTTGAAAGTCTAAAAAATTTCCGCTTCAATACGGCCAAACCACAAACGCATATCTACATCAGCTCACATACAGATTGGTTTGATGCCAAGGTGGACATTTTGTTTGGTGATCAGAAAGTAAGTGTTGCGGAAGTAAAAAAAGCACTGGCTAACAAACAACAATTTGTTCAGCTAAATGATGGAACATTAGGGATTTTGCCAGAAGAGTGGCTGAAAAAATATTCGCTATTATTCAGGGTGGGTGAAGGCAGAACAGATAAACTGAAACTTTCACGCTATCATTTAAGTGTGATCGATGAATTGTATGAAAATCGAAATGAAGAAGAACTCACCATTCAGTTGGAAGAAAAATACAGCCGCATACGTGAGTTTGACAAGATAAAGGAGATTGATGCACCAGAAAATCTTCAGCCTATTTTACGACCCTATCAGGTAGCCGGTTTTCAATGGCTTAATTATTTACACGAAGTAAACTGGGGTGGCATCCTGGCCGATGACATGGGTTTGGGTAAAACGGTACAGGCACTTTCTTTTTTACAACATTATTACGAGACCTACGATGGAGATCTGAGAGCATTGGTTGTTTGCCCTACAACACTAATCTATAACTGGGAGAACGAGATTAAGAAATTTACTCCTTCACTGGAATATTATATCCACCACGGCTCTTTACGTATTCGTAATGTTGAGGAATTAAAAAAACACCATGTAATTATTACCACCTATGGCACCTTGCGCAGCGATATAAAATTGTTTATGCAAATGCGCCTGGATTATGTGATCCTGGATGAGTCGCAGGCTATTAAAAATCCGTCAAGTAAGGTAACAAGAGCTGCGTCTTTATTAAATGCTACACATCGTTTGTGTATGAGCGGTACACCCCTGCAGAATAATACGTTTGATATTTATGCGCAGATGAATTTTCTGAATCCAGGAATGCTGGGATCAGTAGAATTTTTCAGGCAGGAGTTTGCCATTCCTATTGATAAATTTGGTGAGGTGGAACAAAAAGAGCACTTAAAAAAGATTCTCTATCCATTTATCCTCCGTCGTACAAAAGAACAGGTGGCCAAAGACCTCCCTGATAAAACAGAAACTATTTTGTTCTGCGAAATGGAATCAGAGCAGCGCCGCATTTACGATGCTTACCGCAATGATTTCCGTGCCCGGATTATGGGAACCATTGAAGAGCAGGGCATTCAAAAATCACAATTAACCATTTTGCAGGGTTTGATGAAGCTGCGCCAGATCTGTGATTCACCCGCCATCCTTAATGAAGAAGAAAAATTCGAAAATCATTCCATCAAGCTGGATGAACTTGCCCGGGAGATCACCGAAAACATAGGTAATCATAAGGCACTCATTTTCTCGCAGTTCCTTGGCATGTTAGCTCTTATCAGGAAAAAACTGGAAGAATTAGGGGTTAAGTATGAATATTTTGATGGAAGCACATCAGCACCGGATCGTGAAAAAGCAATCCAGGCTTTTCAGAATGATGATGAAACAAGAGTTTTCCTTATCTCTCTCAAAGCAGGTGGTGTTGGTTTGAACCTTACTGCAGCTGATTATGTATACATTGTTGATCCATGGTGGAACCCCGCTGTTGAGCAGCAGGCCATTGACCGTACACACCGTATTGGTCAAACGAAAAACATTTTTGCATACCGGATGATTTGTAAGGATACCATTGAAGACAAGATCATGCAATTGCAGGAAAAGAAAAGGTTACTGGCTAAGGAACTTATTGCGGACGACACATCATTTGTAAAAGCACTTAGCAAAGAAGATGTGGAGTACCTGTTTAGTTAATTGCCACTAAGAATGATGGTCAACCTACGGTTATTCACGGTATCTTTTGAAAAGAGGACCACCTCTTTTTTTGCCCGGTCAATAAAACCCATTCCGGTCAGGTCCTGTGGTTTGTGGTTATTATGAAAACCCAATAAAATACTATCTCCTTTAAGCTCGTATCGTCCTGCATATAATTCTACTTTGGCAATGCCCAGTGTCATTCCAAAATAATCGAAGTATTTGTTTTCCCTGAGATTGAAGTAATAATTCCCTTGTTTAGCCGCAAGGATGATGGGTGATTTCCTTTTGTCGCGGGTTTCTTTTTTTACTTCCCTACTGGTAGACTTGTTGGACG
>DASTMJ010000180.1:0-32815 GCA_035714205.1 Flavisolibacter sp. | reverse complement strand
AGTTATTTTATCCATGTCCTCAAAATACTGCCAGTATACTGCTCCCCAGGATGGAGAACTGATGGTTTGGTTGGTGGCGGGATCAACAGCTTGTTGAACGGTTACCCGGATATCGGCCATAGCCGGTGAAATAGTTTTTGCATCAATTGTTTTTTTAAAATAACCGGTACCTGCTTCCGTTTTTTCTGATTGGTTTGAAATGGATGTTGTACCCAGGTTGATCTGAACAGTGGGTTGTGCTGAAAGCCAATCAGTTCCCTGCAATAATAAAGCATAACAGGCTTCTGCAGTGGCCTTGGTAGTTCTCCAGTTATTGGTTTGTTTATTTTTTAAAAGCCATGTCCGTAAATCATCTGTTGACTTTTTGTCCTTGCTGATCTCAAAAAAGGTTTCAATCAGTAAAGATTGAGTTTCAATTGGAGCATGCCACCAAAACCAACTATAGCCAAATTGCATGTCTTTCCAGTACATGCCCATTTCTTCACTTACAAGTGCTCTTTCTTTTAGTGATCTTATTATGGCCACAGGTGTTTTACTATCCCCCGTTCTGTGAAGGAATAAAGCAAGCATTCCCTGTACATAATTGTTTTGTTGCATCCAGAATGTTTGTGCCTGTTTGCGGTAATAGTTATAAGCAGTTGTAGTTGTTGACGGTAGTTTTTTGTTTTTGAAAAAACTACGCATATATAAGAACTGGGCCTGTAAATAACTTATTTGTTGTTTTGTTCGATCAGCTTTTGATTTTAAGAGCTGATCATAATCCTCCTTTAATTTTTTATCGAGATAGGGAATGGCTGTTGAAAGAATAGATTCCAGTCCAGGGGTGGGAATCCCTAATTTTTGAAGATGACCAATGCCGGTAACAATGTATTGTGTAATATAACGATCATCAGGACCGCCTTTGAACCATACAAAACCGCCATTGGAACTTTGCATTTGCTTAAGCTTTTCAAGGTTACTTTTTAATTCACTGCTCATTCGAACCATATCAAAAAGCACAGCTATATTTTTCTTTTGCTCCTCTTCGGTTTTGGCAGCCAACACCCATGGCGTTTCTTCCAGTAAAGCAGATTTTAATTCTTCATTTTTTTGAAGATTGGATAATAAAGCAGCCGAATCCGTTTCTCTCCAGCGTTCAAATATTTGTTTAATGCGTGGCGTTGTTTGAACCATGTGAGAAGCAATGGCATTGGCATAATACCGGTTCCAGGTTTGTTCTGCACATTCGTATGGGAAATCCATTAAATAGGGCAGGGCCTGAACAACCAGCCATGCCGGGTTGGAAGTATATTCTACGGTTAGGGCATGGTGTTGCAGGGTTTCACTTTCACCCGACGAAGCCAGTTTTTGAAAGTTAAAGGTTTTGGTGCTGCTTCCACGCATAGGTAAGGGCAATGTTTCGGTAACCAGTAACCTGTTCGATAAAACGGGCAGCATATTTTCTTCTCCGTCCGAAAAATTGTCAGCACGGGCTATCACACGCCACACCAGGGCATTGCTGAATTGATGTGGCACCTGTATTGGAAACTTAACAACTTCACTTCCACCGGCAGCAACGGTAAAGTATTGATTGGGAAAAGAGTTCAGGAACCAGCCATCAACAGATTGGTTGGTAACAGCGTCAACCAATTGCAACTGTACCTGCCCTGTAAATTCCTTGTCCGAAAGATTCACAAGTTTGGTACTAAACTCAAGTTTGTCGCCCTGCCGGAGAAAGCGTGGTGCATTGGTTTGAACCATCAGTTCTTTTTGGGTAATCAATTCCTTATGGTTTAAACCAAATGCAAGTTCTTTGGTATGAGCAAGGGTTTGTAATTTCCAACGGGTTAATGCTTCCGGTGCCGTAAATGAAAATTCAATAGCTCCGTTTTCATCAGTATGTAAATGGGGGAAAAAGAAAGCTGTTTCGTTAAAATTTTTGCGGATGGTGACTTCTTGTTGATGACTTGAAACAGCAGTTGCAGTATCTGCAAATTCTTCAGTTTTTATAGTTTGCGTGGCTAAGCTCAGATTTCTCTTTGTTTCATATCCGGTAACCACTACTTCCGAAAGTTGTGCATCGTCTTCAGCCTGAACCTTTACACCAGGTGCCCTGCCGGCAAGACCCCTTAACTTGACGGCCACCGGTTGATATTGGTTAAAAATGAGCTTATCATATTGCTTGCTGTAATCCCTGTGCGCAGGACTGATCCATCTTTCTACGGATTCAATGTCTGTAAAATTCTGATTCCCGTTCCATACAAACGGGCGGGCATAAACCGGCCAGATCCCGGGCTTATACCATTCGTGTGGTTTAAACTGGTCAAGAGATGCATCGTACATACTCGCCAGCATCTCTGCAGCTATCTTTTCATTTTTATAACCCGTGATCTTTACACTCCATTTTTCTTCACTGCCTGGTAAGGTTTTGTCCCTGAAGGTGGTGTATTCAATTTTTAATTCTTTGTTGGTCCACGGAACCACAATTACATCATTGAACTGGTAAAAACGATTATCTTTTACAAAAAAGAAGTTCAGCCCATAACCGCCCCTGTCATTTTCAGTAGCGGTAAACTGCCAGGTCTTTTTTTCGTTGCTGAGTCTTTCAAACTCAATTGAACTTCCTTCTTTCCTTTTTTCGGTTAGGGTTCTTTTGTCTGTTTCATTGATCACAAAAATATTGGTAGCCGATGAACCGATCTGCACCCTGGTAGTTTCACCCGGTTCAATTGGTTTACCACTTGCTTTAGCCCACAAATATTCAGGTTTGGTAAAGTTGTTTGATGTGGCATCAAACAGTTCCAGGTACTGAATATCTTTTATTTCCCTTCCCTCGCCGTCTCTAGTTACGATCGCTACTTCATAATAACCTTGTTTTAGGTTTGAATTAGAAATTACAAATTTTGAATCAGCCCGGGAACTGTCCGTTTTGCTGAATTGTACTTCTCCTTTTTTCCATGTTTTAAAATCGGTTTCATTATTGTATTCATCATGAGGGAAATAGGAAATGAATTCTTCTTTGGATAAAACAAACATATCGGGTTGTTGCCAGTAACGTTTGCGGATCAAACGATTTTCGGGAACCAGTTTGGTGAAATTTACCGTTACCAGTGATGACTGAAAGACACCATTCATGTTTTCCGTGGTAATGAAAAGATGTTTCAGAGAATCCGTTTCTATGCGCTCCGGAAGATTGGTTTGGAGTACCAGGGATTTGTAGCCCGCTGAAACAATCATTTCGCCACTCCTGGTTTCCCCATTTATATCGGTGATGTCAGCATAGATCCTGTAATCAAAAACAGGATCCATTTCTTTTTTGATCTTTTTATCGGGGATGGCTACAAAACTGATAGAAAATTTACCATTGGCACCAGTTGTTGTTTCGCCATGTGCAATTTCCATAGGGGCAGTCGGTGGAAACCAGCTTCTAAATAACCAGGGATACATGAACCGTGGCTGGCGTACCACCCGGTACACCACTTTGGCCTTATCAATCACATTGCCGGCATAGGCATTGGCCAGGCCGGTTATGGTTACCGTATCTGTAACTTTGTAAGTAGATTTTACTTTTTCAAAATCCACGTAAAACTTTGGTCTTTTATAATCTTCAACAGAAAAATGCAATTCATTTTCATCTTCCTCATCGTAAATTCTGAAACGCCCGTTTAATGAATTTTGAGGCAAAACGAATTTCCCCGAAAATGATCCATATTCATTTGTTGTAACACGTATAGAGTCAATATTTTCCCTGTTTGCATCTTCAAGAAATATGGTTGTAGTGTAATTGGTTGCCAGTTTTTTATTTTTATTTTTTACAATGCCAATGCCTTTAAAATAGACAGTTTGACCCGGCCTGTACAGAGAACGATCTGTATAAAAGAAGATCTTTTTGGATTCATCTTCCTCATCATCTTCTTCACCTTCATCGTAATAGTAATATCCGTACTGTTGGTCATCCATCGATAAACGATCAGCAGCATATTTAATATCCAGCATATAATTATAACGTCTTTCATCCTCTTTGGTTTCCACCAGGAACCAGCCATTTTTATCTGCTTTGTAAGCACCAATTTTGGCTTTTCTATACCGGGAGGTTTTATAATCATATTCTTGCTTGTAAACAGTAACCTGTGCGTTTTCCAGTGGTTGGCCCGACTGGCGGTGTAACACAAAATAATTTTCTCCTTTAGTTATATAACTGATGTTGGAAACATGAAAAAGTTGCGCACCAAGTTGGGTATTGCGTTTTTCAAATTCTTTTTGCGATGAGGCCAGCAGGAAATAGTCACCAACCGGAAGCCCGTCAATTTTTATTTCAACGGAATGATCCTGGAAATCATTGCTGACGGGAAGCAACTGGGTCCATTCTTTCAATGGTTTTTCTTTTAATAAATTGCTCCAGTATTGTTCTGTGCTATTTCTTCGCTCCAAACTTGCTTTTAAGTCCTCTGCTGAATGAATGAGGCGAAAATGTAGTGCAGTTATATTTTTAAATTTTACTAGGGCCCGGAAGGGTTGACCCGGTACGTTCACTTTTTCAATTTCAAAAGCAAAAGAGGGATGCTGAATCTGGTGTAATAAATTATAACTATTGGTCCAGCCTTCATTTTTCTCGATACTGTCTTTAACCACGGCTTCGAGTAATGATATTGCTTTCAGTTTATCATAACGGTGGGCGGTGTCTCCAAAAGGTTTATATGTTTCAGCAGATTGATTATAAAAGGACGCTAATAAAAAAACGGCCTGGTTACTGGTTTTATTACCCGCATATTGTTTTATCATTGTTTCCAGGGCCTGCACATAAAGTGAATCTTTATCAGGGTGTACCGAGTTTTGATGAACAAACTGTAATCGTTCTATATCCACATCAACCAGGGCGGCGGTATTTTTACCGGCGAGATGAAAGGCAAGCAGGCGCTGATAAACTTCAATGGCTTTATGTTGAAGCGATAAGGAGTCTTTTGTTTCAAAATGAAATGTGGCAAATTGAGAAGCCGGTGCATAGGCTGCTTCTTCAACTAATTCAAAAGCATAAGCCGGTTTTTTAAGATCCCTTTCATTGCTTTTAAAATAATCCAACGCCTGGTGGGCCAACAGATCGTAAAGTGTTGGTCGTAACCGGCGTGCATTTCCTTTGGTTATAATAGCATCATACAATTGAAGAGTTACCTGCTGCAGCAGTTTTTCATTTTCTATAGACTGTAAATACAGGTTGCTGATCTTCTTATGAAAATCTTCAGGCGTCCAGGTAGCAATATCGTCTTTAACAAAGTTTACGGTATTGCTTCTTTCGTATAATTGCCAGCGATGGTTTTGAAAATAGTGCCAGTACAAGTTAGCCAGCAGGCTTTTTAAGATAAGAACAGCTGGTCCTTTATGTAGTGGAATTTCTTTTTCTATGTCTTTAATGGCCAGCACCTGGTTGTTTTCACGGTTGTCCCTTTGCAGGCCCACCATGTATACCAGTGCTTTTATGATCTGTGCATCCTGCCTGTCTTTTTTTGCCTGGGCATAAATAGTCTTTACTTCGGTCAATGCAGATTTGGGTAGGTTTTTTACCCCGATCAGTTCATCTACTTTCTTCCATTGGGCCTCGTAATTTTTCACTTGTGCTGATGCTTTGATAAAACAAAGGGAATTTGTCAGAATTAATAGAAGGTAAGCTATGAATTTCATAATAGGTGATGATCTAAATGTACCGAATGTAAATAGGATGCGCTAACATACACAATTACATAAACAGTTAAGATGACGCCTTTATAAGCGGTGTCATCTCAGTTGCTCTTTAACGTTTGTTTACCGAAAGCGAACTAAACATCTTAAATGCTTTGCTATCACAGGCATGGAGGATTCTAAATCATGAAAATCATTTTTACCCTTTTACTTTCCACCATTTTTACTACCGCTTTTGCTTATGACGAAGGCAGGCTATCCATCACCGTTGCCGCTAACAAAAATGTACAGGTGTTTGTTGACGGTCGTGTTTACAATGAAAAGAATAATAGCATTGTATTGAACAACATCAGGCCTGGTAATCACTCGATCAGGATCTACCGGGCAAAACAAAACGGTAATAGACGTAACAGGAGCAATCGTTCGAAAAATGAACTGATCTATTCATCTACGGTTTTTGTTCGGCCTTCCTATCATGTTGATGTTATGATCAACAGGTTTGGAAAGGCAATGGTAGATGAAAAAGCTCTTTCCGATCGCGACAATTGGAATGATGACAAAGACGACTATTATGAGGATAGTTTTGATAACAATTACCGCCTGCCCATGACTAGTTACGATTTTGACCAATTGGTGGAAAATATCAAAACCCAGTGGTTCAGCAGCGGTAAATTGAATACAGCTAAAGATGCCATTCCGCGCAATTTTTTTAGTACAGGGCAGGTAGGGCAGTTATTGCAATTGTTTACCTCGGATAATGATAAACTGGAAATTGCAAAACTTGCCTACCGGTTCACAACAGATCAACGCAATTATTATAGTTTGTATGATGTATTTTCATTTCAATCCAGTCGCGATGAACTGGACCGGTATGTAAAAGCATACCGCAACTAAATCTTTTAAATCCGGTAACTACTGAATACGACGAAGCCCTTCGACTAAGAAGGGCTTCATTAGTATACGGCTTAAACGAAATTATTTTTTGTTCATTACCTCTGCCATCGTTTTTCCAATATCAGCAGGACTTTGTACTACATAAATTCCACATTCTTCCATGATCTGCATTTTAGCTGCAGCTGTATCTTCCGCACCACCAACAATAGCACCGGCATGGCCCATACGGCGGCCGGGAGGAGCGGTTTGCCCGGCAATAAAACCTACCACCGGTTTTTTATTACCTGTCTCTTTAATCCAGCGGGCAGCTTCGGCTTCCATACCACCACCAATTTCACCTATCATCACAATAGCATCCGTATCATCATCATTCATAAATAACTCTACGGCATCTTTTGTTGGCGTACCAATAATAGGGTCACCACCAATACCAACGGCAGTTGAAATACCCAGGCCTGCTTTGGCCACCTGGTCAGCTGCTTCGTAGGTTAATGTGCCGGATTTAGATACAATACCAATTCTTCCTTTTTTAAAAACAAAACCTGGCATAATTCCAACCTTGCATTCATCTGCAGTTATTACTCCCGGGCAATTGGGTCCAATCAATCTTGTATTTTTACCTTCCAGGAATAATTTCACTTTCACCATATCCTGTACGGGAATACCTTCTGTAATACAAACTACCAAACCCACACCGGCGCCGGCTGCTTCCATAATCGCATCGGCAGCAAAAGCGGGCGGAACAAAAATGATGGAAACATCAGCACCCGTTTCTTTTACGCAATCATCAACCGTATTAAATACCCTTCGGTCCAAATGGCTGGTACCACCTTTGCCCGGTGTAACACCACCTACCACCTGCGTTCCGTATTCAATCATTTGCGATGCATGGAAAGTTCCTTCTGTACCCGTAAAACCCTGAACTAATATTTTAGAATTCTTATTAACAAGTATACTCATTCCTGTAGTTTAAAAAGTTGGGCAAAAGTAAGGAAATAGCAGTTTGAAGTTTTGAGTTTGTCATTATAGTTGGGTTTAAAGCTCCTGTCATTATAGATCACCTTTTAAAGTCACCCGTTATAATGAATGGGTTACCCGGCTTATTTTCGTCTGTCATCGTCCCTTGCGTCGCACTCTTGTACACTATATCTATAAGCAGCTTAATGCCAACCCCAAAACACTAAACTAATACCAGTAACATTAATATTCCCATTTAACCAGGGTTGCTCCCCAGGTAAATCCACCACCAAAAGCTGCCAAAACTATATTGTCACCTTTATTCAGCTGGTGACGCCACTCCCATAAACATAAGGGCAATGTGGCTGCCGTGGTATTTCCATACCGTTGAATATTCAGCATTACTTTTTTATGGTCTAAACCTATCCTGTCCGCCGTTGCATCAATAATGCGTTTATTGGCCTGGTGGGGTACCAGCCAGGCAATATCATCACCGGTCATATTATTTCTTTCCAGCAATTCTGCACTCACGTCGGCCATTCCTTTTACAGCAAATTTGAAAACGGCCTGTCCTTCCTGGTAAACAAAATGCTCTTTATTGGCTACAGTTTCAGCTGTCGCAGGTTTTAAGGAACCACCGGCTTTCATGTGCAGGTAATGGCGTCCGCTGCCATCACTTCTTAAAATACTGTCTAAAATGCCATAACCATTATGGTTGGGTTCCAGCAAAACAGCACCGGCTCCATCGCCAAAAATAATGCAGGTCTGGCGGTCGCTGTAATCAATAATGGCACTCATTTTATCTACACCAACCACAACTACTTTTTTATAACGTCGGCTTTCAATCAAAGCTGCGCCGGTTGTCAGGGCATACAAAAAACCGGAACAGGCAGCCCCAAGATCAAAACCCCAGGCATTTTTTGCACCTACTTTATCACTTATAATATTAGCGGTGGCCGGAAACACCATGTCCGGTGTTACGGTTGCACAAATAATACAATCAATTTCTTCAGGACTAATCCCTCTTTTCTCGCAGATCTGTAGTACTGCAGGTACGGCCAGGTCGGAGGAAGCTTTTCCAGGCTCTTTTAATATTCTGCGTTCTTCCACTCCGGTTCGGGTTCTGATCCATTCATCGTTGGTATCCACCATCTTTTCAAGGTCAAAATTGGTCAGCTTTGTTTCCGGCACATATCCACCCACTGCCGTTATTGCCGCTGTAATTTTTTGAATCATCTTAAAAATTTTAAAAGGAGGCGAAGATACGAAACAGCGGAATCGTCAAATACGAGGTGAGCAATTTGAAGCATTTTAGAATGGAAGCAAATTATTTGTTACACCTACCGGTTTGCAGTCAAACCCAATGAGTTACTGAAATAGTTGCTTCTCATTTAGTGAATGTTATCTTCGCCCCATGATTGCTTTTTTGAGCGGGGACTTTGTAAAAAAGACCCCTTCCTATGTTTATATTAATGTAAATGGTGTGGGTTACGATGTCCAGATCAGCCTGAATACCTATTCCCGTATTCAGGAACTGGAGAAAGGCATCTTACAAACCCACCTTATCGTTCGGGAAGATGCGCATGTGTTGTTTGGTTTTTTTGACCAGACCGAAAAAGAAATGTTCCTGCAGCTGATTGCTATCTCCGGGATTGGTGCTAACACGGCAAGGGTCATGCTTTCCTATATGAAGCCTGACGAATTGAGCCGTGCTATAGTCCAGGGTAATAGTAAGGCACTGGAAAATATAAAAGGTATTGGCCGTAAAACTGCCGAACGCATTGTTGTGGAGCTGAGAGATAAACTAGCCCGTCAACCTATTGAAGTGGACTCAAATATTTCTTCCTTCAAAAACAATACTTTACAATCAGATGCGTTAAATGCACTGATTGCTTTAGGCATCAACCGCCAGGCTGCTGACCAGGCCATTCAAAAGGTTTTGGCTCAAGATCCCGGAGTGGGAGTGGAACTGTTGATTAAAAAAGCGTTGCAAATCCTTTGATTACCCTTATTGACTAACTAATTGTAGAGAAAAGACTTGGCTTCATATTCTACCTATAAGTTCTCCCTGGTGGTGGCTACCATCGTATTATCCGTCTTAATATTCGGTACCACCAATGCCTATTCTCAACAACAGGAAACCCGGCAGGACAGCATCCGGTACCCGCTTTCAGACCGGAGAGGTGATCCCTATACCTATCCCAACCGCAATAGTTTCGACTTCCGCGATACAGGCTATATAAAACGTACCGTGGAGTACGACCCCAAAACCAAACAATATTATATCGTTGAAAAAATAGGCAACCAGTACTATCGCTCCCCGGCCACATTCACCCAGGAAGAGTTCCTGAGAATGCAGGGCCAAAAGGATGAACAATCTTATTTCCGCCAAAGAGCTAACCTGCTCTCCAACCTTAACCGCCGCAATTTCAAACCTAAGTTCGGCTTCTCAAGAGATTGGGTAAACCGCATTACCGGGAACGGGAAAGTGGAAATCCGGCCATCGGGTTACGTAGATCTTTCAGCCGGTTACCAGGGCCAGCACATTAAAAATCCAACCCTACCTGAAAGAGCAAGAAGAAATGGCGGATTTGATTTTAACCAGAATGCTCAGTTACAGGTAGATGCCAAGATTGGCGACAAGATTAACCTGCCTATTAACTATAACACCCTTGCCAACTTTGATTTTGAAAACCAGCTTAAGCTGGATTACCAGGGTAAGGACGATGAGATTTTAAAACAGTTCCAGCTGGGTAATGTCAATTTTTCTTCAAAAGGAACACTTATTCCCGGTGCTCAATCACTTTTTGGTATAAAAACACAGCTGCAGTTTGGTAAATTATATGTTTCAACCGTACTGGCTAACCAACGTTCACAACGACAGTCTATGGGTTTACAGGGTGGTTCTGCTACCCAATCTTTCAGCGTTCGGGCAGATGAATATGAAGAGAACCGTCACTTTTTAATGGCACAATACTTCCGTAAAAAATATAATGCGGCTATGAAAGACCTGCCCGTGGTACGGTCAAATGTGCAGATCTTAAGAGTTGAAGTCTGGGTAACCAACCGTACAGGTGCTACTACGGAAACCAGGGATATCGTTGCTTTTGCAGATATGGGTGAACGGGAACCATACAGTAATTTACTTACTGGTTTTGGAGATTCATTGCCCCGTAATAATGCAAACGACCTTTTCTCCAATTATTTATCAACCAATCCAAACACCAGGAATTCTACCATTGTTCAACAAACACTGACCGGTATGGGATTCAGGCCGGTACAGGATTTTGAAAAGACCTTTGCCCGAAAACTTCAGCCCAACGACTTTTATTTCAACCCGCAGATCGGGTTTTTGTCGTTAAACCAACCCTTGCAGCCCGATGAGGTAGTGGGAGTGGCCTACCAGTATACTTATAACGGGGTAGTGTACCAGGTGGGTGAATTTTCACAGGATATTCCGCCAGACAGCAGTGGTAATTCAACAAAGGTGCTCTTCCTGAAATTATTAAAGGCAACATCGCAGCGTACCAATCTTCCCATCTGGGACCTGATGATGAAAAACGTATATAGCATAGGTTTTGGCCAGCTGGAAAGATCAGATTTCAGGTTGGATATTACCTACGAAGAACCCAGCCAGGGCGATAAACGTTACCTGCCACCAACAAATGTTCTTCCGCAATATAAAGGCATACCCATTTTACAATTAGATAACCTCGACCGGTTGAACAACCAGAACGATCCCCAGCCGGATGGTTTATTTGATTATATAGAAGGATTTACGGTGCTTTCTTCTCAAAGCCGCATCATCTTCCCGGTTTTGGAACCCTTTGGCCATGACCTTGATTATGTATATGGCAACCAGGCCGACAGGGAAGCCTATTTATATTATCCACTTTATGATACCATCAAAGCCATTGCACAGAACTATACCAACCTAAACCGTTTTAAACTGGTAGGTCGTTCCAAATCAGCCGTAAATTCAGAATACCAATTGGGTTTTAATATTCCAAGGGGTTCAGTAACAGTAACGGCCGGTGGACAGATTTTGCGGGAAAATATTGACTACGAGATCAACTACGACCTTGGTACCATGCGTATCACCAACGCCGCTATTATTCAGGCTGGGTTACCGGTACAGGTTCAATATGAGAACAATGCCACTTTTGGTTTACAGCAACGAAATTATTTAGGTCTGCGATTGGATTACCTTGTAAACCGTCAGCTGACTGTTGGTGCGTCCATGGTTCGTTTGAGTGAACGCCCATTCTTTACAAAACAAGGTTATGGCGAAGACCCCATCCGCAATACCATGTACGGGGTTGATTTCGATTACCGGAACGATTTTCCGCGGATGACCAAATGGCTGAATAAACTTCCATTCTATTCCACCAGGGCTATGTCGTCTATATCAGCCTATGGCGAAGCCGCTGTATTGGATCCGGGCCACGCCAGCCAGATTGGCAAGGGTGGGGAAGGTGTTATTTATATTGATGATTTTGAAGGAACCCGGAGCACCGTTGATTTGCGTTTCCCACTCATAAGCTGGACCCTGGCGTCGGTTCCTTACGAATCACCTGATGGTAATATGGTTGAACAGTTTCCGGAAGCCAAATTGAATGATGACCTGGCAAGCGGGTATAACCGTGCAAAACTGGCCTGGTATAATATTGAACCGGTTCTGCAGGAAAGAAAAAATCCAAACAATCCCTTAAAAGATAATTTTTTAGAATTATCAAAACCAGAAACAAGGCAGATCCTTTCAACTGAAATATTTCCGCAGCGAACAAATGATCTTGGACAGAATTTACTCACTACGTTTGACCTTGCCTACTATCCAAAGGAAAGAGGTCCATATAATTTCCGGACAACCAATATTGATGCAAATGGTCGTTTATTGAATCCAAAAGAAGCCTGGGGTGGTATCATGCGCAATATCGATCAAACCGATTTTGAAACCAGCAATATTGAATTCATTGAATTCTGGGTACAGGATCCTTTTATCAATGGCAGAAATCCACAGGGCGGTGAATTGTATTTTAACCTGGGTACTATTTCTGAAGACGTACTTAAAGATGGCAAACGTTTATACGAAAACGGGCTGCCAACACCAACACAACCCAACCTGCCTGTAGATGAATCGGCATATGGTAAAGTGCCCCGAAATCCTTTGCAGGTAACCAATGCTTTCAGCAACGAGCCAAACGACCGGCCATTCCAGGACGTAGGGTTCGACGGTTTAACGGATACAGCAGAACAGCGTAAATTCCAGCCTTACCTGAATGATCTGGCAGCCACGGTTGGCACTAACTCACCGGCTTATCAAAAAGCTTTGGCCGATCCTTCTGCCGATAATTTCAAAGGCTACCGCGATCCTTCCTACGATCAGCAACCGGCAGCAGGTATTTTACAACGTTATAAAGACATTAATAATCCGCATGGTAATTCACCGGTAGCTACAGCCTCGGATGAATTTACAAATGCATTTACCTTATACCCCGACCAGGAAGAATTAAACCGTGATAATACATTAAATGAAGTTGAAGAATATTTTCAGTACAGGGTTGAATTAAAACCAGGAATGGACCCCAGTACCAACAGCTATATCACAGACGTTCGTGAAGTTGATGTAAGATTGGCAACCGGTGGATCCAGAAGAGAAAAATGGTACCTGTTCCGTATCCCTGTAAAAGAACCACATGCTAAGGTGGGCAATATTCCGGATCTGAAATCAATCCGATTTATAAGAATGTTCCTGACTGAGTTTGAGGATACAACTGTTTTGCGTTTTGCTAAACTGGAATTGGTTCGTAACCAGTGGAGAAAATTTACCTACGAAACAGATAATACCGGCAACTACGTTCCGCTTCCTGCAAACGATCCAACCAAAATGGATGTTTTATCGGTTAACCTCGAAGAAAACGACCAGCGCATTCCAATTGTTTACCGGCAATCCCCAGGCATTGAACGCCAGCAACAAATTAGCAACAACAATGTGCAATTGTTTTTGAATGAACAATCCATCAGTTTACGTATTAATAACCTGGAGAAGGATAAAAGCCGTGGAGTATTCAAAACCATGAACCTTGATCTTCGCCAGTACGGAAGACTGTTAATGTTTGTTCACGTAGAAGATGCGGTAAAACCCGGTACACACATCCAGGATGGTGACCTGAATGCTCTTGTCCGCATAGGTAACGATTTTGTAAGTAATTACTATGAAGTTAAAATTCCGCTGAAGGTAACGCCATGGGGCGCAAGGGATTCGTTGATCATCTGGCCCGCGGAGAATAACCTTGATTTTGATCTTGGCATCTTAACCCAGTTAAAAACCAAACGTAACAGCACCGGGGGTTCACCATCGGTTTATTATAGCGAACAAAGAGATGATGGTAAGACCTATGCCATCATGGGAAATCCAAATCTTGGCGAGGTGAGAGGTATGTTCCTCGGTATTGAAAACAAAAGTGAATTACCTGTAAATACAGAAGCCTGGTTTAATGAATTACGATTATCAAGGCTGGATGAAAAGGGTGGCTGGGCAGCACTGGGCAGGGTAGATATCAGGCTTGCCGATCTTGGTAATGTGAATTTCACAACCAGTATGCGCAGCATTGGTTTTGGTACACTGGAGCAAAAAGTGAATGAAAGAAGCCGCGAGACCTTTGCGCAATTTGATTTGAGCACCAACCTTGACCTGGGAAGATTATTGCCAAGAAGTGCCGGTATCCAGATTCCGATGTATGCGGGTTACAGCAAAACAATTGCTTCTCCCGAATACGATCCATACGATCTTGATCTGAAATTAAAAGATAAGATCAACAGTGCTTCCAGTAAAGCAATAGCAGATTCCATCCGTAACGATGCTGTAGATGAAACTACAATCAAAACTTTGAATTTTACAGGTGTAAAGAAGAATAAGACCAACGGAAAACCAAATCAACCCTGGGATATTTCCAATATCGATCTCAACTATTCTTTCACTCACCAGCAAAGAACCAACCCAATTATTGAGCTGGAAGATATCAAAAGAACAAGGGCAGCAATTGGTTATAATTATGCACCACAACCTAAATTTATTGAGCCCCTCAAAAAGATATTTAAATCATCATCTCCCTGGCTGGCCTTGATCCGGGATTTTAATTTTAACTATAAACCATCATTGATATCTGTTAAGGCCGATGTGTTCCGCCAGTTTGGGGTACAGCGTAACCGTAATGTAGGAACATCGTTCAAGCTACCTGAAAACTTTAATAAGTTTTTTTATTTCGATCGTTATTATGCACTGCGTTGGGATCTTACACGTTCACTAACGCTTGACTTTAACGCAGTGAACAATGCAAGGATTGATGAACCGTTTGGGCATATTGATACCAAAGAGAAAAAAGATACCGTCCGCAAAAATTTTTTCAAAGGTGGTCGTAATACGCACTATCACCAGGAGGCCGTTCTATCCTATAACTTACCAACATCAAAACTTCCCATTCTCGACTGGACAACAGTAAGGGCAACGTACACAGCAAAGTATGACTGGGTGGCTGCTTCTTTACTGGCAACTAATTTGGGTAACACCTTATTGAACGGGCAAACCCGTAATGTAACTGCGGATCTTGACTTTGACAGGTTGTATTCAAAATGGAAATTTTTACGGGCTGTTTACAGTGATGCACCACCTCCGCCAAAACCAACAACAAAGGATACTTCAAAAAATAAAGCAAAGAATCCAAATGAATTACCAAACGTTTCAGGTGTAGGCAAATTTTTCGTACGAATGTTAACCTCTGTTAAACGTGTGGGCTTCCAGTTTACGGAAGATATGGGCACCTTGCTGCCGGGCTATCTTGACAGTACCAAAATCCTGGGTATGAACCTGGGAAGCGGAAATCCCGGTTGGAAATATGTTTTTGGTTACCAGCCCGATACTTCTGATATCAATACGTTAGGAAACAAAGGTTTATTAACAAGAGATGCTTTATTCAATGCATTGATTCAACAACGCTATAACCAACATATAAGCCTAACTGCGCAATTAAGCCCGATCCGTGATCTGAACATCGATATTACGCTGGATAAAACCTATGATAAAAATTATTCCGAATTGTACAAGGATATTGACGGGCCGGATTCTCTTGCCAATGGTTTGAAACGTCACAACCCATATGCAACTGGTAGCTTCAGTATCAGTTATATTTCTTATCAAACCTTGTTTGATGAATTTGATCCGAATGAAATTTCTGCCACGTTCAGGCAGTTTGAAGCGAACAGGGTTTTACTGTCAAGCCGTTTAAAAGGAGAGAATACATATGCCCAGGGTAATGGTCAGACAGCTGATGGTTATTACGAAGGGTACGGTCGTTATGCACAGGATGTTTTGATCCCTGCATTTCTTGCCGCCTACACCAAGAAAGATCCCATGAGCATACAGTTGGTGAAAAACTCCAATCCCAATCTCAGGGCCAATCCATTTTCCAAACTGATTCCAAAACCCAACTGGAATATTACCTACAATGGGTTGACAAGATTTAAAGGATTGGAAAAAATATTTACCAACTTCACGGTTCGCCATGGATATAACAGCACCTTATCCATGAACAGTTTTACAACGGCTTTATTTTTTGAAGATCCGTTGCGTGTAGGTTTCCCATCTTTCAGGGATTCACTCACGGGTAACTACGTTCCTTACTTCCTGGTCCCCAACCTTACCATTGGTGAACAATTCAGTCCATTGATTGGTTTGGACATGAGTTTTACCAACCAGTTATCGGCCCGGTTTGAATACAAAAAAAGTCGCCAGTTAAGTTTAAGCCTGGTAGATTATCAACTGGCTGAAAATCGTTCAACCGAATTCTCTATTGGAATGGATTGGCGTAAACGTGGTGTTCCATTCCTGCAGAATGTCAGGATTGGTAAAAACGGTAAGAAACTGGATAACGACGTAACCATGCGTCTTGACTTCAGTTTGCGTGATGACGCTACAGCAAACAGTAAGCTTGACCAGAACACGGCATTTGGTACTGCAGGTCAAAAGGTGATACGGTTAGCTCCGTCAATTGATTACGTAGTAAATAACAGGGTGAACATCAAATTATATTTTGATCAAAGCCGTACTATACCAAAAATTGCTACCACGGCACCTATTACCACAACCCGTGCAGGTGTCCAGGTTCGTATTTCACTGGCGCAATAAATACTTAAAGAGAACTTTGCTGCTTCTGTGAACTACGTTCTTTTTTTGAAGTAAGCCGAAGATGGAGTTTCGCCAGCTTACTGTTTTACATTAACAGGCCTGGTTTTTTTAAACAACATTACATAACCACAAAGGCCTTTTTTCTTTTTCTTATTTACCTGCAGAGAATTAAAAATGTGATGAAGTGACACATTGGGAACGTAGGAGAATGCAACAATGTTCCCCTCATTGCCTCCTCTTTTTTCGTAGATGATCATGTTCTGGTCCCAATCGTACATACGTACTTCAAATAATTTGGAAGTTTGATCGCCGATAAAAACAAAATGATAGATCGATTTCTCCTGAAGAGGCACAATCGCCGGTATTTCGTACTGGCTTTCCATTGTAATGGAATTCTCTCTTAATAGTGTAAATCCATCCAGCTCCACAATTTGTTTTATACTGTCTGCCTGCTTTTGAATAAAAGCATCATTGCAGGGTTGTATACGCATTACTTCCTGCGATGAGGAGGTGGTATGAAGGACTGCTGTCAGCAGCGAAGCAAAAATGATTTTTTTCATAGATATTGGTTGGGATAAAACTAAAACGAAAAACGGGGAAAGTAAATTTTACACACCGGTTTTATTAAAATGATAGGAATTAGCCTGCTGCGTACAGGTAACTACCAGGTCATTAATACAAACATGCGCAGGTAAAGTAGCCGTATAAAAAATGATTGAAGCCACATCCTGTGCCGACAAAGGTTTAAACCCTTCGTATACTTTTTTGGCTGTTTCCTCAGCACCTTTAAAACGAACCAGCGAAAATTCTGTTTCAGCAGCACCGGGATGGATTGCAGTAACCTTTATGCCATATTGTAGAAGGTCGATCCGCATAGCCTTGCTAATGGCGTCAACGGCCGATTTGGAAGCACAATACACATTGCCTCCCTCATAAACTTCTTTGGCAGCCGTGGAACCCACATTAATGATATGACCAGATTTTCGTTCTGTCATAAACGGAACAACGGCTTTAGATACATACAGTAATCCTTTTACGTTGGTGTCAATCATCGTATCCCAGTCTTCTAAACTGGCTTTATCAAAAAGATCACGGCCTAATGCCAGTCCTGCATTATTGATCAGGATATCAATGTTCTTCCACTTTTCGGGCAGGCTATTTATAGTATCAAAAACTTCCTGCTGGTTGCGAACATCAAAAGGTGCCAGGTAGCATTCAACGGAATATTTCTGTACAAGAAAGGTTTGTAAATTTTCCAATCTTTCGTTACGTCTCCCGTTTATAATGAGGTTAAAGCCATTTTTTGCAAATTGGTGGGCACATGCTTCTCCAAAACCGGAGGTTGCTCCTGTAATCAAAACAGTTTTGTTCATGAAGACGAAGATAGGAAGGGAAGTGTTTGCGAACTTTTATTAAGCTTTTTGCTGAACTGTACCAGGCCACATATTTACCTGATCAGTGTAACTGTTCCTTTGGCAAAAAATTCTTTACCGGTATAATCAACCGCTTTTACCACCCACACAAACGTTCCGGTGGCCTGGTCCTTTCCTTTGATTCTGCCATCCCAGCCCATTTCATTTGTGGTGGTGCTGAAAACCAGTTCACCCCAACGGTTAAATACACGGAAATATTCAATTTTTGAAATGCCTACTGCAATAGGTCTGAACAAATCGTTTTTGCCATCCCTGTTGGGAGTAAATGCAGTTGGTACAAATATCTGCGGGAAGGTCCTAAAAACTTTTACATTAACAAAGGCAGAATCAAAACAATTATATGCATCGGTCACGATCACTTTATACCGTATGCTGTCAAAGCTTCCATCATATATCCCTATAGGATTAAAAATATCATCCCTTGATAAGCCCGTATTAGGTATCCATTCATAAGTTTCGCCGCCCGATGCGTTAAACTGTAAAGGCTGGCCCAGTACTACAGAGGTATCCTTGCCTGCATAGGCATTCACTTGTGGCAGAACCGTAACCAAAACAGTATCTCTTCCGGGCTTGGGACAACCATTGTTGTCAAAAACAGTAAGTACATATTGGGTTGTAATTGCAGGAGAAGCAATTGGGTTAAGAATATTGGGATTACTTAAAGACGAAGCTGGTGACCAGGTAAAACTGTTGCCCGTAACACTGGCATTTAATTGTGCAGATGTTCTGTAACAGACAACTGTATCGGCACCTGCATTTGCACCCGGGTATGGGATAGTTCTAACCGTAACATTGTCAGTTGCGTTACAACCACCAATAGTAGCAGTCACCTGGAAGGTTGTGGTACCACCCGGTTTTGCCATTGGATTCTGCAGGTTTGGATCATTAATGGTTGCTGCCGGTGACCAGCTATATTGTAGACCGTCACCGGTTGCTCCCAGCTGAACGGAATCTGTTAAACAGATAATAGTATCAGGCCTTGCCTGCAGGGTTACAAAATCAACAACACGAACCTGCACCGTATCGTGGTTGATACAACCACTTTCATTCAATTCAACAATATACGATGTGGTGACAGCCGGAAACACGGTTGGATCAGCTGTGTTGGCATTAATGATGTTGGTATTGGGTGTCCAGCTAAAAGTTCCGGTTCCCTGTGCATGTAGTTGAAGGCGGTCTCCATTACAAATAAGGGTATCCTCAAATGGCAGGGTAATGGGCGGCTTGTCAATAATGGTAATATCTTTAAAAACAGTGTCAATACATCCCTTGCTGTTGGTCACAATAAACCTTACAGGGTAGGTGCCTGTTTGAGTATAGGTATATACAGGGTTTTGATCGGTAGAAATATCTTCCATGTCACCGGCCACACCAAAATCCCATTTCCAGGTGTTCACAAATCCATACCTTGTTTTAGTGGTATCAAAAAACCGCGTGGGTTTGTTCAGGCAAATACCGGTTGAGGTAAAACCGGGGAAAAATCCCGGGTACACTTTAATGCGAGATACGGCGCTATCGCTGCAGTTATCACCGCGGTTAATGACCAGTTTGAATGTATACGTACCTGTATCGGCATAGGTATGAGCAGGAGTAGCTAATGTAGATGTGTTACCATCACCAAAATCCCAGAAATATGTTTTTACCAATGGTGTTGGAGGTGCTTCGTTCCTGAAATTAAAAGTGAATCCATCACACGAAATATACTCCGGTTTTAACGAAGCATCAGCCAGGTTGCAATCACCCACTTTTATTTGGAGGTCCTTACGTTGCGTAGCAATGGGCATTCCCTTTCTCCATTCGGTTACACAAACCGTTACCACATAAATGCCAACTGCAGGTGCAATACCGCAAACCATCCCCGTTCTGGGATCAATGGTAACATTATTCCCTAATGGTGCACCTGAACTGAATGGGCTTGCATAAGGCGCTGTTCCATAAGGCGGACCTGCAGGCGGATTGGGTGCGGGGTCGCCGGTACTACCACCTACAACAGCAGGACAAAAACTGTAGGATAAAGAATCACCCTCGGTAAATTTATCAGGATCTACCGCACCAAAATCATAACAGAACGCATTGTTGGCACAAATAATAACCCGGTCCTCGCCCACAAACCTGGCACTGTTGTTTTTAGGAGCATCTGCCAGGCGGGTTGTACCCGGAATTTGAGCTGAATAAGTTGCACCCACAGAACTGGACCCTATCAGGTTATTGATACCCGTGATCCGGCAACATCTTTGGTAAGAAACCGTATATCCCGAAGCCTCCGCTGGCAGGGCAATGGTTGTAAAAGTGTAATACCCAACTTCGTAACAAATAGCTGGCGGATTATCAATGCAGGGATCTGGATTATCTAACTGTAACGTAGTTGATTGCGACATTGGAATCAAACCATTCCATATCATACTTCCATCAGAATTTCTGAAAATGGCGATCGGTGCTGAACCGTCAAGCGGAGCACCTGTTGAAAAACAATCCCTGTATAATTTTAAGGTAACCTGGTACCTGTACTTCCCGTTGGAAGAGTCAACGAACGTGTAAAACATTTCACCCCCGGTAATATGGTTGGCATACACCAACGAGGTGGAAAAGCAGATTAGCAATAAAAGAAAGAGTTTCTTCATTCCGTTTTGGTGATCGTTTCTATGCCTGAAATATACTCATTCAGGATCCGGTTAGCCACAGCTCTTTCTTCTATCATTCCCATATGGCCGGATTCTTCAAGAACATGAATATACGATAAATCAGGAAGGTGCACCTGCTCCAGGCCATCTTTTATAGGAACGGCTGTATCGTATTTTCCAAGTATAAAAAGCACAGGTAAATGTGTTTGTTTTAAAATATGTGTTCGGTCTGGCCGGTTTATCATGGACACCATATATAAAACGAGTGCTGCACCAGAAAAGTTGTGTGTTTTGTTAATATGATTGTTGATCAGCGCTGGAAATTTTTCCCTGGTAGCCGGGGCATACAAATTAGGGGTTGATGTTTTTAAAAAGGCCGCCGCACCGTTAGTCTCAATAAACTCGATGCCTTTGCGGCGTGTTTCCTTTTTTTCATCACTGTCCGCATAGGCAGTGGAGTGAAATAAGCCAAAACCCCGTAACATGTGCGGGTATTTTTCGGCAAAAGCAAGTGTAATGTAACCACCCATGCTATGCCCGATCATAACAACCGAATGTGGTTCACCTTCTTTAAAATATAATTCTGCGGTTTCATGAAGAATGATCTCCTTTATGGCATCGGCTAACCCCTCCATACTCATGTCATCTATGATTTCCGACTGGCCGCTGCCTGGAAGATCAGGTATAATGACATGGTGATTCGGAAAGATATCATATTGGTTCTCCCAAATGGAGCCATCTTCACCAAAACCATGGATCAAAATGATAACAGGTCCTTCGCCTGAAGTTCTATAAGAAAGTTTTTTGCCTTTTATAGTGATCTCTTTATGTTCCATGCGCTTTTGGTTTAGATAAGAACCAACTTCTGATTAGTATGAGCAAAATAACAGGCAGCAGTTCGTTATTCATTTGCTGTGGTAAAAAAAACCAGGTAACAGCTAATAAAATAGTTAGCCAAAAAACTATCTGGAAATAGGTGTTCAGCCAGTTTCTTTCCTTGCCAATAAAAAAAGCAGCTACAACGTGGGTAGGAAGAGCCCACAGCAAATTAAAATTATTCCTGCAAACCAGGTGATCGGTGCCAAACCACATAAACAACAATAACAAACCTGTTAATCCCAGGACAAAAAAGAAAAGAAAATCAAACACAGATATTGCTTTTTTCTTCCATCGGCTTTTTACAAATGTGAGTGCTGCTACTAAGAGTAATAGAAGCGTAAAAACAACCGTGGGATGCCACCAGGATTTATTTTGTAAAGGAGAAGGCATTTGTAAAACCGGTTGCGGTGGTGTTACCAGTGGTTTACTGCCGGCAAATGCACTGTCAAAACCTTTTAGCAGGTAGTCCGGCAGGAACATAGCTTGTTCATTGGTAACTTTTTTATCGAGATCGGCACCCAGTAGAATATCAATTCCAAGCTTGCTCCAGTATTGGTTTCCTTTATGAAGATAGCTGTGTATCAGGTGCCTGAAACTTGGAGTGTTGGCTGGCAATATATTTTTAAAATGAACAGGTGTATCTGTATGTCTCTTGATGATGTCTTTAGCCCTGGTAGTGCAGTTATCGAAAAGGAAATCGTACCGGTAATGGCGGTTTTCTTCGCGGGCATTGATTTGCAAAGCTGAATAAAGCTCTTGCTTTTTTTCGCAGCTGATTTGTAATTCCTGTTCTACAATGCTTCGGCTTTCCAACTGGTACGTGTACAGGAAATCAACAAAATTTTCAACCGAAAGGGAGTAGAGTAGTTTACCTCTTATGAATTTGCTGTAAAAGTCGGGAGCAAATTCAAAAGTGCCGTAATTGTAAACAAGATCAAGACCTGTAGTTAATTCCTGAACTCTTATAGCGGTATGACCAAAAGTGGAATACAATTCCTCTCCGGGAGTACAGGTTAATAAGGTTATCCGCAATGGACAGGCTGCAGTTTGTGCAAAGGATGCCTGTAATGAAAAAAGAATGAAGCTTAACGTAAAAACAAGCGTCTTCAAAAAGGAATTTTTTTTGAGCAAGATAACTAAACAGGGTTGTATTCTTTGATAACAACCCTTATGTACTGTTTATAATTCAATTAAACCGCATCCTTCTTAAAAAGGCATCCAATTACTTTCTGCTATAATTAGGGGCTTCTCTTGTAATTTCTACATCATGTGCATGGCTTTCACGCATACCAGCGTTGGTGATCTTTACAAAACTGGCTTCTTTTAATTCTGCAATAGATTTTGCCCCGCAATAACCCATACCTGCCCTAAGGCCACCCACATATTGATAAACAATTTCTTTCAGCATGCCTTTGTAGGCTACACGGCCTTCTATACCTTCCGGTACATATTTTTTCACATCTGCTTCAGGGTCCTGGAAATAACGGTCACTGCTTCCTACCGACATAGCACCAAGGGAACCCATACCACGGTATTCTTTAAATTTTCTTCCTTCGTAAATGATCGTATCACCAGGGCTTTCTTCGGTTCCGGCAAATATGCTTCCCATCATAACACAATCTGCTCCAGCCGCTAACGCTTTCACCATATCGCCTGTAAAACGGATACCACCATCCGCAATTAAAGGAATTCCCCTGGGAGCCAGCGCAGCACTTGCCTGCATAATGGCCGTCAATTGGGGTACACCGGCGCCGGCTACAATACGGGTTGTACAAATAGAGCCCGGTCCAATACCCACCTTAACTGCATCAGCACCTGCATCAACCAATGCTTCGGCCCCGGCCGTTGTAGCAATATTACCCGCTATGACACTCAGGTTTTTAAAGTTCTTTTTTACATTTTTTAAGGCATCAATTATCCCTTTGGAATGTCCATGGGCACTATCCAGGCAAATAACATCAGCGCCTACAGCCTGTAACGCTGCAACCCGGTCCATCAGGTCTTTTGAAACACCAACAGCAGCACCTACCAATAAACGGCCCAGGTTATCTTTAACGGCATTTGGAAAAGAGGTTACCTGCAAAATATCCCGGTACGTAATCAAGCCAATCAGTTTGCCCGATTTATTTACTACGGGCAGTTTTTCAATCTTTGTTTTATGTAAAATCTTTTCAGCCCCTTTAAGATCTGTGCCTTCCGGAGCCGTAATTAGTTTTTCACTGGTCATTACTTCGCTTACCTTTCGCTGCATATCCTGCTCAAAACGAAGGTCCCGGTTGGTAAGGATGCCTGCAAGTTTGCCGCCGCCATCTACTATGGGAATACCACCAATTTTATTTTCCATCATCAGCCGTAAGGCGTCACCAATGGTGGCATCAACCGGTAAGGTAATTGGATCGATGATCATGCCGCTCTCACTTCTTTTTACACGACGAACCTGGTCAGCCTGTTTTTCAATGCTCATATTCTTATGAAGTATTCCAATACCACCTTCCCTTGCCAGCGCAATAGCAAGCGATGCTTCCGTTACGGTATCCATAGCAGCCGAGAGCATCGGAATATTAAGCGTGATATCTTTTGTGAGCTTTGTCTTGATTTCTACATCACGGGGCAGGATCTCGGAATGTGCGGGAACTAACAATACATCATCAAACGTTAAACCTTCTATGAAATTTTTAGTAGTGGAGTTTGTTGCCATGTGCAAAGATAGGGAGGTGAAGGAATTTGCCAATTCCATAAATAATCCTGCTACACAGCCTGGCTATTTTTTGAAAAACGAATAGGGCTTCTTTATAATAATTTATACATCTTACCAGGCATGCTCCCGATGATACCCTGTAATTCCAGGTTTAATAAAGCTGCCGCCACGGCACTGCTGCTGATACCAGTTTTGAAATTGATTTCATCAATATGAACCGTTTCTTTTTCCTGCATCAGCTGCACCAGTATTCTCTCTTCCGGTGTTAATTCAATGAACAATTCTTTTTGTTTCCTGGCCTTGGGCCTTTTGTCAACCCAACCCATAACTTCCAGCAGGTCGTTGGCGTCGGTGAGTAAAATAGCCTTATTGTTTTTGATCAGGTAATTACAACCGCTGCTTTTATGGTCAGTGGTTCTCCCGGGCACTGCAAACACATCTCTGTTGTAGGCGTCAGCCAGTTTTGCAGTGATCATACTTCCGCCCTTCGCATTGGTTTCCACTACAATAGTTGCATCGCATAGTGCGGCTACAATGCGGTTACGCAAGGGAAAGTTATGTTTATCAGGTTTTGTGCCGCTGAAAAACTCACTTAACAGGCCTCCATCATGTTTTACCATGTCCTTGGCTAATGAAGTATTTACATGAGGGTAGATTTTGTCGAGCCCATGCCCAACTACACCTACCGTTGGCAGGTTGTATTTTAAAGCTGCTTTATGGGCAAATGCATCAATTCCTATTGCCAATCCGCTGACAATCAAAATTTCCTGTGCTGACAAACCTTCTACCAGTTCGTCTGTAAATTGTTTACCATACTCTGTATAATTTCGGGTACCAACAATCCCTACGACTTTTGAAGTATTCAGATCTGCTTTCCCTTTATAAAAAAGCAGGGTAGGGGCATCATAACAATTTAAAAGTCGCTGAGGGTATTCTTCGTCTGTGAGGAATAAAGTTTTGATCTTATATTTTTCTATAAACTTTATCTCCGTTTCTGCAATTTGAAAATCATCAAACTCTTTGATGGATTTTGCCCTCACACTTCCAATACCTTCTATCTTTTCAAGTTCGGATTGCCCGGCTTTAAAAATAGAAGAAGCATTTCCAAAGTATTGCAATAATATTTTGGCTTGTACGTCGCCAATATTAGGAACAAGTGTAAGTGCTAACTGGTACAATAACTCCGGGCTCATAAGCATTTGAAATTACAATTTTCAATCATTCAAATGCCTGAAAAAATAAATAGCTACATGTTTATGATGTAGCTTTTATTTAAGCCAGTTTGCTTATTAGTTAACGGGCAATAACTTTTAATTCTGTTCTCCGGTTTTGTGCTTTGCCTTCATCGGTTTTATTATCAGCTACCGGTTTGGAAGCACCAAATCCCTTCGCAATCAGTCTTTCAAGTTGCACGCCTTTGCTATTCAAATAAGTTACTACAGATTTTGCCCTGTTTTGAGAAAGCTTCTGGTTGTCAGCAGTAGTACCTACATTGTCGGTATGTCCTTCAATCTGGATTTTTAATCCCGGGTTATCCTGCATTAATTGAACGATTTTATCCAGCTCTATTTGCGACTCAGGTTGGAGTTCATATTTATTTATATCAAAAAAGATGTTACGTAATACAACAGAGGCATTAACCTCAATTGGTTGAAGAGGAATATCTTTTTTATAGGTCGAATCGGGAGCTTTTTCTTTAAGGGAATAGTTATCTGAATAAAATAAATAACCTCTCCTTCCTACGTTAAATGCATAATCTTTTCCAACCGGGAGTGTAACTAGATAATTTCCGGTTTCATCTGTTTGCAGGCGGGAAATAACCTGTTTTGTTGCCAGGTCAACCAGTTCAACAGTTGACGGTAACCCCACACTGGTTTTTTGATCATACACTTTACCTGCAACCCATAAGGTTTTAGCCGGCCGTATATCTTCACGTAATTCAAAACTATAAATATCCAGTCCGCCCCGGGTATCGTTCCGGTCGCTGGCATAATACGCCGTTTTACCATCAGCGGCAATAAACAAAGTTCCTTCATGGCTGGTAGTATTGATCGGGTAACCAAGGTTCTGCGGCTGGCTCCATTTGCTATTGGGGTCTTTACGTACCAGGAAAAGATCTTCTTCTCCATAACCCTGCAACCCGGTAGACGTAAAATAGAGGCTTTGATTATCAGCATGAATAAAAGGTGACGATTCGTCGCCAACCGTATTTATTTGCGGGCCCAGGTTTTCAGGTTCCGACCATTTTCCATTTGGCTGGAGATGCGATACATAAATATCACTTCCGCCATAACCACCCTGGCGCCTGCTAGAAAAATATAAATCCCGTTTATCGGGTGATAAACAAGGTTGAGAATCCCATTGATCACTATTCACTTTATTTCCCATGTTGATGGCCTCACTCCAGCCATCATTGGTTACGTATGAAATATAAAGATCGCAACTGCCAAATCCGTCCTGGCGGTTACACCCGGTAAATACCAGCCATGATCCGTCCTGTGAAATATTTTGGGCACCTTCATTTTGAGCTGTGTTTATACTTCCATTCAGGTGAAATGACCGTTCCCAGCCCGAAGCATTTTTTCTGCTTGCAAAAAAGTCTTCATTAAAATTATTCAACCTGCGGGTAAAGATCAAACTGCTGCCATCAACGGGCATGGAGGGGAAATATTCCGATTCAACAGTATTTACGGCATCACCCAGGTTTTTAGGTTCAAATACATAATTTTTAAAAGGATTGTTCTTTTCATAATCTACTGCAAACTGAAAAGTTTTTTGGCGGTACTCGGCAGCTTTACGTGTATTGCTGCCCAGGTTGGATTTTGATAACAATGCTGTTATAGTTGCCAGTGCTTTGTCAAATTGCCCCATTCCCGCTAAATTGATAGAATAGGGAAGGCGGAAATCGGAAGTATAGTTAGAATCTACAGCAAATGCTTTTTCATAATAACTAATGCTTGCACCGTAATTTTTCATCTGGCCGTAAACACCTGCCATAGATAGATAAGCTTCTACGTAATTGGCATCCCGCTGGATGGCTTCTTTAAAAGATTCTATGGCATCAGCATATTTTCCGGCTTCTGCTTTTTCTATTCCTTTATCATATGCTTCAATTGCTTTTTTATTGATCTTGGATGGATCATATTGAGCCGATGCAGATAACCCAAGTTGTAAAATACAGATGGAACAAAAGAATAGGATGCGGTTTCTCATTGGATGAAGTTAAAAACTATTCTTTTGAGATTGAAACGATTGCAGAAGTTTAACAGACCCGGAATGTAAGATTGGTTAATTTGGACGCAATGTAGAACTGCGTCGACTCGAACATTCATCATATAGCTTTGTTAGGGGGAGACAATTTGACCCGTATCCCGTGCATGTCCCGTAAATATCCCGTAAATATCCCGTAAATATCCCGTACATATCCCGACCTTGATAAAGGGTAGAGGCAATCATACCTAATACTGACTTGTACTAAAATCACTTTATAGAAGGTCTCCCACGGGTTATACTTTACAGGTTTTGATGTGGGTAATTGTGTAATTAAAATCAGTATATGCATCCGGAACAAAACAGGCCGGCCGGCTGTTTATGATGATGCCTTAAAAATTGCTGCTGCCAGGAAATATTTGACGGGTAATCTAAGTTTTAGCCAGGCAAAGGACGCCATGTAGCAACCTTTACAGAATAAACTTTGCCTTCATATTAACTTATGGAACGTTGATGTATTTATGAATCTGAAGTGATAGCTGCCATCTGGGATGCGCTTTTATATATTCGATGATCATCGGAGTAACGGCTGAGGCTTTTTCCCACTCGGGCTGCAGGTATAATTTGCAGGATGCCGATACCTGCGAAGCATATTTTTCGGCCCAATCAAAATCTGATTTATTGAATACCACCACCTTTAATTCATTGGCAAAAGGAATAACATCAGGCAAAGGAGCTTTGAATTTTTTCGGAGAAAGAGTAATCCAGTCCCATGAACCGGAAAGCGGAGAACTGCCGGAGGTTTCCATATGGGTTCTTAATCCTGCTTTATGAAGTTGACCGGTAAGTTCAGTAAGATCATGCATCAGGGGCTCACCACCGGTAATAACTACAATTTCGGCAGGGGTGTTTTTCACCTCCGCAACAAGGTCTTCAATCTTTCTTAAGGGATGTTTACCCGCATCCCAGCTATCCTTAACATCGCACCAAACACAACCAACATCACAACCGCCCAGGCGAATGAAATACGCAGCCTTACCCTGGTGCACACCTTCGCCCTGTAACGTGTAAAAATGTTCCATTACCGGGAGTGATTTTGAATGGGATGTTATGTGTACGTCTGGGTGCATGTCGAATTCCACAATTCTTTTGCTAAAAGAAAACAACTTTACTAATACGTAAAAGCAGGTTTAAGTGGGACCAAAAATCAATTATACTTCTTCAAAATAATGTTTCATGGCACAGGCCCTGAATGTATTCTTCATAAGTGCTGCAATCGTCATGGGGCCCACACCACCTGGTACAGGTGTGATATAAGAACATTTTGGAGCCACGGCATCAAAATCCACATCACCACTTATTTTATAACCCGACTTTTTGGTTGCATCGGGTACTCTTGTAATACCCACATCAATTATAACAGCACCCTCTTTCACCATATCGGCAGTTACAAATTTTGGCCTGCCCAGGGCCGCGATGATAATATCTGCCGACAGGCAAATTTCCTTAAGGTTCCTGGTATGAGAATGACAAATTGTTACGGTACAGTTTCCGGGATAGCTGTTGCCGCTTAATAAAATACTCATGGGCCTTCCCACAATATGACTACGCCCTACCACTACAGCATGTTTTCCTTTTGTTTCAATTTTATAGTGCTCTAACAGCAACATAATGCCATAAGGAGTTGCGGGAACAAAAGATGACTGGCCTAAAACCATCCGGCCAACATTATTGGGATGAAAACCATCAACATCTTTACTGGGATCAATAGCATTGATCACTTCATCGGCAGAAATATGTTCGGGTAAGGGAAGCTGAACTAAAATGCCGTCTACGTCCGGATCGGCATTCAGATCCTCAATAATGTCAAGTAATTTTAAAGAGGAAATAGAATCTTCAAGGCGTATCAGGGTTGATTTAAATCCCACTTCCTCGCATGCCTTAACCTTGGAAGCCACATAAGTTTCACTGGCACCATTATTTCCAACCAAAACCGCAACAAGGTGAGGCACCTGTTTGCCTCTTGAGGCTAATTGGGCCATTTCTAATTTCAATGAATCTTTAATTGCCTGGGAGGCCTCTTTCCCATTTAATATTTGCATGGCGCAAAAGTAAGAAAGCAGGCATTGGCAAAATAAATTTTATCATTTATCTTAACAACAAAGCAACTGCGTGAGAAAAAAGCTTTTATACTTTGCTGTTTTTACTGCTATTTCATTTTTTGCTCATACACAAACCGTTCGGGTTCCGGTAAGCTCAGCCTTTACAAAATTGAATGCGTACAGCACTACTTATGTAAATGCTTTTTCTTTTGGGGCTAATCAGGCTGCATTAGCATCCTTACAAAATTTTTCAGCTGCCATTTTCAGCGAAAGAAGATTTTTGTTGAAGGAACTAAGTTTTTATTCTCTTGCTCTTGGCCTTCCCACATCACATGGAAATTTTGGTTTTAAGGCCGATTATTTTGGAGATGCAACAAATAATGAATCAGGTTTAGGGATTTCTTATGGTAGAAAGCTGGGAGAAAGGATTGATTTGGGTGTACAGTTTAATTATTACAACCATAAAATTGCAGGTTATGGTTCGGCTTCCGCAATCAATGCAGAAGGGGGTCTCATCCTTCACCTTACAGAAGGATTGAATTTTGGGATTCATATCTACAATCCAACGGGTGTTAAGATTGGAAAAATTGCTGAAGAAAAATTACCCGCTGCCTATTCTGCAGGTTTTGGTTATGAACTTTCCAAAAAGTTTTACATAGGATTTGAAGTTGAAAAAATTGAAGAGCAACCGGTAAATATAAATGTTGCCGTTCAATATTATTTCCAGGAAAAAATGATAGCAAGCGCTGGAATTACTTCTGTATCCTCTTCTTATTTTTTTGGTTTCGGAGTATGGTTAAAATCCTTTCAAATCAATGCGGTAGCAACTATTCACCCGCAATTAGGTATCACTCCCGGGTTATTATTGTTATTCAAAAAAGAGAAGAGTGAATAAAACTTATTTTATAGGGCTGGTTTTTCTTTTGGGAAACGTATGTTCTGTTGCTCAGGAGGTGCCTGTTAAAACACAACAACAATTAGAGAATCTTGCCGAAGCTACGGAAGCCGATGAGCAGGATGATACCTACCTGCTTCAACTGGGATATTTGTTAAATAACCCTTTGAACCTGAATACGGCAACGGCAAACGAGTTACAGGTTATCCGTTTTCTTACCGATCTGCAGATTAGTAATTTTTTACAGTATCGGTCAACGTTAGGAAAACTGATCAATCTATATGAACTGCAGGCGGTCCCTACCTGGGATCTCGCAACCATTCAAAGATTACTTCCCTATGTTTCCATTGGACCGGCAGTAAGTATAAAAGAAAATTTCGCATCAAGATTTAAAAAGGGCGAACAAAGTTTTCTTTTTCGTATATCCCGCACCATAGAAAGATCCAAAGGATATGATACATCGCCTGGCAATTATTATCTCGGAGACAGAAACCATATTTTAATCAGGTACCGGTATCAATACAAAAATCTGTTGCAATACGGGCTGGTTGCAGATAAAGATGCAGGAGAACAATTTTTTAAGGGTGGCCAGTCACAGGGTTTCGATTTTTATTCCGTTCATTTATTTGCAAGGTCCTTAGGTAAAATTAAGGCACTTGCCCTTGGCGATTATACCGTAAACCTGGGACAAGGCTTAATTCAATGGCAATCGTTGGGTTTTGGTAAAAGCGCAGATATTACAGGAATAAAAAGACAATCACATGTATTATCGCCTTATCGATCTGCAGGTGAATTTAATTTTAACCGCGGTGTTGGTGCTACGGTGCAAATTGGAAAAATGGAAGCGACAGCATTTGCTTCCTACAAAAAATTTAGTGGAAACAATCTTGATACCAGTACATTTTCCAGTATACTACCTTCGGGTTATCATAGAACAAAAACCGAGATAGAAGATAGAAATTCGATTGGATTATTTTCTGCTGGAAGCAACATCAATTTCAGTTCATCTAATTGGAAGATCGGTTTTAATTCCGTGTATTATAAATTTTCAAAGGCTTTCGAAAAAAGAAATGAACCCTATAATTATTATTCATTTTCAGGAAGAACGCTTTGGGCCTTTAGCGTAGATTATTCTTATACATATAAAAATGTTCATTTTTTTGGTGAAACAGCTTTTGACAATGAAATAAATAAAGCAATGCTTAATGGTTTGCTGGTAAGTGTTGATCCACGACTGGATCTTTCTTTTTTACACAGAACCATGAGTAAAGAGTATAGGACCGTATTTGGGAATGCATTTACAGAAAACACATTACCTGTAAATGAAACAGGTGCATATGCCGGTTTTATTTTTCGTTCTTTAAGGGGTTGGACCTTAAACGCCTATGCTGATTTTTTTAAATTCCCCTGGTTAAAATACAGGGTTGATGCGCCAGGAAGCGGCAATGAATATCTAATACAACTTGATTATCAGCCATCCAAATTCTCGCAGGTTTATTTTTTATACAGAACCAAAGCACGGCCCTTGAATGAAAAAGGAACCGTCATTGATTTTCCTGTTACTAAAACACGACAAAATTTGCGTCTTCATGTAATTACACAAATCCATCCTTCTTTTACTTTAAAGGCACGAAGCGAGATGATTTGGTATAACAGGAACGAAAAAGATGAAGAAGAAGGTTTTCTTGCATTTATAGAAGGCACATATAAAAGAAATAAATTCCAATCAGGCATCAGGTTGCAATATTTTGAAACAGGTGGTTATAATAGTCGCATATATGCTTATGAAAATGATGTGCTTTACAGCTTTTCTATCCCGGCTTTTTTTGATAAAGGATACCGGTATTATCTGAACCTGAATTATGATGTAAATAAGTTTTTGACTTTATGGATGAGGTGGACACAAACCATTTATTCAAACAAGCTAACTATTGGAAGTGGGTTGGATGAAATAAATGGAAAACAAAAAAGTGAAATCAAATTTCAGTTAGTGATGAGTTTCTGATTTTCGTTATTTATTTCTGTATGAAATATATTTAATTTTGAGCAGCTTTTTTTATGGTACTCCTGTCATAATAATAAACAACCCCCTACGTAAAATTTTTTTTCTTCTGCCAAACTAGCTGTTTTACTTCCGGAACGAAGCTGCTATAAGACTACATAGTTGTTAACCTTTAAATGAAACACATGAGAAGAGTTTTATGCCTTTTCAATGTGCTGATGCTTTTTGTACTAATAGCATCTGCGCAGCAGCGTACTGTAACCGGGCGGGTTACGGATGCTCAGGGAA
>DASTMJ010000179.1:0-24997 GCA_035714205.1 Flavisolibacter sp. | reverse complement strand
GAGAAACTAAAACTTATTTACACAAAGTTGATCATTGGCAGCCACCTTCGCAACCGTATTATCACCCAGATTATACCGTGTAAATACGGGTAGCTGGTCCAGTCCCAGCTCCAGCTCCATCAATGCCAAACCCAGTCACTTTAAGGTTGCCATATCGATCACAAACCTGTATTTAACATCGCTCTTCTCCATACGCTCATAAGCTTCATTAATTTTGGCAATATCAATCAGCTCAATATCACTGGTAATATTATGTTCTGCACAGTAATCAAGCATTTCCTGTGTTTCAGCAATACCCCCGATTAACGAACCTGCAATGCTACGGCCGCCAAATACCAACTGCAGCATACTTACCGTGGCTGGTTCGGGTGCAATACCAAGGCAAACATGTGAACCAAATGTTTTCAACATTCCCACGTAGATATTCAGGTCATGTGGTGCGGATACGGTATCCAAAATAAAATCGAAGTAACCAGCCAGCTTCTCTATTGCTTCTTTATCAGAAGTTAAAATAAACTTATGGGCGCCTAATTTTTTAGCGTCGGCTTCTTTTGATGGAGATGTGCTTAACATAGTAACTTCAGCACCAAAAGCAGCCGCAAATTTTACGGCCATGTGGCCCAAACCGCCCAGGCCCACAATACCTACTTTCTGGCCTTCTTTAATTTTCCATCTTTTCAAAGGCGAATAGGTAGTTATTCCCGCACATAATAAAGGAGCCACTTTTTCCAGGGGTAGGTTCTTTGATACCCGCAATACAAAATCCTCATTAACTACTATCTGGTTTGAATAGCCGCCGTAGGTATTATTTCCGGTTTCCTTCTCAATTCCATTATAAGTATAAACAGCTCCATTGGTACAATATTGCTGGTAGCCCTCATTACAGTTATCGCAAACCCGGCATGATTCTACAAGACAACCAACTCCTACAATATCTCCCTCTTTGTATTTTTTTACATGGCTCCCTACGGCAGTTACCGTTCCAACAATTTCATGACCCGGAACAAGGGGGTATACAGACATACCCAGGTCATTTCTTAAGAAATGAATATCAGTATGACAGACACCGCAATATTGTATCTCTATCAATACATCATGAGGGCTTAAAGGTCTGCGTTCAAAATTCCAGGGAGCTAAAGGTGAATTTGCACTTTGAGCGGCATAACCTCTTGATGGGAAGGCGACAGCCTTTTTTTCTGCAACCGCAGAAGATTGTGTTTCAAGCATAAAATAAATTTTAGAAATAAAGAATTGTAATCAAAAGTGGTAGCTGTGTTAAAAAGGGAGGATGGAACAATTAAGTTACGCTGTTTCTCAAAATCTAAAAAACATTTAAACCCGGCGCATTGCTCTATTGGGAAAAAATTACATTTACAAACACTGACAGGCGTTTCTCCATATTCAAAAAATAACTTGCATGAAAGAGATTATAAACTGTGCTGCCTATGCTAATGGTAAACGTATTGCTGATGTTGAACTTAATAATGTTCATGAGGTTTTGAAAACCAACGACCAATTTGTATGGATAGGAATGCATGAACCTTCTAATGATATTCTGAAAACAGTTCAAAAAGAATTTGGCCTGCACGATCTTGCCATTGAAGATGCACAGAAAGCACACCAACGGCCAAAAGTTGAATTGTATGGCGATTCTCTTTTTATTGTACTGAGAACTGCACAAATGAGTAAACAGAGGCACATCGAGTTTGGCGAAACCCATTTTTTTATCGGCCCTAATTTTATCGTCTCCTTACGGCATGGAGCCTCACTGTCTTATGCACCTATACGTTCCCGTTGTGAAGCAATGCCGCATCTTTTATCAAAAGGGCAGGGTTTTGTTTTATATGCGATAATGGACTTTATTGTGGACCAATACTTTCCTGTTGTACATGAACTGGAACAGGAATTGCTGAATATAGAAGATAAAATTTTCAAAGAGAAACCAAGCAGGGAAACCACAGAAAACATTTACCAATTAAAACGTGAACTGCTCGATACCAAAAGAGCTGTATCACCCCTTGTTGATATTTGCAACCGGTTAATGCGTTTCGACATTCAATATATTTCATCTGATACACAACCTTATTTCCGGGATATTTATGATCACTCTGTACGCTTAAATGAAATGGTGGAAAATACACGGGAATTATTGAACACAGCATTGGAAGCTAATTTTTCCCTGATATCTATATCTCAAAGTGATGTATCAAAAAAGTTTGCCGGCTGGGCGGCCATTGTTGCCATACCAACAATGGTAGCTGGATTTTACGGGATGAACTTCCAGTTTATACCAAATGTGCAATGGCATTACGGTTTTTATATGGTGATAATATTTACCATAGCTGCATGCATATTGGTTTATTATTTCTTCAGGCGCTCTGGATGGTTATAATTAATTTACTGACACACTTTTAAATTCAATGATTAATTATTATTCTTGCCTCTCAAATTTTCCCTATGAAAAAACAATTATTAGCAGTACTTGCACTTTTCTTACTGCTTTTCAGCTCCTGCAAAAAAGAAAACGACGAGTCAAAGTATTACCTGAAGTTTAAAAAAGATGGCACCTGGATCACCTGGAAAAACGCTTTAGGCGAATTGGGTCCGGATCTTATGGACGAAACAAAAACCAACCTGGGAATTTCTGCAAGAGATGAGGCAATGAAGGATGCGTTTGACATTTCCCTGCAGGTGGATGGATCAAACTTAACCACCGGCACATACAGTTCAGATATGTATTTTATGCCCATTCTTTACCTGGATAATACAACTACCAATTCAATGTTAGGATATCATAATTCCGAACCTTCTCCCGGAAGACCCGATCCATTGTATGTGGTGACAATCACTTCTATAACAGACAAAGAAATCAAAGGCACATTCACTGGTAACTATATTACCAGTATTGAAGATGATACCAAAGTGCTGGAAATAACCGAAGGAGAGTTTTTTGTTCCCCGTGTCCGGTAAAAAGTAAAAGCAGTTCTTTCGAACTGCTTTTTAATGACTTTTATAAAGTTTATTGCAAAATTCCTTCGGTCCGGATGTTCACAGCCGGCAATGATGGCAGGTTACTTACCGGTTTGTCCAGGTAAAAATAAGCGGTTGATGAATAATTATCCAGCCTGTAAAAATTGGTCCACCCATTCGGGAAATCGGCATCTGTAATTTCCGGGGCATTTACTGTTTCAAAGAGTTTTACAAACGCTTTATCGGTTGCAACTGTTACAGGGATCAGTTTTGCACCATCCTGCACATACTTTCTCACATTATCCCTCATATCGCCACCCATTTGTTGAATAACAACCTTACAACCTTCCTGGAAATAAACCGGGTCTGGTATATGATACCTGTAAAAGGTCCACTGCCCTTTACCCTCATCGGCTATGGGACAACCCTGGTATTGATGTGCGAATGAGCCTTGCCCCCAGGCAGTGCCAATATAATCCTCAGTTCCTGTACCAACCAATGTGGGAAGATCCTTATCGCCATCTAAATAAACTTTTACCTCACCCTCGCCCCACCAGCTTTTACCATAGGACGAGTCAGTAATAATTCCAAGATTACAACCTAAAAATCTTCCTTTGCCATTTACCGCTGGCAGTATGGGAAAGTCTTCGCCCAGTTTTGTATCATGATTACGGTTCCAGAAAGCATGGAAATAAAGCACCCCGGTTGTATGTTCCTTAACTTCTTCAAAATTGATATCATAAAACAATGTTTCTGTTTTAGTGGATTCATTTGTTAAAACAATTTTAGCTCCTTTACGGAAAGGCATGGGAATGTTGCAATTAAACGATCGCCCTTCAGGGTTTGAGAAAAGAGCATTTTGAAAAGCAACCGTTCGACCCAAACCCATCCCAAAAAAATCACTGACAGGTACCGATACCGCCGGTTTGGATTCACCATCCCAATACATATCTAACCGGATAGATCGAAGTACCACCGATGAACGTTCATTTAGGGTCATCCAGATCCGTCGAATGACACCGGCACCTTTTACATCCATCAAAACTTTACTTTGGCCTGGATTAATAACATCTGCAGGATGTCCTTTGGCTCCTTTGTTTTCCTTTCCACCCTGCCCTTTCAAACCGCCGGGGTTTTCAAAGCTGCTCCAACGCGTTTTTGTATTGGGGGGAACTGTATACAACTCCTGTGCACAAACGGAAGAAGAAATAAAAAGAAATAAGATCAGTATTTTCATAATTGTTTTTTTGAGGTGGGTTGATTAAATATAATCAGATTTCAACTTAATATTTTGTCGCTTATGTACAGGATTTTATTTTTGTTTTGTGCAACAACAAGCTACCAAAATAATAGAAAAGGCAACGGCAGCCGATTACCCCGAAATTGTGGAGGTATGGGAAGCTTCAGTGCGGGAAACACATCACTTTCTAACAGAAAAAGACATACAGTTTTTCAAACCACTAATTCTTAATGAATTTCTGAAAGCAGTTGATCTCCATTGCATCCGGAATGAAAAGGCCTCTATAACCGGTTTTTTGGGTGTTGTTGCTGACAAACTTGAAATGTTGTTCGTTCATCCATCCGCACGGGGGCAAGGTATTGGAAAACATCTTTTACACTTTGCAATGGAGCAATTGCATGTAAAAAAGGTGGATGTTAATGAACAAAACGAACAAGCGGTAGGTTTTTATAAACATATGGGTTTTGAAGTTATAGGTCGGTCAGATTTCGATGGCATGGGAAAACCGTTCCCACTTTTATTTATGGAGCTAAAAAATAAAAAGTCGTTATGATGGAGAGAAATTTGCTGCAGGGAATAGATACAGTCATTGTAAGAGTTACAGATATTGAGAGATCAAAAAAATGGTATACGGATATACTTGGTTTCGGCATAACCTGGGATGAACCTAAAATGAAACTGGTTGTGCTAAACACCAGCAGCAATGTAAGCCTAACACTCTGGCAAACCGATGAAACCATTTCCATCAATAAGAATACAGCTTCTTATCCCATTTTCAGAACACCAGATGCTTCAGCATTACGCATAAACCTTGAGGAGAAAGGGGTTTCTACGGAGTCGATCGTTACCGATGATTATGTTACCTATTTCTTTTTCTATGACCCTGACGGGAATATTCTGGAAGCATGCCAGGTACATGAGTGAGTTGCGGCTCATTCATTCATTAAAAACAAAATGTGAATAAATTATAAACTTTCTCAATTCCCCAACCATATTATATCAAACTTATTATGTGAATAAATAATCCTGGTCGTTTTTGTCTGAACCTTACTTGTAGTTTTATTAGATTTACTATACTCCAAATAACCGGCAATGGAAAAGCGAACCTTACAATTCAATTCCCTGATAGAGTTAGCAAAATTTTCAAAAACACTTTCTGTTGGATACCTGATGAACACTAATAATCTGACGTTGACGGGTAGATTGCCCGATGCCGATATTGACATTGCGACCAAACAACATAATGCCGTACTTATTGAAACAAGTGATAAAGTTTTTTCGTACGAGTCTATGTAGCAGTCACCATCCGCCCACAAAAAAAGCCCGGCACATGCCAGGCTTTTTTATAGGATTACCTCTTCAATATTATACTGTTTGTGGTTGCTCAACATCATTCCTAAACACCACTACTCCATCAAATACATCAACAAGTACGGGGTGTGATTTGTCTATCTCTCCTGCCAGTATCTTTTTACTAAGCTTGTTCACTAATTCTTTTTGTATCAAACGTTTCAACGGTCTTGCACCAAACTGCGGATCAAAACCATTTTCTGCCAGGTAATCAACCAGGTAATCCGAAAAGTGCAGTTGTATACCACCCTGGCTCACCAATGATTTTAATATATCTAATTGTATTTTTATAATACCCCTGATCTCTGATTTCATTAATGGCTGGAAAAGAATGATCTCGTCTACCCTGTTCAAAAATTCAGGTCGGATGGTTTCCCTTAAGCGGGCCATCACTTCTGCTTTTGTTCGTTCTACTACCTGGTCCTTATTTTTTTCTGTAACGTCAGCAAAATTTTCCTGTATAATATCACTACCCATATTGGAGGTCATGATGATAATGGTATTTTTAAAATTCACTACACGACCCTTGTTATCTGTCAGCCTTCCATCATCCAGCACCTGCAACAATACATTCCATACATCGGGATGCGCCTTTTCAATTTCATCAAGCAATACAACCTGGTAAGGTTTGCGACGAACCGCTTCTGTTAATTGGCCACCTTCATCATAACCCACATAACCAGGAGGTGCACCCACCAGTCGTGATACGGTATGTTTTTCCTGGTATTCACTCATGTCAATCCGGGTCATCATATGTTCATCATCAAACAGGTAATCGGCCAACGCTTTTGCCAGTTCTGTTTTACCTACACCCGTAGTACCCAAAAATATAAATGAACCGATGGGACGTTTTGGGTCCTGCAAACCTGCCCGGCTTCTGCGTACTGCATCGGCAACTGCTGTAATAGCCTCATCCTGGCCTACAACACGTTTGTGCAGTTCATCTTCCAGGTTCAGAAGTTTATCTTTTTCACTTTGCAGCATCTTTGTAACGGGTATACCTGTAGATTTTGCAACGCTTTCGGCAATATCCTCTGCATCCACCTCCTCTTTCATTAACCTCCTGGAGTTGGCGCTTAATTCATTCAGTCCTCCCTGTAATTCATTGATCTTTTCTTCCTGTTCTTTTATCCTTCCATACCTTATCTCGGCAACTTTTCCATAATCACCTTCTCTTTCAGCCTGCTCTGCCTGTTGCTTTAATTGTTCAATCTCGGCCTTTGAATTCTGAATTTTTTCAACCAGGTCTTTTTCCTCCTGCCACTTGGCTTTCAGCGTATCTCTTTCCACAGCAAGGTTGGCAAGCGTGGTATTCAGGTCTTTCAGTTTCTCATCATCATTTTCTCTTTTTATAGCTTCCCTCTCAATTTCCAATTGCCTGATCTGTCTCTCCAGCTTATCAAGTTCTTCTGGCATTGAATTCATTTCCAAACGAAGTTTAGCTGCACTTTCGTCTATCAGGTCAATAGCTTTCTCAGGTAAAAACCGATCAGTTCTATACCGGACAGAAAGTTCTACCGCAGCAATAATTGCTTCATCTTTTATACGTACATGATGGTGCGTTTCATACCTGTCTTTTAAACCACGTAAAATTGAAATGGCATCTTCAACGCCTGGCTCATCAATCATCACTTTCTGAAAACGACGTTCGAGTGCCTTATCTTTTTCAAAAAACTTCTGGTATTCGTTTAAGGTTGTGGCACCAATGGCCCTTAATTCACCGCGGGCAAGGGCAGGCTTCAAAATATTGGCTGCATCCATGGCGCCTTCGCCACCACCGGCACCAACCAGCGTATGTATTTCGTCAATAAAAAGAATGATTTCGCCTTCACTTGTTGACACTTCTTTTATTACTCCTTTCAATCGTTCTTCAAACTCACCTTTGTATTTGGCACCTGCAATCAATTGTCCCATATCAAGTGCATAAATGATTTTTGATTTCAGGTTTTCAGGCACATCGCCATTTACAATACGCATGGCCAACCCTTCCGCAATAGCAGTTTTACCAACACCGGGTTCACCCACTAAAATGGGATTGTTCTTTGAACGGCGGGAAAGTATGTGCAGCGTTCGCCTGATCTCTTCATCCCGACCAATTACCGGGTCTAGTTTGCCTTGCCTGGCCAACTCATTTAAGTTTTTTGCGTATTTATTCAGAGCATTAAATTGTGTTTCCTGTGTTTGGGAAGTAACGGTTGATCCTTTACGCAAGTCATTTATGGCAGTTACCAATCCTTTTTCGGAAAGTCCAAAATCTTTTAAAAGTTTGGCAGTATTATCATTGCCCTGGATAATGGCCAATAACAAATGCTCCGGAGTTATAAATTCATCGTTAAATTGTTTCAACACTGCACCGGCTCTTAAAATAACGTTATTTGCATCTCTTGAAATGGATTGAGCAGGTTCCCCGGAAACTTTAGGTATGCGCTCCATTTGCTGATCCAGCCGGCTTTCAAGTTGCTGGGTGTTCACTGCATTTTTTTTCAATAAATATTCTACCGGAGAATCCTGTTGATCAAGCAAAGCCTTTAATAAATGCTCTGTTTCAATATTGGCGTTTGCATGGTTAAAAGCCAGTTGTTGTGATTGTTGAATCACTTCAGCAGCTTTAATGGTGAAATTGGATAAATTCATTTTATAAGATTATAATTTGGTTAGTAATTTTTCGTTCTATATTGCCTTACAAGCTCAGCAGGGCATATTGCCAGGCTGGTTAACGTGAAAGCTTCAAACAACAATCCAACCATAAATTCACCGTAAGAATGTCATACAATTTACGATTTAACTGCCTGAAATGCAGTTCCCTATTGTTTTTCCTGTTAATTCTTCAGACTGGTTTTGCACAACGAAATAAAAAGAATGATAAGGAATACGGACTTGAAAAATTTCCAGAGCTTGATGGTGCTTTAACCCAGTATCAAAAATTATTGGGAAAAGACCTGGTAGCAATAGTTAGTACAGATACTATTGTATTTAAGAAAGAAATGGGTGATTTTAATTCGAAAACCGAAGCACCTGTTGCAAGTGCAAGTAAATGGCTGACAGCCGCGCTGATCATGATACTGGTAGATGAAGGAAAACTTTCATTAGATGATAAAGTAAGCTATTACCTCCCCATTTATGAAAGTTATGGTAAGAATTACATAACACTAAGGCATTGCCTTTCGCATTTTACAGGCATCCAGGCAGATCAGGGTGTACTGGGCATGTTCCAGCGAAAGAAATTTGCATCGCTGGAGCAGGAAGTAGAATCGTTTGCCAAAAAGGAAATTCAAACCAACCCGGGAACAGAATTCTGGTACAGCAACATGGGATTGAACATTGCAGGCAGAATTGCTGAAATAGTGATGAAAAGAAAATTTGACCAATTGATCAAACAAAAATTATTTAACCCATTGGGCATGACGAAAACAACGTTCAGCACACTTGACGCGTCTGCCATTAATCCATCCGGGGGTGCAAGGTCAACTGCCAGTGATTATATGCGGTTTTTGCAGATGCTTTTAAATAAAGGGAAGTTCAACGGTAAACAAATTATTAGCGAGGCCTCTGTAAAAGAACTCCGCTCCATTCATACATCAAATGAATTAATCAGGTATGCTCCTAAAACAGCTACCGGTTTTCAATATGCATTAGGCAGTTGGGTGTTGGATGAAAATGCAACCCAGGGTGCTGAGGCTAGTATTTTGGCAAGTCCGGGTTTATTAGGTACCTGGCCCATGATTGATTGGTGTCGTGGTTATGCCTGCATCTTTTTTGCCAAAACATTGCTGGGTGAACAAAAAGCAGATGCTTACCAGCAATTAAAGGGGGCTATTGATGAACGATTGAAAAGCAACTGTAGTCCACTTTAAATTCACCTAAAAAAAACGCACAACTTAAGGCTGTGCATTTTTTTATTGTTCCGGAATGATATTATTGCGCCTGTTTTTATGGTTCACTTTTTACAAGCACCAATCCTCCCCTATCTGCTTTGTACACATCATCCAAAAAACGGATGATCTCTTTTTGCTCTGATACAGGGAACCTGCCAGCAAAACCCTCGCGGATACGCTTGTAAATGATCTTATTACCTTCCACTTTGGCCGATCTTGAGTAAGTTCCGTATTTGGTTTTGATCTCAAAATCTTTCAGTGGCGCTTCCACTTTATAACCTTCAGGAATTTCAATTTCAACATCATCTTCGTTGTGGAACTCATATACAAAAACAAAATCTTCTTTTCTTTCGGTTTCTTCTTCAATTCTTGCCCCACCCCTGTTCAGGATATTAGGCGTAACAAAAATGCGCTTACCGGTAATGTTAGCATAACGGCTTACCGAGACTGTAAGTTGTTCTTCAATTTCTGGTACAACCGCTTTTTTCTTTTTATAAGCGAAATCGTTAACCTCGTAGGTTGCCAGCTCCAGCTCTTCTGCAAGATGTTTTTTTACCATTTCATTGGAAAGGTTGTCAATTCTTCCACTCAGATCATCCTGTTGCACTCCCTTATAGCTTGTAACAATCTTCATTAAAAGCGACCCATCCTTTTCAAGCTTTGCTTTAATGGTTCGCATCTGCGTATTTTCTTTTAAGCCATAACGTGGCGTTGACACCAACGTTCCTCCGTGCTCATCTATCAATAAGGCTTTTCGGTTACCGGTAAATTCTCCCATATAACCTGCCGCTTTAAATTGATCCGTACACTCCAGCCATAGCGTATCCTTCTGCATGGGTACACATAAAATTGCATGATTAAATTGGTTGGATGGAAAATCCTCCATGAGATAATGATCAAAATCGCCAGCCTTAATCAATGCGTATTTTGAAGGTATACCCGCTGCTTTTAGCAAACTATACATATAATTGGATAACGCCTTACAATCACCATAACCGTTTTTACTTACATAGGCAGCATCAAAGGGCTGCCAGCCACCAATGCCCAATTGTATACTGATGTACCTTGTATTCTGCTGCAAAAAATGATATAGAGTTTCTACTTTTTCTTTATCAGAAGAAAGACCTGCCGTTAACGTTTTGACTTTTTCCGTGATGGCAGGTGGTAATTGATCCCGGTCTTTGGTTAGTGTGTAGATAAATTTTCCAAAATCCTGCCAGGTATTCATATTTCCTTTATAACCGGCCACTTCAAACTCTGAAGGCGCCAGGCTAACCATGGGCACTCGTTCATGCCAGCGTGGAGCAGAATAGCGACTTTTCAACGCTGGTAATTGGTTTATCTGCCAGGTATATCTCACCGTATTTTTTTCAGTTAGTTTTTCAGGTTCCGTTTTATAATTAAACATTTTATATCGCAACTGGTAATCCGTTGGAACGGTTACAGTAAGTTGACTTTTTTCAACCGAAAGAAACAAATATTCCTGCGGCACCCAATAAGGAAAATAAAATGTCTGTTCATAAGAAAGACTTACTATGTATTCAACGGTATACGGATAAGACCTTGAATAGAAATTATGATACTTCACCCGGTCATCGGTCAGCAAACTGATATTATCCACGGCGCTTGCATCGGACAGGTCTTTTGTTTTTACTTTTTTTAAAAGTTTACCATCCTTATCATATAAATATCCTTCAATAGATTCAATGTGCTTAAACTTATCATAGCTTTCCTGGAAACTTGCATAGGCATCACCATTTTCATTTAATATAGTAAGTGCATATTTATACCGGAGTGTTGATCTTCGTGAGGAACTCAATTCGAAATTTATTTCCTCCATGCGTTTCACCACATTTGCATCTTTCTTCAAATTTTCCGGAATAGCGTTGGCCGGGTATTTAACATCTGAAGCAATGGCTTTTACTGAAACCAGGATGCAAGCTATCATTATCAGGTTTCTCATGTTATTTTTTCTTTTTAAGAACGATCTGTTCGTTATGTTTACTCACAACCAGGTTAAAAAATTCACGAAGTGATTCATATTCTTCCGGCATAAAGAAAGCACGGGCCAGTTTTATTCTTGTGCGGAATGAAATAACGTTACTTGAATGTGAAATACGGTATTCAAAAAAACTATTACCCTCTTCGTCAAACTTGGCCAACATTTGTTTGGGCATTTCATCTATTTCATATCCTGTGGGTACTTCCATGGTTACAACAATGGTTTCATCCATTGTATAAGGCATTTCAACCGGGTAATAACGTTCAGCCGCGCTAAACAAGTTCTTTTTATAACCTTCACCAAACACCGGGTTGATATAAATGATGTCGCCATCACCTGGATTTACTTCTACTGTATATTTAATTCCAATTGGTGTTTCATAATTTTTTAATGAATCAATTTTCGGGTCAATGATCTTTATGTCATTTCCAAAGTCTTTTTCAACTTCCTTAAAAAATGTTTCCTGTCCTTTTTCTTTCACTTTTTCCCTGATGTGGTATGATTCATAATAACCGGGAGTTTGCGTCATAGTGCCAACCCATTTTCCATCAGGTTTATTGGTAATGATAATGAGAGTTGTTTTGGCTTCCTTTAATGAATCAGCCATAAGATTAATGGCAGGGGCTTCTTCATTTATCACACGGGCATGACCATTATAGCATTCAAAATTCAGCCGGTTAAATCCCAACTGCGGGTCACTGGCATCCAGGTAATAATATTTTCCATTATCGCTAAACTCAGCAACTACATAATTAAAACTGCTTGTCATAGGCGAATAATCAACTGCATATCCATTGCCCCTTGTACTGACCAGTACTGGGTCAGAGCGCAAACCAGCATAACGCAACATGGCTGTTAAAAGAAGGTTGATTTCTGAAACACTCCCTTTTTTATTTTTCCATACGGTCTTTAAGGGCTGATCCATATAAATATGCCCTGAGGCGCCGGTACTGGTAAAATTGTCTCTCACATAATAAAAAATCTTCCTTGCTCTTTCTAGATTGTTGGACACACTGGCGTAAACTGGCTTTATTTCATCGCTCAGCCAGTTGTTGTTTGCAGAAAGATTTTTGCCAAAGCCTTCTGATTCTAATAAATTATTGGCCAATTCCTCCCAGGTGCTGCGATAGCTGCGGGGTTGCAGGGGAGAACTTTGATAAGCTAACTGAAATTCAATCCTTGAAATATGATTTTTTACAGAAGAAGTAAAATTTTCTTCTTTAAGCTCAGGCACATCTTTCATTACCCAGCGATAGTCAGTAACACCTGAACTAAAACGATAGTCCTGTGTCTGACCCGTACCAGAATTATCTCTCACTGCGAAACTGGCCACCCGGTCTTTTCGATCACTAATGTGGAAACCGTGATAACCGCGACTTAAAAAGTTATAGGTAAAGAACTGCGGCACGGAAAACTCGTATTCACTCCAGATTTGAGGCGCTGTCCTGCTCTGGAACAACCAGGGGTCTAGGGTGGATATATAATCTGAATTGATCCTGTATTCATATTCAATGATGCAACCCTCTTTTATATTGGGCATTGTAAATTTTCGAATGTTTTTATTTTTATTGACTTTTTCTTTCAAAACACTTGACTTATCTAACTTGGTCTCCACAATCTTACCATTCTCCAGGTTGTAGGTTGTTGCTTTTACACTCTCCAGTCTTTCTTCATCATCCCCATTTGTATAGAGCGGTATTTCAATATCAGCTTCACCATAACCCTTTTTATTTAAAATATGCACCACCTTGTGTCGACGCAAAACGATAGAAAACCAACCCTTGGTATTGCCTTCGATAGAGCCTGAGCCAATATCACTCAGCACAACAGCATTCGCGTTCGTATCAATAGAATATTTTTTTTGTTGAAGATCAGCTTCGGTAATTTTTCCAAACTTTACAAAACGACTTTCATTTTGCGAGTAGGAACATAAAGTACAAAACACACCCAAAAGGATAGCAAGAAATCTCATACAGGAAGTTTTAGTTGCAGCTCAATATCATTATTTTTTTTCAATTATAAAAGCGTATTGGAAAGAGTTTTAACAATAGTAGTTTTCCCTTAATTACAGATTACTTGTTTATTTGCATACTTGGCCTAATCAGAATCCAGAATTATGTCCTCGATCCAACATCGTTCACAAATAATAAAACAGGCTGCTGCAAGGCATGGTTTTGACTATTGTGGAATAGCAAAAGCGCAAAGGCTGGATGACGATGCCCGAAAACTTGAAAACTGGCTCAAAAAAGGATTGCATGGCAAAATGCAATACATGGAAAATTATTTTGACCTGCGTATTGATCCTGCCAAACTGGTGCCTGGCGCAAAGTCGGTCATTACGTTTTTAAAAAATTATTACCCTTCCTATAATAAACAAACAGGCGATTTTAAAATTTCGAAGTATGCCTATGGTAAGGATTACCATTATGTAATTAAAGAGCAACTAAAACAATTGCTTAACGAACTCCAGGAAAACTTTGGTTCTATAAACGGAAGGGGATTTGTTGATTCGGCACCGGTTTTAGAAAGAAGCTGGGCACAACGCACCGGCCTGGGATGGATCGGGAAAAACGGGAATCTCATAAACAAACAAAATGGCTCATTCTTTTTTATTGCCACTCTGATCACTGATCTTGAATTAAACCCTGATGATCCATACGCCACCGATTATTGCGGATCTTGCACACGTTGCATTGATGCCTGTCCCACTGCTGCTATTGAGCCAGGCAAAGTAATTAATGGGAATAAATGCATTTCTTATTTTACCATAGAACTAAAAGATGAAGTCATTCCTGAAGAAATGAAGGGTAAATTTCAAAATTGGATGTTTGGGTGTGATATATGCCAGGATGTTTGCCCATGGAATCGTTTCAGCAAACCTTCAAATGAACCAGAATTTAACCCTTTACCTGAAATTTTAAATCTAACCACAAAAGAATGGGAAGAATTAAGCGAGGAGGCGTTCAAAAAAATATTTAAACATTCACCACTGAGCCGTTCTAAATACAAAGGGATTCAGCGTAACATCAGGTTCTTAAAATTGTAAAGCTGCTTTTACTGATATCCGGTGAAAAGTATAATTAAGCTCATTTATTTCTGATGGCCGATTGTAAGGAGGAAAATCCCAGATTATATTGTCACTGGTTATAATCTCTGCAGAGCGCTTTTGCGAATAGCCAACACTAAAGTTAAAATAAAGTTTTGTTCTTACAGGAACTGAGTATCCCAAACCCGTTTCAAAATATAATCCCTTTTTAAATTCCTTTGTTTCCCAGGATGTCTTTTCTTCTTTTTTTATAGGTAACGCAGTTCCCAGATCAATATAAAAAAATGGCGATTGTAATTTATTTATCAGTGATTTTCGAACATCTATAAATAAGGGGATCGATTTCCTGTAGTAATCTTCCATGCCAATACCTAATCCAGCAAACCAGGTTTTATATTTTATTCCATTTATTGTTTGAAACTGGTAGGTTTGTGCGGAGCTTCCTTTAAGAAATCCAAACTGGTTTATACTTGAAAATTTGGGAACAGGTTGCAGTTGAGCAAAAGCGTTTACTGATAGAAATATCACCAACAAAACACATAACTGTTTCATAAAACTATTTTGAAATGTCCATCTTACTTAACAACCTGATATTGGCAAGGTTTGAATAATCAAACTGGTACAACCCATCTTTTGCAACCACCAAAGCATTTCCCTGCATGGTTATTACATCATAGGCATCCAGGTTTTCAAGTTGCTTAATCATTGTCAAATTCATTACATCTGCAGCATTGTAGATCTTTAATCCGTCCTGTCCATCGCAAACAAATAAAACAGATCCGTCTTTTGAGAGGCCGTGAGGATTGGTGAGATTATAAACCTTTAATAAAGTTGGATTGGTAAGGCCATTTAATTGCAAAATATCAAGCTCGTTTGTAAAACCCTGACAAGCAGTTCCGGAACGGAGTGTTACGTAGGCATACTTATCGTCAGCAATAACTGGGTCGCAACTACGTACGTGGTTGAACTGACCCGTCTGCACCGGGTTATCCGGATTACTGATACTATAGATATACATACCAGATTGAGACCCGATGAACAGGTTGCCCATAAATGGGTAGATAGTTTCAATATTCCACCCCACATTTTTATGTGATGAATGCTGGGGCTCAACAGGGTCTGTAATATTAAAAACGTCAAGATCTGAATGACCAACCGTATAAAGCCTGTCATTTGTAATTGTAAACCGGGCCATTGAGCCCCCTACTCCATAAGGAGCTGCAGAAGCCTTATTACTAAAAGCATCCCATAACTGTGTACTTACAAAGAAAATGGTCACATTGCGGTTGAGCCAATTTTGAAAATCCCCCTTGCTTTTAACAACAGTATCCTTTTGAACCCAGGAAGCAATGATCATTGTTGTATCTGCAACAAAGGAGTTCCAGTATCTATGTGGAAAAACATTTTCTATTACTTTTTTCAACACAACCTGTTCCGGATTTGATATATCAAGTGCTATAAGATCAGTATACAGGTCGGCATAAAGAATATTGTTTTTTACAGCAATGTCCATGTTACCCGGAATATCTATAAACGCCACACGCTGTGGTTGCGAAGGATTCTTATTATTGATGACATGTATACCTTTATCAAGCTCATTCAAAAAAATATATTGCCCGTACTTATAGATCTTACCTGGCCGTTGTATAGGCTGAGGCGTATTGCTTTTAATGTTGGCTCTGACTTCCGCTGCCGTTTTATAAACAGGTTGATAGTAAGTGAAGGTTTGTGTACTTTCATAGGAATCTTTTATACATCCCTGCAGTATACCCAATAAAAAAAAACATACAGCAGCAGCTCCGGCAGTGAGTATTATCCTTTTCATAACTAGTGTTTTGAGGTTGACAAGAAGATCAGTACCAACGTTGCACTAACTGTTTTAATTATTAAAAAACAATTGTGCTGTAATACCTGCAGAAAACAAATGTTTTGAAGTATTTGATTTTTCAAGGTTGGTGATACCATATTGTAATTGAGGACCAAGCTGTAAAATTGTTTTGCTTTTACCCTTCAGATTGTACAATAGACCAATATTGGAAAACAGTTGTGTTTTTCTATAAACACTTTCATTATCGTAATAAAGATTGCTCCTTTGATTGTAAAGCAGGCTTTCTGTGTTTACAAGTTGTTGCAGGGACAGTCCGGCTTGCAGAAGTACAGGTTTTTTTTGCATCAGCCTCCATTCAATTGCTACAGGTAAACTGATAAAATGATATTGATTCGTGTAATCCTGCATATTGGATCCGCCATTAGAATAATAACGATTAATATACTGGCCGCTATATAGCAAAGTATCCTGGTATTGTAACTGCCCCACTTCCATTTTGTTACTGTAAAAATTATATTGAAGTCCCGTTAGTAGAGAAATTCGGTTATTCAACTGTTTTTTTAATGCTATACCTGCCGTAAAAGAAAGATTTTTAGAAATGGACGAAGGTTGCTGACTATTTGGAGATGGCTGGTTTGACGGACGGGTTGAAAACTGGTCCAGCGCCGCCTTATTCTGGTTGAAGGAAACCAACCCTTTACCGATGCCGGCAAATCCTGCACCGGCTACGACTCCCCACTTCCATCTGGAGGAAAGGGATCTACTATTGGCAAAGGTTTCATTTTCTTTCTTATCCGAATCCTTTTCTAAAACAGCAACTTTATAAACGGCTGTGCTGTCTTTCACCCCATCCGTACTATCCTTTTTGATAAGCTGGTTATTAAGTTGTTGCTGCGTTTTTATTGTTTCTTTTGTTACCTGTTGCTTGACTTGAAGCGGCTCCGAAACTTTTTTCTTTTCACTTTGATGAGCAATAACATTGGGTCGCATTTCTTTTTGATTGAAATAAACCTGGTTAATGTCGTTATTTGTTTTTTTATGTAGAGGTTTATTTTCTTTTATTACCGGTTTGTAAACAGGTGGGTTCTCTCCGGTTTGTAATTGAGATTCGGAATCATTTTGTGAAGGTAAATTAACAGTACCCTCAGTGCGATTTTCTACCCTTCCATCCGGCATTCCCTGGATTTGATCTTTTGGAATTTGATCGGAAGTTTTTGTAGTAGCTGCAACCGGGTCATTACCGGTATTATAAATCAACCATACCCCACCGGAGAGAAGCAGAATCAATAAGGGTATCCAAAATATTAATCGCCTCCGGTCTTTTTTGTTACGGATCTGCTTTTCAATATTTTGCCAAACGGGTTCGGATGGCTCGAACTTCAGTTCGTCCATTTTTTCTCTCACCCCCTTTTCAAAGTTATTTTGCATAAACCGCTTTTTTAATGTCGTTTTTTTGTTCTATCCATTGTATGAGCAGGGCCCTGGCTCTTGCATATTGCGACCTGGATGTACTTTCCTGTATGCCTAGAATCTTCCCGATCTCTACATGGTTAAATCCTTCTACTGCGTATAAATTAAATATGGTTTGGTAACCGGGAGGAAGCTGCCTGATAAGATCTGCCAGTTCTTTGGCCTCCATTTTTACTTCGGGGTGATGATCATTACTTACAACATGTAAGTGGTCATCAGTAAAAAGCAGGTCGGTTTGATAACGGGCACTTCTTTTTAAATAATTGATAGCAGTTGTCACCATTATACGTCGTATCCAGCCACCCAATTCTCCCTGGAACTTGTATTGGTGCAGATTCATAAAAACCTTAACAAAGCCTTCCTGCAACACATCTTCAGCATCGGCCATTGATTTGGTGTACCGGTAGCAAACACTCAGCATCAATGGAGCAAAATGCTGGTACAGTTGCCGTTGTGCAGCAGCTTTCTCTTTAAGACAGTCTTTTACCAATACGTTATAATCCATTGATCAGTGGTCCCGAGGCTTTGACACCATGAGTTGACATTTCGTTGCAGGGGAATCAAATTAAAAGCAAAAAAAAGGTTGCCAGTTGGCAACCTTTTTTTTATTTACATTAAAACGTGGGATCCGCTATTCCCGACATGTTTGGATTGTTGTCTCTTTCCCGGAATGGATACGGCAGAAGATTTCTGGTCCTTTCTGAAACCGGCCTGTTAAAACGACGCATATCTTCAATTTTTAAACCTGACATATACAGTTCAATAGACCTGTGTTTGTAGATCAGGTCAAGAATTTCTGTTTGTGTAAAAGGACCAACAAGTGGTGGCAAATCGGCGCCTACACCAAAAGGATCACTGGCAGGAGTTTTTGTAACCACCTTATTTAATTCTGTTAGTGCATTTGTCAAATCTGGCGTGGCCATACGGGCATATGCTTCAGCTTTTATTAATATAATTTCTCCAGGCAAATAAATGGGAAATGCCGAAATGGTTGTGGCAGCAAATCCTTTCATAACGAATGGTGTTGCCGGCGATCCACTTGGTGCCATGTAAAAGGACACTCGTTTATCTCCTGCATCAGGCTGAAGCCCTGCAGGTAATCCCATATTATCACTTATAGGCTGGTAAACATTAAAATTAGAACCCGCAACATCATAAATTGGATTGGGATTGGCTGCTTCAAAATTCAAAACAGACTTTTTAGTAAGGTCAACTGCATTGGCTGAAGCCAAAGCCTGTGTATAATTTCCGGAGAAAAGAGAATACCTCGCTTTTAATGCATGTAGCGTATTCACAATATCAATACCTGCCGGGATACTGGAGTTAAATGAGGAACTGATTGGATTTGCATTAATGGCTGCCAGGGCGTTGTCTATCACTTCAATGGCTTTTGCATATCCCTCCATTCTGGGTATAAAGCCAACATTCTGGCCAACCCCTTCCGGAATTTGTTCCCAAAACATTGACATAGCTCCTATTGACAACGCTTTAAAAATAGATGCATAACCTATCAACCCACTTGCATATCCTTTGTCCGATAAACCGGAAGCATTTGTAATAACAAGATCAGCATCATAAATAATTTTATTACTGCTGGTCCACAACCCCGAAAGCATTGTATTGGTACCATCTACAGCTGCTCCGCCTTGCGATAGCTGGTATTCAGGCAAATTACCCGGGTTAAGCAAAACAAGTTCTTTGGTTATAAATCCGTTGATGCTGACAATATTATAAAGTGAACTGGCCCTACCTAATGAATATACTCTTTGAAGCCCAACACTTATACCCGTTAAACCGCTTGGTGAGGAAAGTACTTTATCTTCTGTTGCCCTCGATGGATCGGTATAATCTTTTTTACACGAAGTGGCTGATAACATTACTGCAATCATTATAGCCGGTAAAATATATTTTGAAGTTTTGTAAAACATAATTGTTGATTTTAGAAATTTAGAATTTAGCCTGCACTCCAAAACTGAACGTTCTTGGAATAGGTACGGCACCAAAATCAATTCCACGCAAGATGGTGCTTTGCCCCCCGGCATTTACTTCGGGGTCATAACCTTTATAATTATCCCATGATATCAGGTTTCTTCCACTCAGGGAAAGAGAAAGATCTTTAAAAATATTTTTGATCTTACCAAAACTATAACCCAGTGATACCTCTCTCAGTTTTACAAACGACCCATCATCAATACGCCATTCTTCAATACCATACACTCCAATTACATAACCTCTTGGAATTTCTCCTCTTTGTTCCTGTTCGGCTACTTTGCCGTTTCCAACACCTTGTCTTGTGCGCCAGTCAGCATTAAATACGTCTACCCCTTGTACAGCATCCAGTTGTACCCGTAGATTAAATCTGTTAAAGCCCACTTCATTTACAAGGCTTGCAGTATAATCAGGATTGGGATCACCAATGACCTTTCTTAAAACTACTGTCCCCGTTGTTAAAGGCAAACCATTCGCATCGCGTTGTGGAGTATAGATCAGGGGACTCACTTGTGTTCCCCTTTCGGTAAGTGGAATACCAGAAGGATTTTTAATTTGTCCACCACTATTATCCGTTGCAAAAAAAGTTCCGTAGAATACACCAATGGGCTGGCCTTCTAAAATGGCAACCGGGGCACCTGCATTTGTACTTAACAGTGTCAATGCCTGCCCGATTTTCACAGCCTTATTTCTGTTATGATTGAAAATACCTGTAATGTCCCAGTTTACATTTGATTTGCGTACCGGCGAAATATTCAAAACAACTTCAAATCCTTTATTTTCAAGTGACCCGAAATTATCAAGCAAACTTGAAAAACCTGTTGTAGGTGCAATCACCCTGTCAATCAACAGATCTTCCACTTTTTTGATGTAATAGTTGAACTGCAGACCAACCCTGTTATTCAGGAACGCCATATCTACCCCATACTCTATTTCCTCCTGGCGTTCTGGTTTAACCTGGGTATTGGCTAAAGTTGAGCTGGAAAAAAATGAAGTTTTTCCAAGAAAAGCAATACTTGTATAACTGTTAAACCGGTCATAGGGACCTATACCCGTTAAATTTCCCGACTGGCCATATGCAACACGAAGTTTTAACAGGTCCCACCACTTTGATATACCAAGCCTGCTCCAGTAATCAGTTCCTGACAGCAAATAACTACCACTTGCTTTTGCATATACCTGGTTGCGTTCATCTTTTCCAAAAACAGAACTTCCATCCAAACGTACAGCACCAGTTACAAACAAGTGATTTTTAAATTTAAAATTCTGTTGAATATAACCTCCCGATATCGATAATTCTCCACGGGCATCGGATGAAGGAAGAGATGTACTTGCACCATTCACAGTTTCAACAAAAGGAGCCAATCCCCTTCCCTGCAAAAGTGCATAGGATGATTTTTCATATTGCAGGGAATATCCTACCTGTGTTGTAGAACTTAAATCGTTTGTGATTGTGGCATTGTAGGTACCATTTATCTCATTATTAATCTGGAAATAATTACTTGTAGCTGCACTTGCATAACCGTTTTGTGCAGGATCAAGGCTGAGCCCACCACCATAAAAACCCGTATTTACCGCATAGGCAAACGGCGGAATTAAGGTAGTACCTCTTTGAGTATAGTTATCTATACCCATAGTGTAATCAATAGAAAAGTTTCTGAAAGGTTTAATTTTTATCGATCCATTGGCAAGTATGCGATTAGTTTCCTGTTTCTGTTTTATGTCCTCAATCACTGAAACCGGGTTTACTCTTTGTCTTTCACCTACAGCCTTTACATTACCCAGTGCATCCCTGGTAAAAAGATCATGAAAATTTCCAATGATGTTTATAGAATTCAACGGAGAAAAAAAGGAATTCCCATCAGGTTTCTCGTTTGCACTGCTGTTGATATAATTCAATCCCAATGAAAAACTGATCTTGTCATTTAAAGCCTGGTCCAGGTTACTTCTGAAACTATATCTTCTGAAATCAGTATTTCTAACGATTCCCTGGTTATTATAATAGGATCCTGAAATATAATATTTGGTTTGATCACGACCTCCGCTTACAGATACCGTGTTGTCCGTGCCTAGAGCAGTTCTGAAAATATAATCCTGGTAGTCATAACGGCTTACCGGTGTTGTATTGGTTGGAAGCGCAGGAGGCGTACCAATAGAGGTGATAACATCCTGTGTAAATACATCTGGTGAACCTCCAAATTTAACGGGCGACTGGTTAACCTCAACTTTTTTACGCAATTCACTCAGCAGCACATTGCTTGAAAAGGTTACAACAGGAGTTCCGGCACTTCCCCTTTTTGTAAAAATCTGGATTACACCTGCATTGGCTCTTGAGCCATAAATAGCTGCTGCTGCAGCACCGTTCAAAACTTCTATTCTTTCAATATCAGCAGGATTAATATCAGCAAGGCGGTTCTGCCCTATTGTACCTACAAACCTGGAGCCATCATAGTTCCCGGAAGTATTGGTAACACGGGTGGTTGCATTGTTTACTATAATACCATCCACAATATATAATGGTTCTGAAGAAGAATTTACGGAGCTGATGCCACGCAACCTAACCGAAATTCCACCAGCCGGATCACCGCTGTTCTGAACAATTTGAGCACCGGCCGTTTTACCTTGCAACGCAGCCAGCACATTACCAGTGGCGCCTTTATTTAAGTCATCAGCCTTTACGGTACTGATATAACTTCCTAATTGACGCCTTGTGGTTCCGGCCGACGTGCCTGTGACAACAACCTCGTCCATTTTCAAAGCATCTTCTACCAATTGAACATCTGAGGTAACTGTTGCGCCGGTACCTACCTGGATGGTTCGGGTAACAGCTTTGAAACCCACCCCGGAAAATAATAGTTCGTAAGTTCCCTGCGCCAGGTTGGTTTGAAGTGAATAATTACCATCAGCGTCCGTGGTGGTACCCTGCGAAGTATTCCTGATGGTGACAGAAATATCGGGAATACCTTTATTGTCTGCATCGGTTACTTTACCTGTAATACGAACTTGCGCAAATAAGACAAGAGAAAAAAATTGCAACAAAAGAACAATAGTTCCACGCCTGAATTTCCCCAGGCTGTTAGGTTTATCTTTCCTCATTTTTAGCAGTTTAAAATTTGAATAAATGCGGTTATCTGTTGATTTATGCGGTAATTTACGTTTTTAACTTGCAAAAAAATTAGAACCCTGCAGGATTATCAAACCGTTCATCCTATTTTCCTGTAATTTTTTTAATGTTTGTCAAGCCATTTTCCATCATAACCCCATACGTATTTTCATAAAAAAGGCTGCCGAATTTTTGCCATGGGTACCAGGGCAGGTTAAAATCCATGTACCACTGGAGGGTCAATGAATCTGTAGAAGTGTGGCTGTGCATCGCCCATCCGTTTACAACAGGCCGTGATTTTTTATAGTGTAATTCATATATAACCTCTGAATCAGATGCAGCCTTGAGAATGAAAGAATTCAGCTTGGAAGCAGTAGAGGAATCTTTTTGCTGGAAGACAGGATGCCACTGCTGCCATTGATTCTTATCTTTTATAAGAGCTAGCACATCGCCTGCCGGCGGTGCCACATTAATAGCTTTCGAAATCCTGATATGAGATGGAATAAGCAACGATATAGCGGTTACTGTAAGAAACAGGATAACAAAACTAATAAATGCCAGTTTGATCAATCGCACCATAATGAAGATTTATTCCCAGCGAAAAAATTTAGCTGTTACAACATAGATGACAATACCCCAGGCCATCAGGATCAATATTTGTGGCCAGCAACTAAATAAAGGTGCTCCCTCAAATGCTACATTCCTCATGGCATCGTTTAACGCAGTAAGCGGCAGGAACTGTATGATTGGTTGAAGAAATGCGGGCAATGCTGTTTTTGAAAAAAAAGTTCCTGATAAAAAGTATTGCGGAAACATAAACAGGTTGGCATAAATAGGAATGACATTCTGATTTTTGGCAATAGCAGTAATAAAAAAACCAAATCCCATAAAAACCAACAGAGCCAGGAAACTAAGGAACATCATATTGAAGAACGTAAATAAACCATTGGCCAGTGTAAAATTGTAGAAGTAATAGCCAAACCCGATCAATACTACAACTGTCATTAACTGGAATATAACCTTGGCCAGGCTTTCACCTAAAATGATAAATTGTTTTTTTACCGGGGTAGAATACATTCTTTTTAAAACGAGGGTTTCCCGTAATGAATAAAAACTAAAAGCAATTCCAAAAACTGCCGCACCAATCAATGCAAAACCAATCATCCCGGGTAAAAAGAAATCGATCATCCGGTATCTTCTTCCTCCTTCAACTATTGTCTTTTTGATAACGGCCATAGATGGTTGATCAGGATACATAACGCTATCCAAACCAATAACAGTAGAATTAATGGCCGAGGTAAGCAAGCCAAAATCTTTTTGCGATGCAGATGAGGTACGTAGATGAATGAGATATGGAGCATGGAGCGTGGTATCATTATTTGGCTTTATATCAATAACGGCAGCCACCCTTCCCTTGTTTAGTTCATCTTCAATATCTTTTTTGGATTTATCAACAAAATGTAAAACAGGATTATTGATAAGGGAGTTGTAAATAACATTCGAACTATCGGCATTTTTTTCAAAAGCAACATTAACGGAAGGTACCCCATTTCCGCCCAGTGAACCAAATATCCATATCAGTACAATAGGAAAAAATAAACTAAAAAAGATGGACTGGGGGCTTCTGAAAGTGGCCTTCAGACTGGCTTTTGTTATGGCCAGCATAGCCCTGGTCTGGCTGTAAGGTTGAGACATTGTTGTGACTTTTCACCAACACTTGCCGGAAGCAGCAATTGGTTTAGAGGCCGCTAAAGTAAGACAAGTGCAGCTAATAAAAGGGCACATGGTTTCAGTTCATAATAAATTCAAAAGGTAGCCTCGCCTGGACGCCCGTTATTTCCCTGATCTTCTTTAATTGTTGGTATAACCGGTAATTCTCTTCGCCTACTTCCTGCCGGATGAGGGCTGCAGGTTCGGTTTTTTTTCTATCCAATATTTCATCGATCCAGCTTCCTGATTCAGGATATTCTTTTAAACCGTATTCATCCAACTTTGCAAGCCTGGCTGCACTTGCAATGGCATCCTGCAGGTTTCCTATGCGATCAACCAAACCAAGTTGTAGGGCATCCTGGCCACTCCAGACACGGCCCTGGGCAATACTGTCAATATAATTTATATCTTTTT
>DASTMJ010000178.1:0-20902 GCA_035714205.1 Flavisolibacter sp. | reverse complement strand
AATTCTTCTCATATAATTGGTTAATTCAACAAATGTATTTTTCAATCGGTTAATGAAAGGTTAAACGAGCCGCAAAAATACAGGTATTCACCGAAGCCTGTTCCTTTAAATGAAAAGCCGTATTCTTTATGGGAATACGGCTTTTTGATATGTAATTAAATAACCGGTTTACAATTTTACAAACCTGATCACTTCTGCTGAACCTTCAAACACCAACTGGTAAGCACCTTTCTGCAGGTTGGTTACATCAATGTTTTGTGACGAGGCCAGCTGCATTTTCTTCACCAGCATACCATTGGCGCTGTAGATAGCAATGTTGGTTGCCGCCGGTATTCTAACAAAGAGTTGTGAGGTAGTAGCCGTTGGGAATGCTGTGTATAATCCGGGGGCATCTACTGAAACAACAGATGAATATTTTGCAGAGGCATTATTTTCCAGCACTTTCAGCCTGTAATAATTTTTACCACCGGCAAATGAGCGGTCAACAAAATCAAAGCTGAATGTACCTTGTGTAGCCGGTATGTTGAGGGTGCCGATTGCATGGAAGTTTGAACCATCGGTGCCACGTTCAACAATAAAGCGGCCACCTTCACCGGTTGAGTAGACCTTCCATTTCACAACCACTTCATTGGCCACTTTCTGTGCACTGAACTGGAGAATATATACGGGGAGGGTTGTGGCCACTCTCCAGGTGGGGTCATTTGTATCTACACCGGTGGTTGAGCCCAGCACGGCGTCGGCATTATTGCCTGTTGCATCGGCCGTAAACTGGCCTGTACCTTCGTCAAAATGATATAAGGCTACGGTATTGGCATCAGTTGTAAAGGTAGTAGCAGGTGTAAATCCGCCGGCACCGGGGTAACGAACGATGTTGGAGATCCTGAATTCATCGATAGCACCATTAAAATAGGGATCTATCACAAACCTGGAGCGGCCCAGCCAGTTATTGTCGGTGGTTCCCAGGTCGGAAAGGTAATAAGGTGTGAGGTCACCAACATCCCTCATGCCGTTAAGGGCTATAAAAGTGCCGTTGACAAATAAACGGGCAATGGGGTCGGCTGGATTGGAATAGTCGACCGTGACTGCAATATGTGTCCAGGTATTTTCCGCAATGGCAAGTCCAACAACCCTTCTTTCAGGGTAACCCGGAATTTTGAAACCAAAAACCACTTTATCATCCGGGTTGCTTGAAGCAGCCAGGTAGATGTAGGCATCGGTACCCAGGCCGGTGCCGATATCAAAGATCCTTCCCCATTGGGTTCCGCCTTTATAAAAAACCCAGGCTTCTATGGTGAAATCGCCGGTAATACTGCCTACGATATCATCGGGCAGTTCCAGGTAGTCGTCGGTGGTGTAGTCCAAAGCATTTCCGCTTTGAGCCCTGACAGAAGCATTTAGGGAGAATAATAAAAACAATGAAAGAAACAAACGGGTAAAATTTTTTTTCATACCGTAAAGTTTAGAGGGTTAAGCAATACAATAAGTACAGTAATTAAAGCGAGGGTTTTTTGCCAGGAAATGAAAGTTGCTTTTTCAGGAGGAATGGAATTTAAGCAAACTCTTGGGAGAGTGAATATAGGTGATTTTTTAATTCCATAAAAGAAACAGGCCCATAAAAAAAGACCTTCAAATGAAGGTCTTTTGTGGATCCTGCTGGGATCGAACCAGCGACCCTCTGATTATGAGTCAGATGCTCTAACCGTCTGAGCTAAGGATCCTTACCCGGTGGGGTAAAAAATTTTATTGGACAGCAAAAATAGGGAAATACAGTATCAATCTTTCACTTCTTCAAAGTCAATATATTCCCCGGGCGTATCATGGTTGCTTTTGGCTTGTTGGGTTGTTCCTGTTGATTGCTGGTAGGCCTCCGTTTGCTGGCGCATACGTTCATTCATTTCCCTGAAACCTTTTTTAACCCTTTTGGTGGTTTTATATACAGGTATGATAAAATTAAAAACCAGTTTCCAGGCCAGGTAAATAAGGAAAGCATAAAAAAGAAAACTTAAAATCATAACATATCAAAGGTACAGGCGTCAATTTATCAAAGCTTAATTTGGAATGTATTTAACGTTTATCTTACCTTTGCTGCGGCAATGAATGATTGAAGGGAACGAAGACGTTCCCTTCTTCTTTTACCATTTATGCAAACAGAAACGCAAATCCAGGAAATAGAAAACAAACTGAATTCCTTGCTGGCAGCGCATCCTACCCATTTTTTGGTAGAGGTCAGGATCAAGCCAACCAATAACATCAAGGTATTCATTGATGCAGATGAAGGTATTAATTTATCGAAACTGATAGAGTACAACCGCAAATTGTATAAGCAGATTGAAGAAAGTGGCATGTACCCCGATGGGAACTTTTCACTGGAAGTATCTTCCCCGGGTTTGGATGAACCCCTGAAAATGCAGCGGCAATATAAAAAGAACATTGGCCGGTATGTTGATGTTACCCTACAGGAAGGTGAAAAAAAAGAAGGGAAGCTGGTAGAAGCAACTCATGACGGGATTGTATTGGAATGGGAAGAAGGCAAGGGTAAAAAAAAGGAAACAAAACAGGAATCAATTTTATTCGATCAAATAAAAAGTACAAAAATTCAAATTAAGTTTTAAAGAAGCGGCCAGGGAGCAAAACCCAATGCCGCAGCTAAAAAATTGAAAATATGGCTAGTATTAACCTGATGGAGGCCTTCCAGGAATTTAAGGATGCCGAAAACATTGACCGTCCTACTTTAATGCGTGTTGTGGAAGACGTTTTTAAAACGCTGCTGCGGAAAAAATATGGCAGCGATGAAAACTTTGATGTGATTGTAAACGCAGAAAAAGGTGACCTTGAGATCTTTCGCAGGCGTACCATTGTTGAAGATGGCGATATTTATAATACACTGGAAGAAATTGAATATAAGGACGCGGTAAAAATTGCTCCTGACTACGAAGTTGGCGAAGAATTATACGAAGAGGTAAACCTGGTGGATTTTGGGCGCCGGGCCATACTGGCAGCCAAACAAACACTGGCCAGCCGTATTTCGGATCTGAAAAAAAATGTTTTGGCCAAAAAATACCAGGACCGCATTGGTGAGATCATCAGCGCAGAAGTGTACCAGGTATGGAAAAAAGAGATCTTATTACTGGACGAAGAAGGTAATGAGCTGATCCTTCCCAAAAGCGAACAAATTCCACAGGACTATTTTAAAAAAGGAGAAAACATCCGTGCCGTGGTAAAAAAGGTGGATATGAAAAATAATACACCGGTAATTATCCTTTCCCGTACCTCTCCCGATTTTCTGGCAAAGCTTTTGGAAATAGAAGTTCCGGAGATCTTCGACGGATTGATTGTTATTAAAAAAATTGTTCGTGAACCCGGTGAAAGAGCTAAAGTAGCTGTTGAATCCTACGACGACCGTATTGACCCGGTAGGTGCCTGCGTGGGTATGAAAGGAAGCCGCATCCATGGAATTGTACGTGAGCTTAAGAATGAAAATATTGACGTTATCAACTGGACCAACAATATTCAATTATTAATTCAGCGTTCCCTGACGCCTGCCAAGATCACCTCTATGGAGCTTGACCAGGATGGTAAGCACGCCAGCATCTATTTAAAACCTGACCAGGTGTCGCTGGCCATTGGCCGCCGTGGTGTTAATATTAAACTTGCCTGTGAATTAACCGGTTACGAGCTGGATGTATACAGGGATAACGAAGGCGAGGTTGAAGAATTTGATATTGACCTGGAAGAATTCAGCGATGAAATTGAAGGTTGGGTGATTGATGAATTAAAACGTGTAGGTTGCGATACGGCAAGAAGTGTATTGGAACTGACGGCAGAAGAGCTGGAACGACGCACTGATCTTGAAAAAGAAACGATTGACGATGTACGGAAAGTGTTGCAGGCAGAATTTGAGAAAGAATAACTCCCGGCACCCAAAAAGGGCCAGGGGTTGATAAAAAACCCGCGTTAGCGCTGGTTATAAAAAAGAAACGACTTAAAATCCCGGAAGGGGATCCAGGTAAACTATTATATGGCAGAAACAATAACAACACCAAGGTTGATGGCAGCCGCCAAAGAGTTTAACATCGGTAAAGATACCCTTGTGGACTTTTTGGTAGGGAAAGGGTTTGATAAAGATGAGCTGAAGCCTACCTCCAAGCTTACGGAAGACATGTACCGTGCCTTGCAGGCGGAGTTCCAGAGCGATAAAGTAGCCAAATTAAAGGCAATCCAGATCGATCTGCCAAAAGGAGCTGCTGCTGAGCCTAAAAAGAAAAGAGACGAAGAAGAGATCCATTTCCGTAAGGAGGAAAAGAAGCCGGCTAAAAAAGAGGAACCAGCACCGGCACCTGTTGTTGAAGAAACACCAGCTCCCGAACCTGAAGTGGTACAGGAAGCACCGGAAGCGCCTTCCCAACCTGAACCAGAACCCGTTGCACCGGAAATTATAACCCCAGAACCTGTAAAAGAAGAAGCCGAAGTGGTAAAATTAGAAGCCCCGGAAATTGAAGGGCCCAAAATCCTGGATAAAATAGATCTCTCTGCCATTGACTCTTCTACAAGACCAAAAAAGGCTGCCAAAAAAGCAAAAAAAGTTGAAGAAGTTAAACCGGAGCCGGAAGTTATAAAACCTGAAGAGGTTCAGCCCGTGGAAGAAATAGCACCTGTTGCCGAAGCTGAACCCGAAGAACAAGTTACGGCAGAAGAAGAACCGGTAATTGAAAATATAAGAGCTGAAAAGATAGAAGGTCCCAAGATCCTTGGTAAGATTGAATTGCCGGTTGACAGCGATACAAGACCCAAGCAGGATGAAAAGCGCAAGCGCAAACGTATTCCAATTGAGAAGAAGGATTCCGGTGCACAAGGTTTTCAAAGACCACAAACCGGAGGAGGGCAGCAGGGTGCTACACCCGGCCAGGGCGGCGGCGGAAGATTTACCGTTCAACGCAGTGATCGTGGAAGAGGCGGACAACAGCAGGGACAGGGTGGCGGCCGTTTTGGACAGGGCCAGCGTACAGGTCAGCGTCCAGCTTTTGCCAAACGTGACGATAAACAAATTGACGAAAAAGAAATTCAACGTAAAATACAGGAGACACAGGCCAAACTTTCCGGCGGTGGCGGCAGGGGCAAGAATGTAAAAGCCAAACTTCGCCGTGAAAGAAGAAACGAGATGGCTGATGCCATGGAAGGTGCTGAAGACAACAAATTGCAGGTAACAGAATTTATCAGCGTGAGCGAACTGGCGAACCTGATGGATGTATCTTTTGCAGAGGTGATCAGCAAGTGTATGAGTCTCGGTATCATGGTATCCATCAACCAGCGACTTGATGCCGAGGTTATTGAATTGGTGGCATCTGAATTTGGCTTTGATGTGGAATTTATTGACATGGAAAAGCAACTGGAGATGGAAGAAGAGGAAGAAGTGGACAATGAAGAAGATCTTGAACCCCGTTCTCCAATTGTAACCATCATGGGTCACGTTGACCATGGTAAAACTTCATTGCTAGACTACATACGGAACGCCAGCGTGGTTGCCGGTGAGGCGGGTGGTATTACCCAACACATTGGGGCTTACCAGGTTAATTTACCAGGTGATAAAGACATAACCTTCCTTGATACGCCGGGTCACGAGGCTTTTACAGCTATGCGTGCCCGTGGTGCCAAGGTTACTGATATTGCAGTGATTGTAATTGCTGCGGATGATGCCATCATGCCGCAAACCCGTGAGGCCATCAGCCATGCGCAGGCAGCCAACGTTCCCATGATCTTTGCCATCAACAAGATTGATAAAGACGGTGCCAATCCCCAGAAGATCTATGAACAACTGGCTCAAATGAATTTGCTGGTTGAATCATGGGGTGGTAAGTTCCAAAGCCAGGAAATCAGCGCCAAACAAGGGCTGAATATTGACCTGTTGCTGGAAAAGATCTTGCTGGAAGCTGAATTGCTTGACCTGAAGGCTAATCCCGGCCGCGAAGCCAACGGAACCATCATTGAAGCTACACTGGATAAGGGCCGTGGTTATGTAGCCACTATTCTGGTGCAGAACGGAACGCTTCATACCGGTGATTTGGTTGTGAGCGGACAACATTATGGTCGTGTAAAAGCCATGATGAATGAAAGGAACAAAAGAGTGAACGAAGCTCCCCCTTCAACTCCTGTATTGATATTAGGTTTGAATGGTGCACCACAGGCAGGTGAAACCTTTAAGGTGTATGCTGATGAAGCTGAAGCCAAGGAAATTGCCAACCGCCGTGCACAAATTCTGCGTGAGCAGGGTATGAGAGCTAAAAAACACATTACACTGGATGAGATCGGCCGTCGTTTGGCACTGGGTAACTTTAAAGAACTGAAAGTGATCATCAAGGGTGATGTGGATGGTTCGGTTGAAGCCCTGAGTGATTCGTTGCAGAAATTATCAACTGACGAGATTCTTGTGAGTGTGATCCATAAAGGTGTAGGCCAGATCAATGAAAGTGACGTGGTATTGGCGGAAGCATCAGATGCCGTCATCATAGGATTTAATGTACGTCCGTCGCTGCAGGCTAACCGCCTGGCGGATAATGCAGGTATACAGATCAAAACCTATTCTATCATTTACACGGCTATCGATGAGATCAAGAGTGCCATGGAAGGTATGCTTGAACCTAAGATCCAGGAGAAGATCGTGGCCAACGTTGAAATACGCGAAGTGTACAAATTTGATAAGGTAACGGTAGCAGGTTGCCAGGTTGTGGAAGGCCGCATTAAACGGGATAATAAAATACGCATTATCAGGGATGGTATCGTAGTATATCCAAGTGCCGGCGGAAGTGCGGAACTGGGTTCGCTGAAACGTTTCAAAGACGATGTGAAAGAAGTTCTTGTTGGTATGGAGTGTGGTTTGACCATCAAAAACTATAATGACATTAAGGTTGGAGATATTGTTGAGGCCTATGAAGAAGAAGAAGTAAAAAGAACTTTATAAGCGAATAGCTGCTGTTCTGTTCAGCACAAAATAATATGTTAATCCCTGCTTTCACCGGCGGGGATTCTTCTTTGTAAGAGCTATTTTTGGCAACATTTGATTTATATGAAAAAGCTTCTTTTTCTTTTTGTTGGCCTGTTTGCCATATTAACAGCGTCCATTGCCCAGTCTCAAAAAATTGTAGCTGATAAAATAGTTGGTATTGTTGGAGATAAGATCATTTTACTTTCCGACCTGCAAAATGCCATTGCTGACATGGCCCGCCAGGGTGGGCAGATACCTCCCAATGCCGAGTGTACCATCATGGAGCAGGCGCTTGTTTCAAAAGTGTTGATGTTGCAGGCCATCAAAGATTCATTGCCCGTGACAGATGAAGAAGTTGAAGCTGAGCTGGATCAAAGGGTTCGTTATTTTATTACCCAGTATGGTACGCAGGAAGCACTTGAATCTGTAGCTGGTAAAACCATTTACCAGATCAAGGATGACGCAAGGGAATCGGTGCGGGAAAATAAACTGGCCCAATCCATGCAGCGCAAAATTGTTGAAGTTGTAAAGATCACTCCCACCGAAGTAAATGCCTATTACAACCGGTTTCCAAAAGACAGCCTACCCTTCTTTGAATCTGAAGTGGAAATCGGGCAGATCGTAGTGTATCCAAAGGCTTCCCGTGATCTTGAAACCTATATTATTAGTGAACTGGAAAATTATAAAAGACAGATACAGGCCAAAATGATCAGCTTCGCCCAGGCCGCACAAAAATATTCTGAAGATCCGGGTTCAAAAGAAAGGGGCGGACAGTACCAGATCAACCGCAATGAAAAACAGTGGGATCCATCCTTTATGGCTGCAGCTTTTCGTTTGAAGGAAGGTGAGATCTCCAATATTGTAAAAACAAAATTTGGTTATCATCTTATCATGATGGACCAACGTAATGGTGATGATGCTGTAATACGCCATATCTTACGTGTTCCGCCTGTAACCGATGTTGAGGTAAATTCAAGCATTGCCAAACTTGATTCGATCCGTTCCAAATTGGTTGCCGGTACGCTGGACTTTAATGCAGCTGCAGGAAAATATACGGAAGATGAGCAGGCAAAATATGCTGGTCCCTATATCATCAGTGGTGATGGCGACTCGTACAACCGCATTGATGAATTGGATAAAGAAGTGGTGGCCATGCTGGATAAGATAAAAGTTGGTGAATACTCACAACCCACTGTGTTCACAGATGAAAGGGGTAAAAAAGGGGTTCGTATCCTTTATTTGAAATCACGTACAGAACCTCACCGTCTTAACTTAAAAGATGATTATAACAAGATTGCACAATCGGCGCTTGAAGAAAAAAAATACCAGGCTCTTGATAAATGGTTAAAGGCAAATATCCCGGCTTACTACATAATGATCGATAAGGAAACTGCTGATTGTCCTCAATTAAAAAAATTTACGGACGCAGCAAATACCTATGCTTCCAACCAATAGACAGCACGTATACAATAAATAGTAAGGAAGTATAGAATCTTGCATAGCATCAACAACTCTATAAAGGTTTACCATTAGCGGCCTCAAATAAGAGGCCGTTATTTTTCCAGTGTTACAGAGTAGGTGTAATTTTAAAAGGAATTTGCAACCAACTCGTGTAATCATCCACTGTCCATGTCCTCCAGCCAGAAAACCCATTTGATTCCCAACCCTGTCATTGCCGTTTTAAATACGTACCCTTATTCTTCTTTTCTTATTGACCCAAAGACCTTCCAAATTTATTTTGCCAATAAAGAAGCGATAAAAGAATTCGGATATACAGAAGAAGCATTCCATCACTTATCATTTCCCGGTCTTTTAGCAGCACAAAGTGTTCCTTCATTTCTTCAAACGATTGCCGGTGCTGATGAAGAGCCCAGTCAGTTCACCTATACCTTCTGTAAAAAAAACGGTACACAGCAAGCCATTAGCGTTCAGATCTCGCTGCTTCAAATTGAGAACCGGCAGTTCTGCCAGGCATTGCTACTGGAAAAAACAGGAGTTGTTGAAGAGAAGGGAAATAGTTTTTCAGAGATGGCCAATACGGCGCCGGTCATGATATGGATGTGTGATGAGAACGGGATCGTTAGTTTCTTAAACCATAGATGGATTGAGTTCACCGGGGTTGACATCAGTGAACAGGATAGCAGTTCCTGGTCAAAATTATTGCATGAGGATGATGTACTAAAGGCCGAAAAACAATATAATGATGCATGGAAGCAGCGTAAACCAATTACCCTTATTTACCGGTTAAGAAGTAAAGATGGATCTTTTAAATGGGTGAAAGATACCAGCACTCCCCGTTTGGTGAACGGACGATTTGTAGGGTATTTGGGAATTCTTGTTGAAATTGAAGATCAGAAAAGAACCGAGGAACAACTGCGCTACCAGGCAACCATACTCGAAAATGTTTCGGATATTGTTTTTACTACTGATCTTGATTTTAAGGTGAAAGTATGGAACAAGGTTGCTGAGCACTATTACGGCATCAGTGAAGAAGAAGCAAAAGGCCGGCGTATTGGAGAGCTGATACAATTTACTTTTCATGGCACTACGGTTGACCAGGCTATGAAAGACCTTACAAAACATGAAAAGTGGGAAGGTGAAGTTTCGCTGACCAATAAGAATGGTGAAACCCGCTTTTTTTTGCATACGGTGAAACATGCCTATGATGACCAGGGAAAAAAGATCGGGTATTTAGCTGTCAGCCGTGATATTTCTGAGAAAAAGGAAATTGAACAACAACTGGTAAAAAGCGAGCAGTTCTACCGGGCATTGATTGCTGATTCGCTGGATGGAACGATACTGGTGCAAGCCGATGGGCTCATTACATTTGGCTCACCATCCGTAAAAAACATTTTAGGTTATGAAACCACTGAAATTGAATGCAGGAATGTTTTTGAATTTGTACATCCCGACGATATCGATTGGGCTAAAGAATCTTTTCAGAAAGAAGTGGTTGAAAACCCGGAGATCAAATTTATCACTGTTCGCCTGAAGAAAAAAAATGGTCACTGGCTTTGGTGTATGGTTCGCGGTCATAATTTATTAAAGAATCCATATCTCAAAAGCATGGTCGTTTATTTTCATGATGACACTATGCGCAAGCAGGCAAAAGATGCATTAAAGGAAAGTGAAAAGCGGTTCAGAAGCCTGGTGAAGGATCTGCAGATCGGTGTATTGTTGCAGGATAGTACTGGTAATATCATTTTGTCGAACAATGTAATGACGCGGATCTTTGATATTAACGAAGAGGGCCTGATTGGTAAAAAAATATGGCAGGTGTTTTCGGATGTGATACATGAAAATGGAGATACATTTCTTCTTGACGAACGTCCCATTTACAAAGCCGTTCACACTAAAAAACCAGTGTATGATATGGTAATGGGTGTTTGGCAGCCACAAAAAAAAGAAAGGATCTGGCTCATGGTAAGTGCGGATCCTGTTTTGGATGATAATGGAACGCTGTTACACGTTGTGTGCTCTTTCACCAACATAACAGAACGGAAAAAGCTGGAGCAAAAATTTATAACCGAAAAACTAAATCACCAGAAACAATTAACACAGGCTACCATTGACGGGCAGGAAGCGGAACGCAGAGAGATTGGCAAGGAATTACACGACAATATCGGCCAGCAATTAACCACCATTAAATTGCTATTGGATGTTGTAAAAACTACAGCCAATAATGATTCGGTTGAAATGATCAATACAGCAGTTAAAAGTGTACTGGATGTGATCAACGAGATCAGGTCTATGTCGCGGTCGCTGGTTCCGCATACCTTAAAAGACCTGGGACTGATTGATTCTATTTCGGAACTTATCCAGGCTATTCATACAACCAATACGGTCTCCATCCATTTTGAGTACGAGGATTTTGAGGAAGAAAGTTTACCCGACAATCAAAAGCTAAGCCTCTTCCGCATCATCCAGGAGCAATTCAATAACATCAGCAAACATGCAGAGGCCAAAAATGTTTCCATAGTTTTAAAAAATACCATTCAAAGCGTGGTGCTTGAGATAAAAGATGATGGCCGGGGATTTGATATTAAAAAAGTTCGTAAAGGACATGGTATTGCCAATATTTATAACAGGGCCGAACTTTTCGGCGGCAAGGCCATAATCCAGTCCAGACCAGGAAAAGGCTGTAGTTTAAAAGTTTCTATTCCTGTATTATTTCCACAATCACCAGTGCTAACGAATTCTTACAATTAGGGTAGTCTGTTTTGGCCTAACTTTGCGCCTTCTTCCCATGAGCGACGCAATAAAACATGAATGTGGACTTGCTTTTGTTCGTTTACGAAAGCCGTTCTCTTACTACCAGCAAAAATATGGTTCGGTACTTTGGGGCTTGAATAAGCTCTACCTTTTAATGGAAAAACAGCACAACCGAGGCCAGGATGGTGCTGGTGTGGCAGCCATTAAACTGAATGTGGAACCTGGCTACCCGTTTTTATCCCGCATACGCAGCAGTGAAAATCAACCTATTGCTGATATTTTCAAACAGATTGGCGAGGAATTCAAGGAACTCCAGAAGTTCAATGCAGAGATCGGGAATTATGCAGGCCTGATGAAAGGACATCTTTCTTTTTTAGGTGAAGTATTACTTGGCCATTTGCGGTATGGAACGCAGGGCAAGAACAATGCAGAATTTTGTCACCCTTTTATCAAGCGCCACACCATCCCAGCCAGGAACCTTGCCCTTGCCGGGAATTTTAACCTGGTGAATACGGATGAACTGTTTGAACTGGTGAACATTGACCCGGGAGTATTTCAAAAACAGAGCGACCTGGCTGCCATGATGGAAGTGATCTACCACTTTATGGTAAAGGAAGATGAAGCCAGTCCTCAACGTCTAGATATTGTAAAAGTGTTGAAAAAAGCTGTACCGCTTTTTGACGGTGGATTTCATGTGGGTGGTGCCACCGGTAACGGAATTGGTTTTGTGTTTCGGGATGCTCATGGCATTCGTCCCTCTTATTATTATGTCAATGATGAAGTAGTGGTGGCTGCATCGGAAAGGGCTGCGATTCGTACAGCCTTTAATGTGGGTGAAAACGAAGTGCAGGAGCTATTACCTGGAAAGGCTCTGATTGTTTTGGAAAACGGAGAAGTGTTGATAGAACAGATCATTGAAGCAAAGGAACGTAAGGCCTGTAGTTTTGAACGTATTTATTTTTCCAGGGGCAGTGATGAAAAGATCTATCGTGAACGCCAGCGGTTGGGTTATAACCTGAGTAAACAAGTGCTGGAAGCCGTAGAATTTGACCTGAAGAACACAATTTTCTCGTTCATACCCAATACGGCCGAAGTAGCTTTTTATGGTTTGAGCAAGGGATGTGAAGATTACCTGAACCAGATAAAAGTAGAACGTATTGCATCCTGGGGCAACAACGTTGACCCTGAGAAACTGCACGAGATGATCAACCGCAAGGTGCGGATGGAAAAAATCGCTATCAAGGATGTGAAAATGCGCACATTCATTACCGAAGATGTGAACCGTAACGAAATGGTGCAGCACGTTTATGACATTACCTATGGTACGGTGCGTAAAGGTGTGGATACCCTGGTGGTAATTGATGATTCCATTGTACGGGGAACAACGTTGCGGGAAAGTATCATCAGGATGTTGTCGCGGCTGGAGCCCAAACGCATCATTGTTGTTTCATCCTCACCGCAAATTCGCTACCCGGACTGTTATGGTATTGATATGAGCAAGCTGGGAGATTTTGTGGCCTTTAATGCAGCTATTTCATTGTTGAAAGAAAGGGGCGAGGAAAATATGTTGAAAGAACTATATGACCAGTGCAAGGAATTGCATCGCAACAACCAATTGCATACAGTGAACGTGGTGAAACAGATCTACAAATCCTTCACCAATGAAGAGATCACCAAAAAAATTGCATCGCTTATTACACCGCCCGATCTAAGCATACCTGTTGACGTTATTTTTCAAACCATAGAATCATTGCACGAGGCTTGTCCCAACAACCTGGGCGACTGGTATTTTACGGGCAATTATCCAACGCCAGGTGGCAACCGTGTTGTAAATACTGCATTCATCAATTATATGGAAGGGAAGAACATGAGGGGATATTAATTCAGGGGAAAAAATGTTGTTGATTTCATACCAGCAGCGTTTTGCCCAATTGATTATGAATGATGGGTGCTTTTGAAGTATTTAAGAATATTCGCCGAAATTTAGCTGATGAAAACACTCTTATTGATTCGCCATGCCAAGAGCAGCTGGGATAGTCCCGGTTTGAATGATTTTGACCGTAGTTTAAATGAAAGAGGGAAAAAAGATGCACCTGAAATGGCCAAAAGACTAAAAGATAAAGACATCAATATTGATCTTTTTGTAAGCAGCCCGGCCAAAAGAGCCCGTAAAACAGCTAAATTGTTTGCAGAGGTTTTTCATGAAAAAAAAGACAAGGTTCAACTGGTGGATGATCTTTACCTGGCCACAGCTCCTGTATTTGAAACTGCTATAAAGGAGCTTAATGATAAATACGATACGGTTGCGCTATTCTCTCACAATCCCGGCATTACTGAATTTGCCAATACGCTTACCCATATGCGTATTGATAACATGCCTACCTGCAGCATTTTTGCTCTGCAGGCCGACACTGATAGCTGGCAAAGTTTTGCAGAAGCTGAAAAAAAGTTTTTATTTTTTGATTATCCCAAAAACGCACTCCCCTAACGCCAACGTTCAAACGCAACTGTGGCAATTACCTGTTTTGCTTTTAGCAGACCGTACATTGTTCAAGCTAAAAACCTTCCCCGGGAGAAATGTTTTTGTTCTGCTTATCCTGCCTGTGATGAACCAGCCTTTCAATAAAATCATAAATGGTTTTTTCCATCAACTCCATATTGATTTCCGCAAAACGATAGGGGAAAGATGCTGCCAGGTCAAGAGCTGCATCAAGCCTGAATCTATTTTGATTAATACATAAAGCGAAGTTTATTGTGGACAGGTGTTTGGCCAGGTATTCCTGTTCGGTTTGTCCGGGTGTAGGCACCAGTATACTTTTCTTTTTTACAACAGCCAGGTCCATAATTGTGCTATATCCACAACGGCTGATGACATACGAAGCTTTCCTGATCTTTTCTTCCAGCAAAGAAGCAGGCAGGTGGTTGTGTACTTCAATATTTCCTGGTAAAGAAAGTTGTTCACCCGAACCGGGTAATCCCCTTACCAGAATCACCGGCTTAGGGTAATGAACGAGTTCCTGCACCATCTGTTTTTCAAAAATCGCTCGTTGCGGTTCCGGGCCTGATAACAGGATAAGCAGGTGCTCTCCTGTTGCATATTTAGTTTCCGAAAATCTTGAGAGGGGGCCAAGGTAACGCACAGGTATATGTGGCCATGTTTTAGGGTGCGAGAGTTCGCCGGCCAGGTTATTCAACCCTTCGGTATCGGGTATCCAGCATTCGGTAAACCTGTTGATAAAACGGTAATTCAATCGTTGCAGGAGGTGGTCCATTGTTTTTCCAAACGGAGTTTTGACCAGCAGTTGGTGGGTTATAAATACGGAAGGAATGGAGGGGTGGTAAAGTCCATACCTGTTATCGCTGATGATAGCATCAATTTTATGGTTTTTCACAACTGTTTGCAGCCAGGTTTGTTCATTTTTTATGGCCTTCAGGATTCGCGGAACCTGAGTGGCGATAGTTAAGGGTAATCCCAGTTTATTTTTGGAATAGGTTACCCTATAACCGGGAATGGAAAGACAGGTGAGATGTGGAAATTCCTGCACCAGTAAATGGCGGGTTTTCCCCTCTGCGGCAAGCAAAACCGTACAATCGTGACGCAGAAGGTTATGTACGAGGGGAATACATCTTGTGGCGTGCCCCAGGCCCCAATCGAGGGGGACAACCAAAAAACAAGGTTTCAAAGATGATGTGGCCCGGTTCATGATTTTTTTTACATCTTTCGTCCAATGAAATACTAAAAGGCGTGTAAAATAGTTTAATTTAGAAATGAATCTACCTCTTATGAAAAGACTTATTTATATGGCATTGTTCTTGACTGCCATTACACTGACAAGCTGTAGTAAAAATTATTATTCCGGTAACGGAGGCAAAAGCAGTAAAGGATGCGGATGCCCCGGTTCAAAAGGGTTGTAACGTCATGAAGAATTATAATCGCGACTTGCTGATCTTATATAACACTGAGGTATTTAGTGACGATTTATTACAACATGAGGTGGAATGCCTTCACCGCATATTGGGTGGTGTTGAATGCCACCAGGTTTTCTGCGCCGCACATGAACTGGTCACCCGGTCTAAAATTACAGGCAAGGCAAAATTAATCCTCAAAGCCATTGCTCATAGTAGCTTAAAACCTTTTCATTTCCTGATCAATAAAAACTGATCAATCCAGTTGCTGAAGTGCTTTTTTTAATTTCTGAAGCATTTCATCAATCTCCTCTTTTTTGCAGGTTCCCACACTCAGCCTGTACCAGGGCGAAGTTTTTGGTGCGCCAAAAGCATAAAACGGAACAATAGCCAGGCTTGCATATTGTAACAAATAAGAAGTTACATCATTTTGGGTTTTTAGTTCTATACCGTCTTTCCCTTTTTTACCGACCAGGTCCATTTTTATAGTTAGATAAATAGCAGCTTCAGGTGCTACAGCATCTACGGCATAACCTTCCCTTTTTAATTGGGTCAAACCCTCGTATATGCGGCGTAAACGTTCTTCCAGTTCTGATTTAAAATTCGTGAGATAGGTGTTGATGGCTTCTTTTTGTCCCAGGAATTTTGTTAATGCTTTTTGCTCCGCCATGGGTGCCCAGGCGCCTACGTGGGAAAGAATGGCCTTCATCTTATTTAGAAGAAACGCCGGTCCCAGGCTCCATCCAACCCTAACACCGGTGGAAGCAAACACTTTACTAATGGCGTCAATATACACGGTGTAATTGCGCATTTCCGGATTCAGGTTTACCGGGTCGTAATGCTCAATTCCATCGTAGGTCAGATGCCAGTACATCTGGTCGAACATCACGTATAGTTTTTTTTCAGTATCGCTGCGTCTTTTATTTTCTTCCACTACCAATTGGCAAATGGCTTCCAGTTCTTCTTTCCGGAAAGTTGTACCTGTTGGATTTTGAGGAGAGCAGAGTGCCAGGAAAACGGCATCCTCTATATGGGGCTTCAAATCCTCGGCGGTTGGCATAAAGTTGTTTTCAGCCCGGGCTTCCACCACTACATGCTGTGCTCCCACAAAATGTGCGTAATGATTATTGTTCCAGGATGGCACGGCATAGATCACCTTATCACCGTCGTCGCAAACCGCCCGAAAAAAGGCATAAATCAGTGGGCGTCCGCCGGAGGCGATCAGGATCTCGTCTGTATTGTATTCCAAACCCTGGAAGTCTTTTGCGAAACGGCTTACGGCTTCCCTTAGCTCCAGGCTACCTTCTCCCGGGGGGTAATTGGTAAACTTGTTACGGTAAGCCTCTACAATTGCATCTTCCAGTTGTTGCGGAATAGGAAAGATATGGGGGTCGAAATCGCCAACGGTAAAATTAAAAATGCGTTCTCCCTTACGAATACGATCTCTTATTTCTCCACCCAGTTTTACTATTTCTGAACCGATGAGGGTCCCGGAAAGATGCGAAAGTTTCATTACACTCCAATTTCGGCAAAAGTAAGGGAATGGGTTATAAGGTTGATTAGGTGGCAGGGCGTGTTAGGATTGTTTCCTACTCCCGGCCGATATTTTTTCCAGGCCAGTTTACCATTTGTATAAAAAAATAAAGTGCTTTATGGAATTGCAAGAACATGGCATCTCATTCCAAAACCAATGTATGATGATGAAAAAAATTACTGTTGTTTTTGCAGCTCTTCTGTTATCTGCCACGGCTTTTTCCCAGTCAAAAAAAGCAAAAGCTGCACCGCCGCCGCCCCCACCACCCCGAGTTGAAATGAAAGATGTGGCACCGCCACCACCTCCTGAGCCCGCCGCTCCTGCCATTAAAGATGATGCGTTTTTTAAGCGGAACCCCAATGTAAAAGGCCTGTGGATTGAAGATGAAACGGTTACCATAGAACTAAAATCAGGTTCCAGTGAAACCTATGATCTTGGAAATAAGGAGGAAGCACAACAACTGGAAAAGAAATACGGTAAATTGCCAGAGCCACCACCGCCACCGTCAATAAAAAAGACCAGGTCATAATTTTTTAGCCCCTGCCATAACAGGGGTTTTCTTATTTAGGTGGTATTTAAATGATCGAACGAACAAATTGGAGGTGCAATGGCATAATAATTTGGTAATGCTAAGGCAACTGAAGTAAGTAAAACCTAAGTGTTATGATCGGTTACCACGCATCTCATGAACAGTTTAGTCCCAGTGAATTATTGCGATATGCAGCCCAGGCCGAGGAAGCGGGCTTTACCTCTATCAATTGCTCTGATCATTTTCATCCCTGGAGTGAACGGCAGGGTCATAGCGGTTTTTCCTTTGCCTGGCTGGGAGCAGCTATGGCAAAATCCAAATTGCCTTTCGGTATAGTTTGTGCACCGGGCCAGCGGTATCACCCGGCTATTGTTGCACAGGCGGGGGCCACTCTTTCGCAAATGTTCCCAGGCCGTTTCTGGATGTCACTGGGTAGTGGTGAGGCCTTAAATGAACGCATTACAGGTGAAAAATGGCCTGATAAACCGGAACGCAATCAAAGGTTAGAAGAGTGTTTTACCATTATGAAACGCTTATTTGGCGGCGAAACCGTAAGCCACAGCGGAAAGGTGCAGGTAGAGCATGCCCGTTTATATACGTTACCGGAGAAGCCAACGCCTCTGTTTGGCGCTGCAGTTACTGCAGAAACAGCGGCCTGGATGGGCAGTTGGGCCGACGGCCTTATCACTGTTCACCAACCCAGGCCTGAGTTAAAAAAATTGGTGGAAGGGTTTCGTTCCAATGGTGGAAAATCAAAACCCATTTACCTAAAGGTTCAGCTCTCCTATGCCGGTACAGACGAAGAGGCCTTGCGGGGAGCTCACGAGCAATGGCGTACGAATATTTTTTCCGGGTCGGTTCTTGGTGATCTTTGGAGAGTGGAACAATTTGATGCCCTGGGCGAAATGGTTCAACCCGATGAAATGCATAAAATGGTACGTATCTCTTCTTCTGTTCAAAAACATATTGACTGGATTAAAGAGGACATGGAACTTGGTTTTGACCGCATCATACTGCATAATGTAAACCGGGAACAGGAATTATTTATCAGGGATTTTGGCGAAAAACTGCTGCCTGGTTTTAATCGTTAACGGTTTACCATTTTTCGACAGTTCTAAATGAGCATTATGTTTCATGCAATTGTATGATGACTCCTTCATCGCCGCCAAGATTAAAGGAAGAAGAAACTTCTATTCCTTCCAGGTCAGGGTCTGATGCAACAGAAATCGTTCCTTTTATTGGTTTTGGCGCTGTAAAATAGCAGGGACGGTGGGTCATATTCAAAACAACCAGAAATCGCCTGTGACCTTCAGCCGAACGTTCAAAAGCCAGTACCTGCTGATCTGCCCATACCGGGATATAATTGCCGGCAGAAAGAGAAAGCTCCTTTTTTCTCAACTGCAATAACCTCCGGTACAGCTGAAGCATGGAATACGGGTCTTTTTTTTGCTGCTCCACGTTATCTCTTGTATAAGAACGGTGGATCCTCAGCCATGGTTTGCAGGTAGAAAAACCAGCACAGGCTTCAGAATTCCATTGCATGGGTGTACGCTGAGGATCACGGCTCAGGTTTTTTCCAGGCATGTTCAACCCTTGCGGGTCCTGTACTTCATCACCAGGTATGGGCACATCTCTCATACCAATTTCATCTCCATAATAGATGGTTGGAGTTCCTCTTAGAGTTAATAAAAGCATAGCTGCAATACGTGCCTGTTGTATTCCAATGCGGCTTGTAATACGTGGCTGGTCGTGGTTGCCTAATACCCAGTTGGGCCAACCACCCTCCGGCAGGGCCCCTTCATATGAATCGATTGCTGCTGCAATATGCAAGGGTTGCCAGGGAAGCGAAACCAGCATAAAATTAAAGGGAAGGTGTGCACCGGAATTATCCTTTCCATAATAGGTAACCAGCCGATCAATAGGTAAATAAATTTCACCAATCATCATCCGCTCCTTATAACTATCCAGCAGCTTTCTCATTTTGGCCACAATTTCATGAACTTCAGGCTGGTCGGTTGAATACACAGGCAGTACCTGTTCATAATCGGCCATATGCGGCTGGTAATTTGGATTAACGGGATTATCCCTGAATTGATCGTCCTTGATCATGTGCCACATTACGTCCACTCTAAATCCATCCACACCCTTGTCTAACCAGAACTTCATTACATTCAGCATCGCTTCCTGCACCTCCGGGTTTCTCCAATTCAGGTCGGGCTGTTCTTTCAGAAAAGCATGGTAATAATATTGACCGGTTCGTTCATCCCATTCCCATGCTGGTCCGCCAAATACGGCAAGCCAGTTATTAGGCAAGCCTCCGGTAACCGACGGGTCTTTCCAGATGTACCAGTTACGTTTTGGATTATTGCGGGAAGAGGCAGACTCCATAAACCAGGGATGTTTGTCGGAACTATGATTGGGAACAAAATCCAGCACCAGTTTCATATCCCTGCTATGCACCTGCAGTACCAGTTCATCAAAATCTTCCATTGAACCGAAAATGGGCTCAATGCCTGTATAATCAGCAATATCGTAGCCAAAATCGGCCATAGGTGAGGGATAGATCGGGGAGATCCAAATGGCTGTTATACCAAGCCACTGCAAATAATCAAGTTGTTGAATAACCCCCCTTATATCGCCAATGCCATCACCATTACTGTCTTTGAATGACCGCGGATAAACCTGGTAAATGATCCCGGTCTGCCACCATAAATGTTTCATATGCTTTCAATCAAAAGAATAATGCCATTGCTACTCTAAGACATGGATCTTTGAGTTCTAACACCCAGGTTTTTGTTTGGCCCATGGCATTTCTTTTGTAAAACTGAAGAGGCCTTCCAGCTCGTTGGTTTGTCAATAATCAAAAACCCGGTGATATGACAGAAGATCTTTGGTACAAAAATGCGGTGATTTACAGCCTGGACCTTGAAACCTTTATGGACGCCAACGGTGATGGGACCGGTGATTTTGAAGGTCTTGAGTTGAGGCTGGATTATTTACATGCCCTTGGTGTGGACACCATCTGGCTGGCCCCCTTCCAACCTACTCCCAATAAAGACAATGGGTATGATATAAGCGATTATTATGGTGTGGACCCGCGCCATGGTTCCAGCGGGGACTTTGTTTCTTTTATGCATAAGGCCAAAAAGCTGGGTATCAATGTGATCATTGACCTGGTGGTTAATCATGCATCGGATGAGCATCCCTGGTTTAAAAATGCCCGCAGCAGTAAAGAGGCTCCATTCCGGGACTGGTTTGTGTGGAGTGATAAAAGACCTTCAAACTGGACTGAAGGAATGGTTTTTCCCGGTGTGCAAAAATCTACCTGGACGCAGGATAAAAAAACCAAAACCTGGTATTTTCACCGGTTTTATAAGTTTCAGCCCGATCTGAATACTGACAATCCGGATGTGCGAAAAGAGATCCAAAAGATAATGGGTTACTGGCTTGAACTGGGGGTAGCTGGGTTTAGGGTGGATGCCGTTCCTTTCATACTTGAATCCCCGGCGCCAGGCAAACAAAAACCCAAACTGCATTTTGAATATTTGAAAGAAATGCGGCGGTTTTTGCAGTGGCGGCGTGGTGATGCCGTATTGCTGGGTGAAGCCAATGTGCTGCCGGAAGAAAGTAAAGATTATTTTGGCGACGGGGGAGATGGAATTCACCTGATGTTCAACTTTTATGTAAACCAGCACTTGTTTTATGCACTTGCCACCGGAGATACTTCACCCTTGATTGAAGC
>DASTMJ010000177.1:0-4148 GCA_035714205.1 Flavisolibacter sp. | reverse complement strand
ATGGTCCGCCTGTTTGCGTCTGTCCTGGCTAACCTGATGGCCTTTGTAAAATAGGCTCTTGCTTTTTCTTTATCAATTTTACTATAAAGCTCTCCAAGCAAAGAAAAATAAAACTGGTTGCCTTCCAGGTTTAGTTTTTCTGCTTCTTTGATGGCTTCTTTTGTGCCATTGGTCTTTGAAAGTGCAAATGTTCTGTTTAATGCTGCAATGGGCGAATATTCAATTTGTAAAAGCTGGTTGTATAACTGCAAGATATTTTCCCATTTCTCTTTAGTATCGGCTTTAACAGTATGCCAATAGGCGATCGTTGCTTCCAAATGATATTTTGAAATTTTATTACCTACAGATGCTTTATTGAGATAGAATGCACCTTTTGAAATCAATTCCCTGTCCCATAGCTTTTCGTTTTGCTGTTGGTATAAAATCATCTCCCCGCTATTATTTTTTCTTGCCGCAAACCTTGATGAATGAAAGCACATTAACGCATATAGGGCATTTACTTGAGGCTGATTGGTTTGTTCATTTTGCATCAGCAGAAAGGTCAGACGCATGGCTTCGGCACACAGTTCTTCCCGGATGACATCTTCTTTATTTTCTGAATAATAGCCTTCGCTAAATAAGAGATATAAGGTTGTAAGAACGGCATTTAATCGTTTATCAATTTCCTGTTTTGATGGAAACTCAATCTGAACTTTTTCTTCCCGTAATTTTTGTTTTGCCCTGAACAGGCGTTTGTTTATTGTTTCTTTATTGGTTAAGAAGGCAGTGGCAATTTCATCAACCCCAAAACCACAAAGTATACGCAGCGAAAGGCCGATTTGCGCTTCAGGTGAGATTACAGGATGACAAATGGTAAACAGCATTTGCAATAAGCTGTCGGTGCTATTCTTTTCGGAAAGGTCAATTTCAAAATTGCTGATGGTGTTGTGTTTCAATTCAACAATTATTTTATCTGAAAATATCCTGTTCCGGCGGAGATAGTTTTTTGTTTTATTTTTTGCAACGATATAGAGCCATGCTGTTGGGTTTTCGGGAAGGCCTTTGTAGGTCCATGTTTCAAGGGCTGCTAAAAACGTTTCGCTGGCTATGTCTTCGGCTGTTTCAATATGTTCAATGCCAAATAATTTTGAAAGGACGGAGCTTATTTTACCAAACTCCGTCCTGAACAAATGTGGTATGAGTTCCTGTTCGTGCATTAGTGAATACCATCATTTTTTGCAATTTTCCTTACCTCCACACTATTGCCTTCGCCTTGCAAAACCGGGCATCCTTTGGCAAACTCAACAGCTTCTTCCACAGAATTGGCCTTAACAATAATAAGTCCGCCTATGGTTTCTTTAATGTCGCCAAAAGGCCCGTTTGTTACAACGGGCTGCCCGTTTTTAGCAGTAACCAGTTTTGCACTGTCAAAGGGCAGACCGGTACCGCTTACAAATTTGTTTTGTGCAGCAATGCTGCCGATCCAGTCCATGGTCTGTTTCATCCATTGCTGGATCTGTTCGGGTGATGCTATTTTAGCGCCGTCCTCGTGGCGCATAATTAATGCAAATTCTTCCATGTTCATTTTGATTTTCTTGTTATTGAAATGATTTTATACACCAATAACAAATGACTTTACCAGAATTGGACAACAAAGGTATTTTTTTTACCGCCGTTTGACCAGGGCGATCTATTGGCAGCGGTTTTCACAGGTTTGCATGATTGTCATTATTGTCAAAGACAAATTAATGTTCATTTGTCCCGGAAGAATTCCAATTGAAACTATATGTTGATGGTATACACCGATGCTGAAAATCGGTTATCGATTGTTAATTATTTCGTGCAGAATTATTGTTCAAGTTTTTTGATCAAGTCAACCACAAAAGGATTTTCAGAATTCATACTTAAACTTTGTTTAAGATATTTCAGGGCTAATTCTTTTTTGCCTGTTTCCATGTATCCTTCTCCCAAGCCTTGTAGTGCTTTTGCTGATTTTGAGTAAACAAAAACATTCATTTCAAAAATTTGCATGGCAATACCGGGTTGGTTATTGTCGATGTGATTGAATCCTTCGTTCCGCATCATAAATTCCAACAGCTGTTCAGACCTCTTTCTTTTTTTGTATGCTGTTTTTGCTTTTTCTAATCCGGATTCTTTTATTGTCCTGATGATACGGGTAGTAAAATCCCGGTTTTCTTTATTGTCAGTACCCGGAATTTCAGGTTTATAGTCAGGGTTAAAAATGATCTTTGATATTTCGTGATTTACGTTGTTAAAACCGGGGTGATATTGATTGGACAACATTATCAGGGTAGTATTCTCATCTATATATCGCAGGAAGTGAGCATACAGAATATGATTTGTTCCGTCATGGGAAACCTGGGTTGTATTTCTGCTGGTCCTGGAAACAAACCACCCATAAGCGTAGTATGAAGTTTTATTTTCCTGTGCTCTTAATCCAGGATGATATAATTTTTGTTTGGCCTGTGTGGATAAGACAAGATCTGTCATCAGGGATTGATGCCACCTATACATATCTTCTGTAGTTGATAGAATTCCGCCATTGCCTTTTAAATGCCAGTAAGGCGCAGTTTTATCCCATTCCTTGCCCGTTGGCTTTCCCCATACACTATCGTTTTGATAATAGCCTACTGCTATCAGGTTTGTATCAAACGCGGGTCTTGTATAACCGGTTGTTTCCATTTTTGCCGGCCTCCACAGGTTTTCATATAAATAGGTTTCGTAGTTCGTTCCGGAAACCTTTTCTATGATCATTGCCAACAAGCTATAACCAATATTGGAATACGAGAAATTTGTGCCTGGTGTAAATTTTAGTGTTGATGAAAATACCTTGTCCAGAAATTCTGCTTCACTGATCTTATCAAAATCTTTCCCAACATTACTTACCAGCCCGGATTGATGACGAAGCAGATCGTGAATTGTAATGGATACTTTGTCTTCGGGAATGTTATTGAAGAACCCTGCAATTTTATCATCAGTGGAAAGTTTGCCCTGCATTTCCAGCTTCAGGATTGCCGCTGCAGTAAATTGTTTTGTGATAGAACCAATATCAAATATTGTATGTGGTGAATTTTTAATTTGCTTTTCCCTGTTACTATAACCAAACCCTTTTGAGATGCACTTTTCTCCATTCACGTCCACTACTACAGAGCCGTCAAAACCAGCTTTTCCCAATTTTGAAAGATACGTTTCAATTCGTTGAATGGTTTGCTCCCGGTTCCTGTTTTGTCCGTATGTTGTTGTTACGAATACAATAAGGGTTAAGCATATTATGAAAACCTGTTTCATTTTGATTGCCTTAATACTTTAAATACATCAACTATTAATGAATTGCTGAATACGCTGATCGAATATAACCATATCGCTCTCTTTTTGACAAAGGAATTGGCTTAATCGGGATGGGTGTTTTAGGTACATTCGTCTGTCACCCGCTCAGTGTGAAATGATTAACAGAAATGAGTTCCCCAGGGGGAACCCATTCTACCTGGCCTTGTTTTTTTGAACCGGTTAACCGGCAAAGCAATAGGAGCAACCGCGTTCCTGTGCACGGTTAACGGCCCAGATGCCGGCAGGTACTACCTGCACGCCTGGCAGCAAACCGCTCACCCAATCTTTTTTCACTTCTGTGGGATCAAGTTTGAGCGATTGCGCCACTACGCCACTGTACACGGTTAATGCCATATCGCAAACGCAGAACAGTACACCGCTATCCTGCAGTTCATTGATACCGATAGGTACTACGCCAACGCCGGGTATATTAAAGTCTCCCTGTTTCGGTTTCCAGAAAGGATTCCGGAGAGAAGGTTTGTTGGTTTTTGGATCATCGGCTTTAAAGACCTCACCAAACTTATATTTTGCCCACAGCTTGTCGTCCATGGCATAAGGAATAGCTGTATGACGAAGCACTACCACGATGCTGCAGTCTTTTTCTGCTGTTCCTGTGGCGGCATTGGTTACCAAAAAGATGCGTGGCCAGGCAAAGGGAAATATGCCGTTGGGCTGGGGAACGTCAAAAACAATACGGTGTTTGCCATTGATCTTTTTGAACCAGTCATCAGGGTTTTCAAGTGTGGCGGTAAAATTGTTTCCTGCTATTGCAGACAGAGGGGAAGCAATGGTGGACAGCCCGAAAGCGGCTGCGCCGGTAG
>DASTMJ010000176.1:0-2838 GCA_035714205.1 Flavisolibacter sp. | reverse complement strand
CATTCGTATAAAAAAAGTCCCCGCTTCGTGCACGTATTATGGGGAACAGTTCTACATTAAAAGCTTCACGGCATTTTTTTATGGTACCAAACGATGCGGTAGTACCACCATCCGCGAGTGCGGCACACAACTCTATCCTGTCTGCACCGCCTTCTACTGCCAGTTTTGAAGTAACAAAATCCTGGGTAGCAATTTCAATAGTATATCTCAATTGTAGTCTATTTGTATGATAACAGTGTTCAGGCAAATATGCTTTTTGCGCTATAAACTTTACTCCCCAGTTTTGACTGGACTGCATAGGTAAAACCTTTTTGCAAGGCATACCCACCAAACTGCCCTTTATTATTAATGGCAATAAAGCCAACCTGCAATTCTTTTGCGGCAGGGCCTCTTTTTTTTACAATTCGTTCCACAGTTCGCTTACAGGCCATTTCAGGACTGGCACCCTGGCGCATCAGTTCCACCACGGTATGCGAACCGCAAATACGCACCACTTCTTCACCCACACCGGTGGCAGTTGCAGCACCTATTTCATTATCTACATACAATCCTGCCCCAATGATAGGCGAATCACCAATACGGCCTCTCATTTTAAAGGCCATACCACTGGTGGTACAGGCTCCGCTTAAATTACCCATTGCATCAAGGGCCAGCATACCTATTGTATCGTGATTGTTGAGTTGCCCGGGTTCATTTTTTTGTTCCAGTAATTTGGGAATGGTCATCGGATCGTATTTGGAGGTTTTCAACCAATCTTTCCATGCCTTCTCACTTCCGGGGGTCAGTAGGTTTTCCATTTTATAACCATTAGCCAGGGCAAATTGTAAAGCTCCTTCCCCTACTAATTGCACGTGTGGTGTTTTTTCCATAACAAGCCGTGCAATTTTTATGGGGTGCATAATGCCCTCAAGAAACATAACAGCACCGCAATTTCCATTGTCATCCATAATGCAGGCATCCAGTGTAACCTTTCCATCCCTGTCCGGCAACCCGCCATAGCCAACACTTTGGTCAGTTGCATCAGCTTCCGGCACCTGCACGCCGGCTTCTACTGCATCCAATGCTTTGCCATGAGAACCCAGAATTTTCCAGGCTTCGGCATTGGCTTTTATATTTGGTGCCCAAGTTGATATAACAACTGGATTATTTTTGACCGAAATTGCATCGGTTTCTGCAGCAAATCCTTTTTTGAAAACAAAGCTCAAGGAAGTGAGTGCTGTGGTGTGTAAGAAATGGCGACGATTGAACATAATTTCCTGTACAATGTTTAGAATGTTAAGAACAGGATATGAAACTATCGATTTGATAACATATAGCAAAACAACCAATAATGATACTTTTAGCAGACTTTCCAAATTTCACAGACCCGGGAATATTAACAGCGCTTCTAACCTTAACCGTATTGGAAATTATTCTTGGAGTTGATAATATCATTTTTATTTCAATTGTCTCTAATAAATTGCCGGCAAAACAGCAGCCAAAAGCAAGAACCATTGGACTTTTGCTGGCCATGCTTTTCAGAATTATATTATTGCTGACCATAACCTGGATTATCCAGCTAACCAATCCCCTGTTCACCATAGATTTTATTAAGAAAGATGGGCAGCCTGTTGGAATAAGCTGGAAAGATCTTATTCTGCTGGTGGGAGGTATTTTCCTGATTTTTAAAAGCACATTGGAAATACATCATAAACTGGAAGTTGCCCGTAAACCGGAAGCAACAGTTGCTCCGTCTGTGTTCAGTGCTGTGATCCTCCAGATTGTAATGGTGGATGCCGTTTTTTCTTTTGATTCCATTTTAACAGCCATAGGCCTGGTGGATAATGTTTGGGTAATGATCATCGCGGTTGTTATATCCATGCTTATTATGATCTTCTTTTCCGGAATGATCAGTCGTTTTATTAATAAACACCCAACCCTGCAAATACTTGCACTGGCCTTCCTGATTATGATTGGTATGATGCTGGTTGCAGAAGCCTTTCACCAGGAGATCAATAAGGCCTACATCTATACGGCCATTGCCTTTAGCATGATTGTGGAATTGATCAATATGAAACTTCGTAAAAACCACTCCCAGGTACACCTGAACAATGATAGTTTATGATGCCAGTTTGACATAAAACCATAAAGGCACCAATTTTGATGTTACAACATCGAACAATCAGACATACAAATCAGTTCGATCATGAAAATTGAGATCATAGCAGGAAGTCCAAGAGAACATAGTATTACGAGGAGACTGGCTTTACATTTATTAAATAAACTTACGCAGGAAACAGAGCATGAAGTTGGTTTGATAGACGTTTCTGATAATCCTTTGCCACCGATTCAAAAAGTCATCACATCAGCAGCAGATGCACCAGGAGAACTTAAGGAATTGTCATCACGGATGTTAAGCGCTGATGCTTTTATTATTGTAACTCCTGAATATAATGGCAGCTACGCTCCTGCCATGCAAAACCTGTTTGATCATTTTCCTAAACAACATCGAAAAGTATTTGGCCTGGCCACAGCATCTCCGGGAGCATTGGGTGGTATAAGGGCCGCTATGCAATTGCAGCAGTTTGTGCTGGCACTATTTGGCCTGCCCTCGCCCTATATGCTGATCACTCCGCATATTGATAAGAAGTTTGATGCAAACGGCAACCTGCTTGATCCGGCTTTTCAGAAAACCGTTGATTTATTTACTAAAGAACTCTTATGGCTTGCAGAAAAGCTGGTAGATGAAAATGTAAATGCTTAATGTAAAGTATAAATCCTAAACCACTGATGACCCCGTGAGGAAAAACACAGGGAACCAGCTTCATTTGTTAAGATCCACTATAAAAAAAGTAAAAT
>DASTMJ010000175.1:0-5389 GCA_035714205.1 Flavisolibacter sp. | reverse complement strand
CTTTTACTTTTTTTGTTACAATGTCTACAAGATTAACTACTTTTTGATCAGGTGCATTATTACGAAATTTTCTTTTTTGCGGGGCACTCTCCCTTATAAAAACTCTGGTTGCGGAGGAATCAGAAAGCACTTTATCCAGCTTTAATTTAGCGCCCTGTAATGCAAAAACAGTTTCCCGAAACATCATATTGGTACGCATCTCAAGGTTACGTTCTTCCCTCTGGTATGCTTTCTTAAGCCAATAAAACTGGAAAGCAGCAATTGCCAATATGGTAAACCCCATTAATATGGGTAGCCACTTTATGTTTCTTAGTGTTCGCATTCAAACAAAATTACCCTTTTCATTTACCGTTCATACCTGATTTAACCATTATTAACGTAGTTGCAACGTGTATTAACAAGGTGTACAAATCGAGAATTTTACTTTTGAAAGTAAATGCTTTGTGATGAAAAAAATTATACTTTTTATCTGTATTGGTTTTTCTTTAGTAGCACGTGCACAACTGAAAGAGGGACAAATTATATATGAACGTACCATGCAATTGCCGGTGCGTATGTTTGGCGGTGATCCGGACGTAGCAGCCCAATTACCAAAATCCAGAACCGATCAGTTTGAGCTTTTATTTGGCAATAATCAATCTTTATGGCAGTTTTTACCAAATGCCAATAATGAAGATCCTGGTACCTTTTCAAGTGGTGGAGTTGTTTTGAGAATGGCCGGAACCAACGAGATCTCCTATCATAATTTTGAAAGTGGTACACGAACCGATCAAAGGGAAATAATGGACAGAACCTTCCTGGTAACAGATAGTATAAAAAAAGAGTTTTGGAAACTGACAGATGAAACCAAAACCATTTTGAATCATACTACACGCAAAGCTATTGGCCAACGCATTTCAACCCGAAATCAAATGACGATGGAAAATGGTGAGATGAAGCGACAGGAAATTATTGACACATCTGTTGTAATAGCATGGTTTACAACCGATATACCTGTTCCGGTAGGACCAGGGGTCCAGGGCCAGCTACCAGGTGCCATCCTTGAACTTGACATCAACAACGGCCAAACAGTATTCAAGGCTTTGGAAATATCCTCCAAAGTGAATGTAGGTAAGATAAAAGAACCTAAAGAGGGTAAGAAAGTTACCGCTGCTGAATTTGTCCTAGAAAGGCAAAAACTAATTGAAGAGATGCGGAAAAATATGCCTGCAGGCAATGGCAATGGAACGTTCAGAATGAGGATAAATTAATAGCTCTTTTAAAAAAAAGCTCCTGGTGCGATGGCCGGGAGCTTTTTTTATGGCAGGTATATTTGATTCAATTATTCATCAATTACATCGCCCTTTTCATTGTCTTCTCTTTCTTTCTGGTACACCGTTAAGGTTACTTTCCATTCGGGAAAATAGAACTGTAAACCCGCTTCTATTTTAAGTTTTGGTAAATGTGTAGAAGCAGGTGTCAGTCGAAATGTACTGGTACTAAACTTTTTTGTATCAGTTGGTGCCTCATACTCGCCATTTAAATTAAAGGAATAACCGTCTTCAATTTTTATGGTCATAACCTTTAACTGGTTATACAGCCATTTGTATTTTTTACTGGCCTCCTCAAAATCCTCGGTCGTTAACACAATTGCCTGCCAGCTGTAAACAGGCTTGTTGGAAATGTACTGTGTTATGGTATTTTCTTCTGCACCTTCAAATTGAAGCAAAGTAGCATATTCAATAGTCTGCGGATTGTTGGCAACTACATCTCCTCTAATAGAATTTAATGCGTTGGGGAAATCAGCAATAACTTTTTCAAGATTGTTACGCAGATCATTGTTGGTAACCGGAAGTCTAAGCTGGGCACGGGTTTGAAGGGCCAAAATAAGGCACGCGAAGCCAAGTAAGCAGTTTTTTGGGATTTTCATAGCAGGGATTTTAACAATATTTAAGCGCCAAAATATATAAAAGCTTTGTTTTATCAATAGAAAACTCTAACTTTCTTCACAGTTTTTCCACAATTTTTTAAAATCATCCAACATGAAAAACAGAAACATTGTCCATGCCCGCCAGGAGGTTAAAATTTACAAACAGTATTATGAGCCTTCTTTCAACATGTGGCGATTTACAAAATCGATTTTGGGTGTGCTGCTTTTTGGAAGATCCACAGTAGCCCGAAGCTTCGTACCAAAAAAGAAAGGTACCTATTAATAGATAACCCCTCTTACGAGGGGTTATTGTTTTATTGAGTTATTCTTATTCCTCTTGTTGCCCTTTCCATTACAGCCGGCATATTTCTTCCGCCCATCCTGTTTAGCTTATAAGTGAACGTAAGCATAAAGAACCGGTTCAGCACACTGCTTTGTACATCTTCGATGTAGTTGTTGACAACATTACGTGTAACAGCCTGGTTCTGATCCAGGATGTCAAAAACGGATAGTTTTATTTCACCTTTTTTATTCCTGAATACTTCCTTAGCCAGGCTTCCGTTCCATATTGCATAATTCTGGTTGAACCCATCTGAACGACCGGTATTGAGTGTATAATCAAAATCAGTTGAAAGTATAAATCCGGCAGGCATGGTGTAGGTTATATCCGCGGTATAACTATGTGTAAAATAATTGGTATTGTTCCGGGACTGAATTGTATACTTTATTGAGTTATACGATACGCTGGCCCCGATACCCATGTCCAGCTTTTCCTTATAATTATAACTCAGGCGAAGATCTTCACCAACATTGAAATTGTTGGTAAAGTTTTTAATATTATCAAGCAGGTTCACATCCCTGTTATAACCAATACGAGTATTTGTATTAAAATTGCCGCCTTTCAGCTTTTGAATTGGAAAACCAATATTAAACGTTCCATTTACACTGAAGGCACCACTTACATTTACGGGAGTTGTAAACTGCACACCTCCCGGAAGTTGTGTAATGGAATTGGCTATTTTATTTTGCGTATTGTTGAAAGTAATGAATGCAAAGAGGTTTCTGAACTTTATAATATCAAAAAAGTTATAACTCAGCGTGATGTTGTTATAAAATTCCTGTTTCAAACCCGGGTTTCCTTTGTACAGATTAGGATAAGAAGTACTATCCACAATGTCCTGCAACTGGGTTGTGGAGGGTTGTCTTGTGCTACCCCTGTAATTAAAACGCAGGCTTCGGCTGCGTGCAAACTGGTAGTTAAATGAGGCTGTAGGGAACAGGTTGGTGAATTTTTGATTGATGAAATTTTGCCTTGATAAATTATTGCTTTCCAAACTTGTTTTTTGTACAGCAATACCCAGCTGATAATTGTACTTTTTCTTCACAATACGAAGGTTGGTTCCAAAGCGGTCCCACTGTGTTCTGTTGCGGAAATAATTGGAGTCGATCCTTTCATATTTTCCCGTACCCGCATTACTTAATATTTCCCTGTCCGATTCACTGCGGTTATCAGTGCGATTATAGTTTATTTCAAGTATCTTATCCCTTGAAATCGGCTCGGTGTACGAGAACCCGGCACTGTAATTTTTTGTGGTGTTGTCTGTTAGATTCAGATTGTCGGTTGCGCGGTCCATCCACAATGTTCCGGATTGATCATAAAATTTTGAGTTGATCACAGAATTATTTTCTCTTTGCGTTTGTCCATAAGTACCGGACAGGTTTACCGAAAGCGTTCTGCCTGCTTTTCGGAATTTTCTTCTCCAGATCAGGTTATTTACCCAATTTAACCCATCGCCTTCACTCTCATTTAATGTACGGCTTTCATTGGCAAGATATTTTACATCGGCTTTTTGTGCATAGGTTGAAAAGGTGTCCAGTGTATAGTTGTTATATGTTTTCTGGTAACTTATGTTAGGATTATAAATAATTGAGTTGAATGAATCTACCGTATAGATCAGGTTCATGTTTAGCCGGTGGTTATCATTCTCTGCTTTTGATCGGGTTACATCATCGGTAAGCAATGTGGAGTCAGCCAAAAAGGTTGTGCGGTAACTTGACCGGAGGTTTTCAGTATTTACATGATTCATAAAATAACTTCCATTCACATCAAAATATTTGCTCCACGTATCACGGTAATTCAAACCAAACTGCGATGATTTGGTAATACCGCTGCCTGTAGTACCCAGGTTTAGCCCGCCTAACCCACCAGTCATTCCGCCGCCACCACCACCCGGTCCGCCACGAACAATATTAAAACCGCCGCCACCCATGGCGCCACCAAAACCACCACCACCCATTCCGCCACTGCCAAACATGCCTATCATATCTGAAAATGAAAAACCGATGTTATTGGTATTATTTGCTTTAGCAATTATTGAAGTTTGTGTAGCGCCTTTAAATATATTGGCATTCAAACCTGCATCGTACCGGTCTTTAGTTCCATAGCCTGCATAAGCTTTTCCAAAAACTCCTTTCTTCTTATCTTTTTTCAATTTGAGGTTAATGGCTTTGCTGCGGCTGCCATCATCAATGCGGTTGAATTTAGCCTGTTCACTCATATCATCAAATAATTCTACCTGGTCAACCATATCGGCAGTAAGATTTTTAGTTGCCAGCTTTGGATCGTTGCTGAAAAATTCTTTCCCATCCACATACACCTTCTGAACATTTTCTCCCTGTGCTTTTACCTGGCCGTCCCGGTCAACCTGCACACCGGGTAATTTTTTTAACAGATCTTCTACCGTGGCATTAGGTTTTGTTTTAAACGCATCTGCACGGAAAGCCAGTGTATCGCCATTAATTTTTACCGGCGCTTCGTGTACTACCACTTCCTGCATGCTTTTGTAAAAACGATCTAATTTAACAATGCCCAGATCTGCAACTTTGTTTATGCTACTAATAGAAAATTGTTTTTTTATAGTTTGCAAACCGGTAAAAGAAGCCATCAGATCATAGTTGCCTGCATCAAGGTTTTTGATTTCAAAACTGCCATTGGGAGAAGTAAGCGTGAAGGATATCAATGCTGAATCTTGCAAACGAATTACAGATACGGTTGCATCGGCCAAAGGGGTGGAAGAAAGTGAATCCTGCAAAATTCCCTTTACAACTCCATGAACTTTTTGAGCTGACGAATTGAAGCCCAAAAGCACTGCAAACAGAAGTATGTATAGATTCTTCATAAGCCTGGTTATGTGAGTACGAAGATATTCGCAAACAAAGTGAAGGGGGGTTAAATAACGTTAAGGCTTGGATGAAAGGCCTGTAAGTATGTTTATCTGGCGCCCAGCTTTGTTGTATGGAACTTTCTTCCTGCTCATCATATTGGATCAACAGCCAAGATAATCGTTACAATTGATTATTTATAGTGGCAAATAAATTGCTGCGATATACGCATGAACACCGTATTTATACGCTTTTTAATATATGGCTGCATCCTTTTCTTGCTTTCCTGTTCCACGTCCAACAAGTCTACCAGTAGGG
>DASTMJ010000174.1:0-7945 GCA_035714205.1 Flavisolibacter sp. | reverse complement strand
GGAATGGATGGCAAATACGGCACCTTCAGCTGTATTTTGTTTAGCACTTAATATACCTATGATCTCTCCATTCTTGTTTAAAATAGGGCTTCCGCTGTTTCCACGGTTGGCCGGCACGGTTATCTGGCAGCTTAAGGTATCACCATTAAAACCGGTTTTTGCCGAAAGATAACCTTCGCCATAGACTATATCGTTGCGGGGATAACCAAGGGTATATATGGGTTCTGCAATGTCGCCACCAGAACGTTTTACAGAATATGGAATGGCACCCGGGGATTTATATCTTTTATCCGTGATCTTTAAAACAGCAATATCGCGTTGCATGTCTTTATAAACCACTTCTGCCTTTAGGTCTAATCCATTATTGTCCTGTACCGCTACATGTCTGGCGCCTTCAATCACATGCTGATTGGTAACCAGGAATCCTTTATTATCAATTAAAAAACCCGTACCGCCGCTTTTATACACAACAATTGGTGCAGTTGAAGGAACCTGGGCCTGGTCTTTAACGATCTCTATCTTCTGGTTTAATTCATTGTTCTTGCTTTCAAGCTGTGATATGCTTTGTTTCAGCTCCCGGCGCAATGCCTGGACTTCCTGTGTTGGTTTACCCGGAGAAACGGACCATACCAGGGCACTGATGGTCAGGGTTGTTATGCCTGCAATAGAGGCTGCAATAGCTGCCACTTTTTTATACCTGTTGTATAAATAAACAATTTTTGCATTTCCTTTTAAGCGCGGTGATTTGATCAGTCCTTTTTCCGCCAGGTGAATATGTGTTTCATTCAGGGTAGCTTGTAGTTTCCTTACTTCATCATAGCGGTTCATTTGCTGCAAAAAGAAGGTGTGCTCAACAACAGCCTGGTCTATTTCAGGGTTGGTTTTACGCAAACTTTCAAAATATACCCTTTCATCAGGGGTCATATTTCCTGAAATGTAGCGTTCAACGGCCTCTAAAATTTTAATATCCTCCATCAGATCGACTCATTTTTATATTTCGAAAAGAAAAGTTTTTTTAACCGCACCAGGCATTTATACTTCTGTGTTTTGGCATTTTCTGCATTGGTATATCCAAAAACAGCAGCAATGTCCTGCATGGTTTTTTTCTGTAAATAAAAAGCTTCCAGCAAGCTTTTACACGGTTCACCCAATCCACTCATCGCTTTTTCCATCATCACAAACTGGAGGTTTCTCCGGTCATGTTCATCTACATCTTCATCTACACTTACAATTTCCTCGTGACCTTCTGATAAACTGAACCGGTTTTGCAACATCAGTTTTTTAAGCCATAATCGCCGGCTTACTGAATAGACGAAAGTTTTTATCAAACAGTTCAGTTCAAAACTACCGGACTGAACTTTTTCATACAGTACAATCATTGTCTCCTGGAAAACATCCTTTGCATCTTCTGCAGTGCCATTATTGTTAACTACCAATGCCTGAACGATATTAAAATTTTCCCGGTAAATAGTTTCAATGGCCCGTTTATCATTGCTGGCTAATCCCTGGAGTAATGACTTTTCGTTATGCTCTGTTTTCAATAATCCCTTTTTAATACCAAAATCTAAAAATAGTAACCCATTGCAGGTGTTAAAAAAAAATTTTGTGCCGGGTGGGTTACCTTTTGCAGGAAAAGGTATTAATCCCATTACAATGAGGATTTTATGAACAGGTGGTTTTTAGCGATGTGTTCGGTTCTTTTCTTTATGTCCTGTAACAATAATGGTTCTTCAGCCGGAGCAAAAATTGATTCGATTGGCGAAAAATTTGATTCTTCAGCAGAACGCATATGGGATTCAACTAAAGAAAAAGCCAGGGACATTAAGAACAGGATTGAAGAAAAACTGGAACGCCGGGATTCAACTCAACAGTCAGATACTACTATTAACTAAAAAACAAACCATGAAAAAGTTATTTATTGTTTTCGCAGTGGCTTTCGCCTTTACAGCTTGTAATAATAGTGCTGAAACCGCAGCTGATGCAAAAGATTCGCTGGACTCAATAGCAAACGAAAAGAAAGAAGTTATTGATTCTACAGCAGATGTAAAAAAGGATGTGATTGATTCCACTACCGAGCAAAAGAAAGAAGCGATTGAAAAATTAGATTCTTTAAACCGTAAAGATTAAGTAATAAATATGAAAAAAATTCTGTTTGCCCTTTTGGTAGCGGCCTCAATTACAGCTTGTAACAACGAAGCCGGTACTACCGGTGATGCAGTGGATTCGCTGGAGGAAAGAAAAGACACTTTGTTGGAGAATGTTGATTCTACAACAGAGGCTAAAATCGATTCTTTAAAGGATAGGAAGGAAGAATTGAAAGAAAAATTCGACTCTACTATTGAAGCTAAAAAAGACTCAATTAAAAATTAATCTATAACTATTTAACCAATTTTAAAGTTTATCACATGAAAAAGATCCTTGGAATTATTGTTATCGCCGGTTCATTAGTTGCTTGTAACAATGAAAGTGAAACAACAACTACTACTGACACAACTACAACTACTAACACAACTATTACAGATACTACATCTACAATGGTTGACACAACTTCTACCGTTGTTGATACTACATCAACTACAACTGTTACTGATACTACCAGCAAATAATTGCCGGTTTTAGCTGTTTGCCGCTATAACTGTAAAGTCAAAGTTTTTATATATGGCAAGCAATCGTTAGAAGCCGTCCTGCTTTTGCAGGATGGCTTATTTTTTGAATATATTTCTTTTGGCAGGGAGCCAGGGTTCGTTGTTTCTCAAAATTTAGCTCAGATTGACAATGATTGGAAACAGGTTTTAATAAATTCGTGCTAATCCTCTACCAATCCGGCTTTCAGCCTTTACCTTTGCACAAATTTTTTTATGAGTACGTTTGAAGAGTTAGGCTTACAGGAAAAATTATTAAAGTCCGTAGATGAACTAGGTTTTACTCAACCAACACCCATCCAGGAAAAAGCCATACCGGTATTGTTATCCGGAACTAAAGATCTTATAGGGTTAGCCCAAACCGGGACCGGCAAAACGGCCGCCTTCGGACTTCCCTTATTACAACTGATTGACAGTAAAGAAAAATATCCTCAGGCACTTGTTATTTGTCCTACCAGGGAACTGTGTTTACAGATAGAAAAAGAAATGGAGTTGTTCAAAAAACACCTATCCGGTATTTTCATTGTAGCCGTTTATGGTGGCTCATCTATTTCTATGCAGATCCGTGATCTTCGTCGTGGAGTGCAGATCGTAGTTGCAACCCCAGGTCGCCTGATCGACCTGATTGAAAGAAAAGCCATCAACCTGGAGAAAATAAAATATGTTGTTCTGGATGAAGCCGACGAAATGTTGAACATGGGTTTCCAGGAAGACATTGAATTCATTTTACAAAATACACCTCAACGCGATAGTACCTGGCTATTTAGTGCAACTATGCCGGCTGAGATACGCAGGGTAAGTAAAAAATATATGCAGTCGCCTACAGAGATTACTGTAGGTAAAATGAATACGGCTAATAAAAACGTTGATCACCAGTTTTATGTAGCTTCTGCACAACACCGCTATGAGGCTCTAAAACGTTTGATCGATTTTAATCCTGGTATGTACGGAATCATTTTCACCCGTACAAAAGCTGATGCACAGGGAATAGCTGAAAAACTTACACGGGAAGGTTACGATATTGATGCCCTTCACGGCGACCTTACCCAAGCCCAGCGAAATAAGGTTATGGACGAGTTTCGCGAAAAAACATTACAGTTACTAATAGCCACCGATGTGGCGGCAAGAGGGATTGATGTACAGGGAATCACCCATGTGATCAACTATGAACTGCCCGATGATGTTGAGGTGTATACACATAGAAGCGGTCGTACAGGCAGGGCAGGTAAAACAGGTGTATGTATGTCCATTGTGCATTCAAGAGAAACCTTCCGTATCCGCCAGATTGAAAAAATGGTGCAGGTACCATTCCATAAACTTGAAATTCCTTCAGGTAAAGACGTTTGCAGGAAGCAATTTTTTTACTTTATGGACAAGTTGCTGCAGGCCGATATCAGCCACGGCGATTATGAAACCTATTTGCCAATGCTGCAGGAAAAATTTGCAGATGTAAGTAAAGATGAAGTGCTGAAAAGGGTGGCTGCTCTTGAATTTGACCGCTTTTTACGTTACTATGAAAATGCTGAAGACCTAAACGCAAGGGAACGACGCGATGAAAGGGGTAGACAAACGACAGAAGGCAGGGGAGACCGTGGTGGTGAAAGAAGACGGGATACCAGGGGAAGAGAATTTGGTGGTAACAGCCAGTCTACAAGACTATTTGTAAACCTGGGCACGAAGGATGGTTTTTATAAAGCCAGCTTCCTGCAGTTCATCTTAGATATGAGTGACCTGAATAAAGAGGTTTTGGGCCGGATTGATATGAAAGAAATGAACAGTTGGATTGAAATTGATAAAAATGCTGCCAATCAAATGATCCAATCAATTGACGGCAAAAAATATAAGGGCCGCAGAATACGAATGAACGAAGCTGATTCTGTAAGAAGATAACACACTAAAGGAAAAGCTTCAACTACCGGTGAAGGGTTTAAATCGCCTTTGGTCCCGTCAATTGATAAAATAATTTTTTTCTTTTAAATTGATTTTTATATTTGTTACTTCATGACAAATTCAAAAGCATACGGTTGCTATTTTACTTACTTCTATTTTAGTAGGAGCCGGGAGTGCTTTTGTTGAATAATTAGTAAACCAATTCAGCATAAGAGATCCCGGCCAAAATGGTCGGGATTTTTGTTTTATAACTATGAACAAAAATGTTTCGATACAGGGTTTTGAAGGCAGTTTTCACCAGATTGCTGCTCAACAGTTTTTTGGTAAAACAGTTTCCGTTGCACCATGTGCTACTTTTCGGGAGGTAATTGAACTGACCAAAAACGGTGAAACCGATGCCAGCGTAATGGCCATCGAAAATTCAATTGCAGGCAGCATTCTTCCCAATTACAACCTCCTGCAAAAATCAAATCTCAAAATAATAGGCGAAGTGTATTTGCCTATCAAACAACATTTGTTAGTTAATCATGGGGTTGAACTGGAAGATATACAAGAAGTACAATCGCATCCAATGGCCATTCAACAATGCATTGAGTTCTTAGCAACCCACAACTGGAAACTGGTTGAAACAGAAGATACCGCTCTCAGTGCCAAAAGAATTTCACAGCGTAAAAACAAACATACCGCTGCCATAGCCGGTAAACTGGCTGCGGAATTATTTAACCTTACCATTCTTGCCGAAAACATTCATACTGAAAAATATAACTATACACGTTTTTTAGTTTTGCAAAAAGAAGCGACGAATTATGATGACGCAGACAAAGCATCTATCAGCTTTCAAACCGATCACTCAAAGGGGAGCCTCGCAAAAGTTTTAACGCGAATTGCAGATGGCGGCATTAATTTAAGTAAGCTGCAAAGTTTTCCGATTCCCGGGAGTAACTGGAAGTATAATTTTCATGCAGATCTTGAATTTGAAACCAGGCAACAATTCAACTCTGTTATCAAAAACATTGAGGGGATAACACAATCCATCAAAATATTTGGTGTTTATAAAAATGGTCAATCAAAGTAACAACGTATGAACCCGCAACTGGCAAAAAGATTACATGGTATTGGTGAATATTATTTTTCTCAAAAGCTCAGAGAAATCGATGAATTAAATAAAAGCGGTGTACAGGTGATTAATTTGGGAATTGGAAGTCCTGACCTGCCACCACACCATACTGTTATTGAAACTTTAGGTGAAGAAAGCAGTAAAGCTAATGTTCATGCCTATCAAAACTATAAAGGTATTTTGGTCCTGCGCCAGGCAATTGCCAATTGGTATAAACAATGGTATAATGTTGAACTTGATGCCAACACCGAGATCTTGCCACTTATAGGATCGAAGGAAGGAATCATGCATATCAGCATGACCTACCTGAACGAAGGTGATGAAGTACTTGTCCCAAACCCAGGCTATCCTACCTACCGTAGCGCAACACAACTGGCAGGTGGTACATGCATTAATTATGATCTGAAAGAAAATAACAACTGGCAGCCTGATTTTGAAGAACTGGAAAAAAGAGACCTCGATAAAGTAAAGTTAATGTGGGTGAATTATCCGCACATGCCCACAGGTCAATTGCCTTCCAAACAGCTGTTTGAAAAGTTGGTTGTCTTTGGCAAGAAATATAATATCCTGATCTGTCACGATAATCCTTATAGCTTTATTTTAAATGATCAGCCACAAAGTTTACTGAATACTCCGGGTGCAAAAGATGTAGTTATCGAATTAAATTCCCTCAGCAAATCCCATAACATGGCCGGATGGCGAGTGGGAATGCTCTGTGGTGCCAAAGAACGTATTGATGAAGTGTTGCGGTTTAAATCAAACATGGACAGTGGAATGTTTTTACCATTGCAGTTAGCTGCAACAAAAGCATTAAGCCTGGACCAGTCATGGTTTGATGAGCTGAATACTAATTACAAAAAACGAAGGGAAAAAGTATTTCAACTATTAGATCTTTTGGAATGTTTTTACAGCAAGGACCAGGTAGGATTATTTGTCTGGGCAAAAGTTCCGTCTGCATTTTCATCAGGGTTTGAATTAAGTGACATGGTATTACAGAACTCAAAGGTTTTTATAACACCTGGTGGCATATTTGGCAGTGAAGGAGAAAAATACATTAGAGTTAGTTTGTGTAGCACGGAAGAAAAACTAACAGAATCAATTAACCGAATCTCAAAAAGTACAGTACATAAATAATGATCGTTACCATCATTGGCATAGGATTGATTGGCGGTTCAATGGCCCTGGCATTGAAAGAAAAAAAACTTGCCAGTAAAGTTATTGGTGTGGAAGAAAATGAAGCCCATGCTCAAAAAGCACTGGAGTTAGGGCTTGTTGATGAAATAACAGATCTGGATACAGCCGTCAGCCAATCAGAATTAATTGTCTTGGCCATTCCTGTTAATGCAGCAGAAGTAATGCTGCCATACATTTTAGACAAAACAGTCAAGCAGGTTGTAATGGATGTAGGTTCTATAAAAGGTGGAATATTACAAACTATTGCTCAACACCCCAATAGAAAACGATTTATAGCCACACATCCTATGTGGGGTACAGAATACAGTGGGCCCCAGGCTGCCGTACATGGAGCCTTTGCAGGCAAAGCCACGGTAATATGCGAAAAAGAATCAGCCGATGAAGATGCCGTTGAATTGGTAGAAAAATTATACGGGCAACTTGGAATGCACCTGGTATATATGAATGCAGAGGAGCATGATCTGCACGTTGCCTACATCAGTCATATTTCACACATAACATCTTTTGCATTGGCTAATACTGTGTTGGAAAAAGAAAGAGAGGAAGATGCCATTTTTGAACTGGCCAGTGCCGGTTTTGAAAGTACGGTTCGATTGGCAAAAAGTAATGCAGCAATGTGGGTACCGGTGCTTATGCAAAACAGGGAAAATGTACTGGATGTATTGAATGAACATTTAAGCCAGTTGCGAAAATTCAAAGCCTGCCTGGAAAAAGAGAACTACGATTATTTGCAGGAACTTATTGAAAATGCCAATAAAATAAAAAGGATACTTAAATAAACCGGTTGCATCACGTGGCTGAATAGAATTCTTACAGTACAAGTGAGTGACACAACAAAAGCTAAATAGAATTTATAACGACGAAAAAATAATTAAACATGCAAACAAGTGAAACCACAAATGCAGCGTTGGTAATGGATAAATGGAACAAACGTCCGTTGATCATTTCGGGGCCATGCAGTGCAGAAACTGAAGAACAGGTGCTGGAAACGGCTACCCGTCTTGCTAACACGGGAAAGGTTGATATGCTCCGTGCTGGTATTTGGAAACCCCGGACAAGGCCGGGAAGTTTTGAGGGCATGGGTACAAAAGCACTTCCCTGG
>DASTMJ010000173.1:0-6247 GCA_035714205.1 Flavisolibacter sp. | reverse complement strand
CACCACCGGTCAATGGCGCAACGAACAAATTGATCTGAGTAATTTTGCAGATCAGAGTCCGCTACAGGTATTTTTCAGAGTTACCAATAATTTCGAGAACAATATTTTTATAGATAATGTAAACTTTAGAACAACATCCGTTCCTGAAGAACTGAAAAAAAGAGGTTACCTCATTTTACCCAATCCGTTCAGGGAAACATTTGCACTTTGGCACTATGAGCAGCCAACAGATTTACGTTCTATAACAGTTTACAATTCAGTTGGACAATTAATGTGGAGTCGCCAATATAACAACAATGCTGATAAGTACATTCCTATCGATTTGTTTGGGAAACCTGCTGGCGTTTATTTTATTCGTGTTGAATATTTTAATATCTCCAAAACGTTTGCAGACCAGGTAATCAAGTTTTAACTGTAATAGCTATCAAATCTCCCTATTCATTTAAAACTGATGAAGATCAGTAACAGCCGCTTATGTTAAACAGGTGAAAGTAACGGAACCCTATCCTACCTTTGCTGCGCAAATATTAGTTATGATGGAAGTTGTTTCAGACCTGGTCGTTTCTAAAAACCAGGATACCCGTTTGAAATCCGTTGCAGGTAAGATTTATAACGGAGAACGCATAAATGCCCAGGAAGGATTATTGCTTTTTGAAGAAGCATCGCTTCCTTTTGTTGGTGCTCTTGCCAATCATGTTCGAGAAAAGCTGCATGGACATACCACCTTTTTCAACCGAAACTTTCATATTGAACCTACTAACGTTTGTGTGTTCTCATGTAACTTCTGTTCCTATTCCCGATTATATGCCAACCGTGAAGAGGGCTGGGAACTAAGCCTGGAGGACATGATGAACATCGTAAAAAAATACGATGGGAAACCAGAAACAGAAGTGCATATTGTTGGTGGTGTGCATCCTAAAATGAACCTGTATTTTTTTGCTGACCTTTTAAAGAATATAAAAGCGCATCGCCCCGATCTGCATATTAAAGCTTTTACAGCAGTAGAACTTGATTATATGTTTCGCAAAGCAAAGGTTAGTATTGAAGAAGGTGTTCAAATCTTAAAAGACGCCGGGTTAAATTCTATTCCTGGTGGCGGCGCTGAAATTTTTGATGAAGAAATAAGACAACAGATCTGTGCCGATAAGGTGGATGCAGAAGGATGGTTACAAATTCATGAAGCCATACACAAAGCAGGTATGCATAGCAATGCCACCATGTTGTACGGGCATATTGAAAAATATAAACACCGTATTGATCACATGGAAAGACTAAGGCAATTACAGGACAAAACTGGGGGCTTCAATACATTCATACCTCTAAAGTTCAGGAATGGTGATAATGACATGAGCCATGTTCCCGAGGTTAGTCTGGTTGAAGATCTTAAGATGTATTCCATTGCCCGTTTATACATGGATAATTTCCCACACCTGAAAGCTTACTGGCCAATGTTAGGTAGAAAAAATGCACAACTTACGCTTGCATTTGGTGTTGATGATATTGATGGAACCATAGATGACACCACTAAAATTTACTCAATGGCTGGCTCTGAAGAACAAACACCGGCAATGAGTACTGAAGAAATAGTAACCCTCATTAAACAAGTGAACAGGAAGCCTGTAGAACGGGATACCTTATACAATGTTGTGAAGGAATATTAATACTGGTTGACTGCCGGTATCATGGATTTCAGCAGACACCCCGGTTCTTGTATATTTATAAGGAAGCGTCAAACATGATAGCAGCAAGGCTCTTGCATATTATTGTTCTAATCTTACTTGTACCTATTTTATGGATCCATGGTTCGGGTTGTGCAAAGGAATATAGTTTTGAAGGAGCTGATACTACTGCCAGCCAGGATACATTGATCATTGTTCCAACAGAACCACCCTTTTCCATATGTGAAGAATGCGATAGTACAGCAACAATTACTGATTGGAAATGGCATTTCAAATCGACGAATAATTTTTTATGCGGTGAAGTGGATACAGCCATCATCAACCCGGAACGTACTGTTTTTACCTTCTTCGGTCCATCGGCTTGTTCTGATGACACCGGTATAGTAATGTCTGTTTTCTTTGACCCTGTAAAGTTTGACAGGGATCATTACAACATCACTACCAATCGTGTTGCCTTTTATTATTACGACAATGTTGGCGCCACACACATTTTTATAAATGACCAGGCCATTAATTTCTCTGTAACCATTGGAAATTATATTCACCAAACACGAACAGCAATAGGTACATTTTCCGGCCAGGTTTTAAAAACTAATGGAGAACTGACTACTGTTCATTCAGGAAAATTTATGATCCGGCTTGAATAAATTGGTGAAATAAAAAGGTTGTTAACATTCGCTCAGACTTAATGGAATATTGACGGCTAATCCACCTTCAGCAGTTTCCTTGTATTTACTGTTCATATCCAGCGCTGTTTCCCACATGGTTTCTACCACAGCATCCAATGAAACTTTTGCAAAATCAGGAGAACTTTGTAAGGCGAGTTGCGAGGCAGTTATGGCTTTAATAGCTCCCATGGTATTTCTTTCAATACAGGGCACCTGTACCAAACCTGCAATGGGGTCGCAGGTCATGCCCAGGTGATGTTCCATTGCAATTTCTGCTGCCATCAGTGCCTGTCTTTGAGATCCACCAAGGGCTTCGGTTAGTGCAGCCGCCGCCATGCTTGAGGACACACCAATTTCTGCCTGGCATCCACCCATGGCCGCAGAAATAGTTGCACCTTTTTTAAATATGCATCCAATTTCAGAGGCCGTTAATAAAAATTGAATGACTTTTTCTTCTGTAATATTTTCATGGAACACACGGTAATAATGCAGCACGGAAGGAATAACACCTGCAGCACCATTTGTTGGAGCGGTTACTACCCTGCCGAACGAAGCATTTTCTTCATTTACGGCTAAAGCAAAACAGCTTACCCAGTCTAGTATGTATTGAAATGAATTTCCTCCTTCCCTGATGGCACTAAACCAGCTTTCCTGCGTGTCATAGGTCTTGCCTTTCAGTAATTTTTTATTCAGATCCGCGGCTCTTCGTTTTACATTCAAGCCACCTGGCAACGTACCCGTTGTATGGCAACCACGATAAGTACAGTCACGCATCACATCCCATATCTTTAATACACCTGCTTTTGTGTCTGCTTCATTACGCCAGGCTGATTCGTTTTCAAGTACAACCTCAGAAATAGAAAGACCAGTTTTCCGACACCAATGCAATAATTCTTCCGAGGTATTTATGGGAAAGGGCAATACTATTTCCTGTTTATTTTCCTGTTCGCCTTCTTTTACCACAAAACCACCGCCAATAGAATAATAGGTTTCAGAAACCTGGTCGCCATTTTGAAAACAGGCAAGAAAACTTAAGGCATTAGGATGAAATGGAAGTGTCTCGCTGATCAGAAATTCAACATCCTCTGCGGGATTGAAGGGAATTTCATGTTTGCCGGCTACTACCAGCCTGTTCATTGCTGCAATTTCACCGATTTTGGGCTGTATCTGGTCTACCTGGAACGTAACAGGGTCATCACCACACAAACCTAATTGTACCGCCACATCAGTACCATGTCCTTTACCGGTTTTTGCAAGCGAACCATAAAGTAAAACCCTAAGATTGGTTACAGTTTGCAGCTGTTGTCTTTCCTCCAGGGCGTTTATAAAACGTTGGGCTGCACGCCAGGGTCCTAAGGTATGTGAGCTGGAAGGTCCTACACCAATCTTAAAAATATCGAATACGGAAATTGCTTCGTGTGACAAGTCAATCGTTTTAACAAAGGTAGCCTTTACGAAGAAGTAAAATTTTTAATAAACAATATCAAGGTTCACTTCAAAAATCAAAATGGATTTCCCCGGAATGTCATAATAAGGCTCATCGCCATAACCAAGACTTGGAGGAATAAATAAACGGATCTTTCCACCTTGCTTAATGAGAGGAAGACCATTGGTCCAGCCACGAATAACCTGGTTCAAACCAAAATCGGCTGTGCCGGAGTCAAACTCTTCCCCGTTGGTGAATGTCCCTTTATAAGTGGCCCTTACACCGGTGCATGCAGTTGGAGCGTTACCCGTTCCCGGGTTATCAATTATATAAAAGAATCCGCTACAATGTTTTTGGGCATTGGTAATATTATTTGCAGTAAGATAATCCTGCACGGCCTGGGTCTCTGCATCCGGGGCTTTTACAGCACATGCATCATAGGTACAGGTAAACGTATTTTCTTTACCTTTTAAACAACCCCCCAGCGAGGATATAAGCACAAATCCAAATAAGATCTTTTTCAACATGAATATTATTTTTGGTTCTAAGACGCTATTTCATTTCAACCTGCTGCATTGATTTTTCTTCTTCACTTTTCTTTTTCAATAAGTCCTGGTACATCGATTCATTTCGATCCCATCGATGATGAGCAGAAAAAATTGTAATAAAAACCACAATTAACACCAGTGCAAATAAAATCACCAGCATAAGGGATGATTCTCTGTGTAGTGCCATGGTAGCCTTTTTATACCAGCCTGACAACAAGTTTACCATCAGTGCAACAGCAAGGAGTACACCTAAGGGCAGACCAATAGAAAACTTTCTCAGGAATTGTTTTTTCCTGAGTCTTTGATCAGCCCAATAAGTAAAAAACTTTTCTTCTTCCTGTGTCATAAAATAAAAACCCGCCTGGCAAGGCCGGGCGGGAAGTGAGGTACCGAGCAGATTCGAACTGCTGTAGGAGCTTTTGCAGAGCTCAGCCTAGCCCCTCGGCCACGGTACCAAAAACTGAAATCAATATAGAAATTATATTTTCAAACTTCAAATATGCTTTCAGAATCGGGTGCGAAAATAGGGTTTTTTTACTAAGTAATCGAACTACATTTGTAGCTTAACAATTCTGAAAAATGCAGCGAATTGCCGAATCTGAATTGATCATTAATTCACGTGGAGCCGTTTATCATTTGAACCTAAAGCCTGATGAAGTAGCCGACACAATCATCACGGTTGGCGACCCCGATCGGGTAGCGATGGTAAGCCGCTATTTTGATTCTTTAGAATGCAAATTTCAACATCGTGAATTTATTTCTCATACGGGTTTCGTTGGCAAAAAAAGAATAACTGTCATCTCTACCGGAATAGGTCCGGATAACATAGATATTGTATTGAACGAACTGGATGCCCTGGTAAATATTGATTTTGAATCCCGCCAGATTAAGCAACACCTTACCACTCTCAATATTATCCGCATCGGCACATCAGGTTCTTTGCAAGCCGATATTCCTGTAGACACGGTTGTAGCTTCCACACATGGGCTTGGCCTCGACAATCTTTTAAATTATTACCGCCAGGAACATACCGACCAGGAACACCAGCTATTGCAGTCTTTTGTAACGCATACGCAATTACATGCAGCGGTCAGCAATCCTTATATCACCATTGGCAGCGCATCGTTGTTAAAACATTTTGTTGATGGTTTTCACCATGGCATTACGGTTACCTGTCCTGGTTTTTATGGGCCCCAGGGCAGAATTTTAAGATTAGGGATCCAAAACCCGCAATTGATAGACCGATTAACCGAATTTACATTTGGCCAGCACCGTATCACCAATTTTGAAATGGAGACCGCGGCTATCTATGGGCTTGGCAAACTCCTGGGGCATCATTGTTTATCATTAAGCGCCATAGTGGCTAATCGTATACAGAAACAATTTACTTCAAACAGCGACGCTTTAATTGACCAGTTGATCAGGAAATCACTGGAGATCATAAGCAGCAATTTATAACATATGCAAATCGAGTTTTTTAAATACCAGGGTACCGGAAATGACTTTGTAATCATTGATAACCGGGAAGGCAAATACAATTCGTTAACATCTGAACAAGTAAACTTTTTATGCGACCGGCGTTTTGGAATTGGAGCTGATGGATTGATGTTATTAAATACACTTACTGGTTATGATTTTGAAATGAAATATTATAATTCTGACGGAAAGGAAAGCAGTATGTGTGGTAATGGAGGGAGATGTCTTGTAAAATTTGCTTACGACTGCGGCATACAAAAAACCAAGTATAAATTTTTAGCTGTGGATGGCGACCATGAGGCAACAATTCAACCCGATGGATTGGTTGCCTTGAAAATGAATGATGTAGGTGAAGTTAAAAATGATCACGACAATTTTATTTTAAACACAGGTTCGCCCCACTATGTAAAACTTACAGGTGATGTAATGCATCTGGACGTGTATAAAAAA
>DASTMJ010000172.1:0-3593 GCA_035714205.1 Flavisolibacter sp. | reverse complement strand
GGCCATATTTCTGTTCTGAATATTTGTTTTCATAGAAGGTGTTGAGGCCTTCATCCATCCATGGATAGAGTCTTTCATTTGAAGCTAAAATGCTATAGAACCAATTGTGTCCAATTTCGTGGGTTATGGTGAGGTCCAATTCTTTTTCATCTTCTATAGGTGCAATAAGTGTGATGGTGGGATATTCCATGCCACCACCAAAACTTTGAGGGCCCTGTACCACACTGATTGTATTATAAGGATATTCACCCACCTGTTTTGAGTAGAAACGAAGTCCATCTTTGGCATACTGAAGGCTGTTATTCCAAATGGGTTGTTCTTTTTCGGTATAAAAGGAAAATACATTTATTGTTTTGCCTGTAGACAGAACACAGGTGTCTGACTGAACTATAAAATTTTTATTCGCAAACCAGGCAAAGTCGTGCACATTTTCCTGCTTAAAATTTAGTGTTTTGGTTTCCGCTGGGGCGGCACCTTCATTTATTATTTTTTTTAAACTACGTGTTTTTTTTACAGGTGATTTTTTGTTTGAAGGTGTTTTTTTAGAAAGGGATCTGAAAGTAGTAATTGTTCTTGTCTTGAGCCATTCCCTTTCATCGGCGTTTTGCAGGCTACCTGTAGCGGCTACAACAAAACTTTTTGGAACTGTTATTCTAACATCAAAATTTCCGAACTCGCTGTAAAACTCACCCTGGTCCAGATAGGGCATGGGATGCCAGCCCGCATGGTCGTATACGGCAGGTTTGGGGTACCATTGTGTAACCTGGAAAGTGTTTGCATCATAACCACCTCTTGAAAAGTTGTAGGGAAGTTTTACGTGAAACGGTGTGGTGATAGTTATCGCCTGGCCAGGTAACAATGGTGTTGGTAAAAGCAGTTTAATGATATCAATATGTTGAGGATGATCTTCGGTTCTTGCTGTTGTACCATTTACTTTAAAGTCAAGCCTGTTGATGTATCCTTTTTGTTCTTTGGTTGCAAAATAAAAATCTGTATTTCCATTTTCCAGGAGTTGGTTACTGAATGCTGTTTTGTCATTTTTGTAAGCATTAGGCCATATATGAAACCAGATATAGATAAGCGTATCGGGTGAATGATTGGTATAGGTTAGTTTTTCAAACCCATCGAGTGACTTATCCTTTTCGTTTAACGTTACATCAATAATGTAGTTCACCTGTTGTTGCCAGTATTGACCAAAAGAGGCCAGGTGCAGGAAGGAGGCAATAAGCAGGAAAAATAGTTTTTGCAAGGAAAATGTTTTTTCAAAAATATACTTTGAATTGACAATACTGAAATAAGGAGATAAAATGAAGGGTTATTTGCCCTTGCCCAGGAAAATGATCCTTAGGGTATGTAACAGGATTTTAAAATCCAATAAAAGAGAGATGTTTTCGATATACACCAGGTCTAACTTGCTGCGTTGGATCATACCTTCGATGTTTTCAGCATAACCGTATTGCACCATTCCCCAGGAGGTTAAACCAGGTTTTACCTTCAACAGGTATTTGTATATGGGAAATTGTTTTACGATCTTATCAATGTAAAATTTTCTTTCAGGCCGGGGACCCACAAGCGACATTTCATTTTTCAAAATGTTCCATAGCTGGGGCAATTCGTCAAGCCGCCATTTACGCATGGATCTGCCCCAGGGTGTTATCCTGGGGTCATTGTCTGAAGAAAGAGCAGGGCCCTGATCTTCTGCATTTACATACATTGATCTGAATTTATACAATTGGAAAAGCTTGCCCTTGTAGCCCACTCTTTCCTGTTTGTAAATTACAGGTCCTTTTGAGGATAATGAAACTTTGATGGCGATATACAATAAAAGCGGAGATAAGACGATCAATCCCAAAAAAGAAATCATTACATCGATTACCCGTTTTATGTGTTGTTGCCACTCTGGCATCAGCCCGGTATGAAGATCGATCAAGACAGCTCCCAACACATTATTTGTTCTTACAGCGCCGGCAAGAATATCCAACGTATTTGCCCTGATTTTGATAGCCACATCCTTTTCTGACAGCCGATTGATGATATGTTCTATGAGTGTTTGGTCCTGTTTATCAACAGCAATAATTACCAATTTAAATTTTTCGGTGTCGATCAACTGCTCCAATTGATCGAGTGTCCCCAATTCCTGCAAATAGGTGTTCCCGGTAGTTTTTCCGGTGGCCGATACCGGTATAAAATGTGTTACATAATACCCTTCCAGCTCCAGCTTTTTTTCTGCATCCTTATAAATGCTTAAAGCTTCCTGGTAATTCCCTATGATCACTGCACTGAACCTGATTATTTTTGAATCAAGCTGCCATTTGGCAAGGTTTAATACGATAAGCCGTCCAATAAAAATGGAAAGGAAATGAATTAAAAACAAAACGGCAAAAGCCGTATAATAATAACTGTAGCTTGTTTTGGCATCATCTAACAGCAATAAAAAAAATAACAACAAGCTGCCAAGAAAAACAACAATAAATGTTTTTGTTGTCTCTGTAAGCCTGGATTTTTTATAGATGGAGTGATAGCTCCCGATCAACCCAAACAATACCAGCCATATAACGGGTATAAAAATAATACCCAGCCAAAATTTATGGTCTGTTGTGAAAGGTTCTTCCAGGAAATCTTTTCTGAAAAAATAAAACAATGCCCAAGCCATAGACGAGGCCAGGTAATCGCTGAGTGCATACCACCAGGAAGGAATATGTTTTTTAAGCAGCATTCAGCTAAGAAACAAGTAGGTTTTGGTTGATTTTATTTAAGATCTGGTGTGCCACTTCCATGGCCCTGTAACCATCAATTTCATTGACAACGGGTTGTGTATTATTTACAATGGAATTTTTAAATTCTTCCAACTCCCTGCGAATGGCATTCACTTCAGGCACTTCGGGGTTTGCAATGGCTATTGTTTTTGTGCCGTTTGGCGTTTCAATATCAAAAGCAAAAACATTTACGTCTGCCGGCTGTTTTAATTTTATGATCTCTGTTTTTTTATCCAGGAAGTCAATACCGATGTATGCATCTTTTTGAAACAAACGCATTTTGCGCATTTTTTTCATGGAGATACGGCTGGATGTAAGGTTGGCTACACAGCCATTGTTGAATTCAATTCGAACGTTGGCAATATCCGGTGTTTCGGTCATAACGGCAACACCGTTTGCATAGATATTTTTTACATCGCTTTTTACCAGGCTCAAAATAATATCTATGTCATGGATCATGAGATCGAGTATAACACTCACTTCGGTGCCTCTTGGATTAAATTGAGCAAGCCGGTGCACTTCAATGAACATGGGGTTCAGCTCAACATCTTTGATAGCCAAAAATGCCGGGTTAAAACGTTCTACATGTCCCACCTGGAATTTAATTTTTGATTCTTTTGCCAGTGCAACCAATATTTTGGCTTCCTCCATGGTATGTGCCATGGGCTTTTCCACAAACACATGTTTCCCTTTTTTTATGGCTTTTTCGCATACATCAAAATGAAATTGCGTAGGTGTAACTACGTCAATGGCATCAGATGCTTTTATCAGATCGTCTTCGCTGGTATATCTTTTTAAATTATAGCTTGACGTGATTTCTTTAGCAATACTGTCATT
>DASTMJ010000171.1:0-5476 GCA_035714205.1 Flavisolibacter sp. | reverse complement strand
AAACACTAAAACAGAATTAATTTAACCCGTCCTGGTAAACATGCGATCTGCCGTTTCTTTATCGTGACCATAAATATCGTTACGGAAATTCATCTTACCATTTTCATCCGTCCAGGCGGTATAATATGTAATATATACCGGCTTTTTATTTGTCACCTCAACTGTTTGTTCCTTATTTCCGGTCATCGCCGTTCGTATTTTTTCCGCCGTCCATTCGGACTGATCCTTTAAAATGTATTTAGCCAGTTTTTCTGCATCTGCAACCCGTATACAGCCATGGCTTAAAGCCCTGTCTTTTCTGGCGAAGAGAGTTTTGTCAGGTGTATCGTGCAGGTAAATATCGTAGCTATTGGGGAATAAGAATTTTACATTGCCTAGGGCATTATCCTTTCCTGGCAATTGTTTAATTACAGGAATACTGTCGTTCTGACTAACGATCTCCATATTTTTCTTTTTCAGATAACCGGGATCCGATTTCATTTTTGGTAAGATCTCGTTTTTCACAATGCTTTCAGGTATTGTCCATGTTGGGTTGAAAACAATTTTGCTGATGTCGCCATTAAACATAAGCGTTGAGGTGCCTTCCTTACCAACGATCACGGGCATTTCAACTACATGTCCACTGTCTGTAAAAACTTCAAGCATCAATGATGGAATATTTACTACTACACGGCTGCTGTCTTCAACAGGGTGCATCCAAAGCATGCGGTTCATATTCACCAATATCTGTTCAACCCTTTGCTGTGGTGTAATATTCAAAACCGTAATCAAAGAATCATTTACCACCCCGGTTGGTGCAAGACCATTTCTTTTTTGATATTCTTTTAAAGCTGTTTCCAGGGAATCTGTAAATACATTGCTGGTATCCGCGGTAGTGTATTCATTAATAACCTGTAGACGTTTTTTTATAGCCGTTACAGCATCTGACTTAGCGCCTTTTTTCAAGTTATTAGCTGCAGAAGACAATGCCTGCCAGCTACTGTCCTTAGCTGCTTCGAAATAAATTGCCAATTGTTGTTTTAATGAAGCATAAGGTTTATTGCCTTTGTATAAGGTTGAATCTGTTTGGCCTTTTAGGATGGAATCTGCCATTTGCAAAGGATCCTGTTTTTTTGAAGGAACCAGGTAATAAAAGTTGGAGGCATTTATAAGACCATTGTTTTTTGTGTGTGCAATTTGAATCAGCTCATTAGTTAAACTTAATTCGGTTTGTACAAAACTGGTATCGCCATTTGGAATCGTCAGCGAATCATTTTCAACTAAACTATCCATATGGTTTTTAAAATCCTTATGTGCGGCTATTGAATCTGCAGAACTTAAATTCCATAGGCCACGACCCTGTTCTGTTAAACCATTAGTAGTAAACCATGCGTACTGGTAGTTTCGAACCAGGTAAAAATTTCGCAAAGCCCTTGCATTTTCATTATCTACTTTTTTATCCTGGATGTATTTTTCTAAGGACGTACTATCTAAAAAAAGATCGGAATACGCATTTGCCTGGGTTATGCTTTCATCTCTCACAAATGCAGCGTACGAACTACTATCCAGTTCCTGTCCACTTGTACTATCTGAATTGGTTCCAAACCAACCGGCTACCTGGTTGCAGGAGGTTGTTACCAAACAACCGATCACTGCGGCAATCATCACATGTTTCATACCCATGGTTTTACAAAGGCTGTGCCGATGAATATGGATGAGCCAGCATAAATCGGTGCGGCAACAAAGGGAACTGCAACGTTTTAATCTTTAATTAAAACGAATTACTGTATAAAGCGCAACAATATTGAGTTGAAAGTTGAGTTTTACTGTTTGCTGATTAGTTTTAATAACATTTCTAATTCTGCATCTTTTCCATTTTGAATAGATTCTACAGCAAGAGGAACAAAATGGTCTGGTTGTACACCAACCTGTTGCCCGTTCCCGCAAGCCGTTTTGTACGATGCCGTGGGTATGACAATACCAAGTTTGGAATGTGGCAGGTTATATACAAGTATCTCACCGGTAAGGTCAAGTCTTTCCCCTGTTGGCTGTCCAATGATTGTACCCAGACCTCCGCATTTAACAGCAAGAGCTGTCATATGTGCTGAGGAGTACGTTCGGGCACTGGTTAATAAAAAAAAGTTGGCATCGGCATAAAGTGTAGAATCATTTATGCTGGCAGGCGATTGTGGTTGAAACACAGCAGACTGGAAGTATTCACCTTCTTGTGTATACTGTTCTTTTGCCTTTGCAATTAATTTTTTCATCCAATGATTTTCGGAAAGGGATTGCACCAGTGGTCCAATACGCCACCGTTTTGAACTGACGGTGTTGTACTTTTTACGGGTTATATGTGCCAGAAAATAATCGCCGATATATGAGTTACCGCCGCCATTTTTGCGCAGATCCAACGCAATATTTTTTAGCCCCTTTTGTTTGATGATTGCAAAACAAGAGTCGATAAAGCTTTTTGATTTTTCTACATTGTTGTAAGAATTGATCTCAACCACGGCAAGACTATGCTCATGAAATATATGCAGTTGGCGGGCTGCTGTTCCTGTATTAAAAGTCAAAGCTGTGAAATCTTCTTTACTGATGCCTTCTATAAATTCTGAAACTGATTGGTTTGTATGGTTGAATACAACTTCTGTTTTATTTCCCCATCCAAGGCCTATCCAGAGGCTGTATGAAAACAGGCGCTGGGCAGTTGCAGTTGCATTCTCTGGGCCATCTGCAGACCACAGCCCAATAAGTTTTTGAATGATAACACCGACCGGCATGTTGTTTATGCTTAGAATTTCATCGCCTGGTTGAATAGTACCCTTTGAAAAAGTATTAGAAGTACAAAATATCTTATCATTTATAATAGCAACCCCAAGTGGAAAAAACTTTCCGCCACCATCTGTATATTGCCTCAGATCTTCATTATCAAAATCAACATCCATAAAAGTATGCCCGTCACTAAAGCCGGCTACAAAAGGAGAAACGAGCCGGGTAAACTCCAGGCGGTTCATTGGTTTGTTTAACTGGTGTCGAATTTGTTGAAATTCTTTGTCCGCAACTGTTTTATCACGGTTAGCGTACAAGTTGGGATGATTCAACTGTAATTGCAGGTACATGGAATCAAAGTCCTGTTGCAACTCTATTGCAGGAAAAATTTTATACGATGTGGTATCGTTTTGTGAAAAGCTCGCAAATGAAATGAGCAAGCACACGAGGGACAAATAATATTTCATGCAATTAATTATGAGACGGAAATTAATGACTATAACAACCCTGTAAAATACTAAGTGAATAAACTGGGGTTAATCCTGTATAACCGGGCTAAAAATATTAATGAATGGCAGTTACATTCACTTTTTTTATGCCTTTCAGCTGTAAAGTAATCTCTCGGTCTTCTGCTTTATTGGCAAACTCACTAATGATTTCAAGAATGTCATAGTCTATAAAGTTGCAGTGCGTCCCGTCAATTGTAAGCACACTTCCTTCGGGTATTTTATCAAGGGCATCCCGCAGTTTTACTTTATTTAAAAAAGTAACATTGGAATTGAGCCTGATGCAAAATATTTCTATATCGTCTTCAACCGTTTGGGTAACCCTATACTCCGCTTTGAAATTATTTTGAATAATAAAATAGATAGAAAGTAACAAACCAATGCTCACACCAATCAATAGGTCTGTTGCAAGAATAACTATAATGGTAAGAAGGAATGGCAGGAACTGCTTCCAGCCAAGCTTCCACATCGACCGGTAAAGTTTGGGTTTGGTTAAATTATACCCGGTTACCAATAATATGGCTGATAATGAAGCGTAAGGTATCATACTTAATAACGAAGGGATCAATGTCACTGCCAATAACAGGAATAATCCATGTGTAAAAGCCGACAGCTTGGTACGGGCACCGGCATCTACGTTTGCAGCACCTCTCACAATAACAGATGTAACGGGGATGGCACCTAACAACCCGCAGGCCATATTGCCGATACCTTGCGCTACCAATTCTCTGTTCACCGGTGTAATGCGATTGTGTTCATCCAACTTATCAATAGCTTCAATACATAATAAGGTTTCCAAAGTAGCAAGTAAGCCAATCACTAATCCGTCCATCCAAATTTGCATGGTAGAAAACAGTTTTGACAGATCAGCAAATATCATTTCAGAAAAAAAGTTACCTGGTATGGAAACTAGTTGTGCTTGTTGTAATGAAGAAACAGAAGGGATTAGCTGAAAAATATAATTGATAATGATGCCAAACACCACTACAGCCAGCGGCGCAGGTACCATTTTCCATTTTTTAGAATGGCTTTTTTGCAATAAAATCATCACCACAAGTGATGCGATGGTAATAAGAATGGCAATGAACGCCGTATGACGACTGAGCTCTTTTATGTTTCCAAAAAAATTTTTATAGGAAAGCAATTGCAAAAATCCACTGCGCCAAAAATCAGGCTGGTCGTAACCAAGTGCCAGCGGTATTTGTTTTGATATCAGGATAATTCCAATAGCTGCCAGCATGCCCTTGATGACTGATGACGGAAAATAATTGGCAATGCTGCCCAGCTTCAACAATCCTAAAACAACCTGGAACATACCAGCAACAATAACAGTTAACAGGAACACGCTGAAATCTCCCAAAGAAATAATAGACGCAGCAACAATTGTAGTTAAGCCGGCCGCCGGACCTGACACCGCCAAAGGAGATCCGCTTATAAGAGAAACAACCAAGCCGCCAATGATGCCCGATAGAATACCTGAATACAGTGGGGCACCGGAAGCCAGGGCAATACCCAGGCAAAGTGGCAGGGCAACAAGGAATACTGAAAGACCTGCAGGTAAATCGTATTTAAACCAGGTAAGCCGGTAATACTTAATTTTTCTTTTCAAAGGACTAAGAAATGGTGGAGCTGCAATTTACAAAATCACATGACCCACCGGGTATGACTTGTATCAATTGTGTTTGGATCATTCAAAATAATTCAATTTTACAATTTCCTGGCGGCGATGTCTGTTTTAAAAACTCTCTTTCTTTAACATCTCTATCATTTTTGTGACAGAATCCTACACTAAAAACAAGCCCAAAAAACTACCTTCGCGGGATGCAAGATTATTTGAAGGGATTGAACGAACGACAGCGTGACGCTGTGGTTACAACAGAAGGTCCGTTGATGATTGTAGCCGGAGCCGGAAGCGGAAAAACCAAAGTCCTGACCACCCGTATTGCTCACCTGATGGACAATGGTGTGGATGCTTTTAATATACTGGCCCTTACATTTACCAACAAGGCGGCGGCCGAAATGAAAGAACGTGTTGAGCATATTTTGGCCAACCGTGAAGCCCGCAATTTATATATAGGAACGTTTCACAGTGTATTTGCCCGCATACTCCGGGCTGAAGCACATCGCATTGGTTATCCCAATTCATTTACCATTTACGATACGGATGATGCTAAAAGTGTTGTAAAAACTGTTACCAATGAGCTGAACCTTGATGTACAACA
>DASTMJ010000170.1:0-4850 GCA_035714205.1 Flavisolibacter sp. | reverse complement strand
CATTAGCTACATAAGTTTTAATGTAATGACAGTTTGCTGAATACTTTAAGCGTAGGCAAACTTCACTTCGTAAAAAGTGGGAGCAGGGTTTTGTACATGTGAAATGGCTTAGCCCTGTCAACGTAATTATCTTTGAGACCTTACAATTTAAGTAAAGTCTCTCGTTCTCGTTGTTCTTGAGAACCTTGATTTTACACAGTGTGCTCAAATAGAACGCCCGATAGGATTAGTTGCACTGATCCTTTGCGGAGCCAGGATTAGTTGCACTGATCCCTTTTGAGGGAGGCTAAAAAACACAACCTGGCTATCGCCTTTTTATTTTCGCCTTTTTTTCCAAAGCATGCTTTACACAGTCGGCTCCAATAAAAAGCCCCGATAGGATTAGTGGCACTGATCCATTGCAGAGCCGGGATTAGTTGCACTGAACCCCTTTAAGCGAGTCTACAGCCCAAAAAAAGCCCCAGCACTATGGTGCCGATCATTTTTGTTTTTGCGAAGCCGGGATTAGTTGCACTGATCCCTTTTAAGGGAGGCTTCAAACGAAAACAAAACCTTGCTATCGCCTTTTTATTCTCGCCTCCTTTTACAAAGCAAGCTTTACACAGTCGGCTCCAATAAAAAGCCCCGATAAAATCGGGGCCAGGTTTTGTTTTTGTTTGGCGGAGAGAGAGGGATTCGAACCCCCGGACCTGTTACAGTCAACGGTTTTCAAGACCGCCGCATTCGACCGCTCTGCCATCTCTCCGGCGCAAATATAGATGCGCAGGATAAAACAGCAAAATCATTTTGCAAACTTTAGTTCTCACCCGGGTTGATAGCAACATTAACGCGACAGTTAAAAAATTTTGAGAGGCAAATAACCAATCCTGAAATGATTCGGCAATATAAATTTGGTTCGAATGTAAGTTCTGATGGAATAAGCCTGGAAGATCACTGGCAGGGAAATGACAATAAAAATCCTATGCAGCGAAGGCAGGATAATGGAGGTCGTCCCAATCAATTGTTGCAATACAATCATAAACCCGGAGAGATACCGGCTTACTCACAATGCAACCGGGAAATGATGATGGATGAAATGAAAGACTGGTTGAAAAGTACTAACATATCACCAGCGTCAATCGTTTCATTTTAAACTACATATTTCCTAATAGTTGGGCAAGCGTTTCTTCAAGTTTTTCACCTCTTAGATCCGTTGCTACGATCTTTCCCTGGGGATCGACCAGCAAATTGCGCGGAATTGCAGAAATCCCGTACAATACTGCAACAGCATTATCAAAAAATTTGAAATCAGACACCTGCTGCCAGGTTAATTTATCTTTGGCGATCGCCTTCAGCCAGGCTTCCCGTGCATTAGGCCTTTCAAGAGCAACACCAAGGATTGTGAAATTTTTTGTGGAGTATTTTTCATAAGCTTTCACCAGGTTCGGGTTTTCCCTGCGGCAGGGTCCGCACCAGCTCGCCCAAAAATCCACCAACACATATTTTCCACGGAAAGAGGAAAGCGAAACCGGGTTTCCCAAACTGTCACTCTGAGAAAAATCTGTAGCCATTGTACCGATCTTCATTCTTTTAGCACCCTCAATTTTTCTTTTGAATTCCTGCCCGGCATTTGAGTTGATCACCCCCGGTGCCAACATGTCAAATAAAGGCTCGATTTCATCCGGATCAATCCGAAAACCGGCATATGTGGTTAGTGCATAGAAAGCCATTGGTGAATGCGGATTTTTCCTGATAAAGTTCCCATAGATTTCGGTACGTTTTTGCTTGTCCACTTCCATGGCTTCCTTCTGTATAGCGTCCATCGAATCCTTGTTATTTGCATTTGCTGCCTCGGAATACCGACGGGATATTTCCTTCATGAACGGTTGAAAGGTTGCTTCTTTCTCCTGAAAAGAAAGGAAGACTTCATGGGATGCTGATCCCTTCACAGTAGTATTTGAGAATGAATCCACACTGGCAATTGTGATCGTTCCTTTATCCAGGAAAATATTAAAAGCATCTTTTGCACTTCTTTTGATGGATGTATCTACATAAACCGCCTGGAAATAACCCATTTCCGGGGCAGGAATGTCTCCGGTGAACTGATAGCGGTTGTTGCGTACAATGAAGCTGTCCTTTTTCACTTCACCGTTCATTAAGTAGGTGAAATAAACTTTTTGCACAGGTTGTTTCACTGCCGAGAGGTCTCCCTCGATTTTAAATTTCAATTGAGCAGAAGTAGAAAATCCAGTAAAAAGAAGAAGGGAGGCAAAAGCAATTTTCATAAAGATTGATTGTTATCCGAATATAATAATTTGCTTTGCGGAACAACTGGTTTTCATTTAAATGGCTGATTAACGTTACCAGTGGGAATGCTGAAAAGAGCTTATTTTATTGGAAATTCACTCAAACCCGGCCATCAGAAAATTCGGATTGAACAGGAACAGAAGCAGCTGGCTAGGATTCTTTATCTTTTATCCGCACCAAATTCTCCATATCCACCTGCATAGGAAGCAGCCCGATCTTGACAACCGCTTTCTTGCCTCTTAGTTCCAGTACTTCCCCCACCTGCATATTCTTTTTCATCTTTACCTTGTCTCCTACTTTTATTTCACCGTTTATTTCTTCATACCTCGAATCGAGTTGTTTTTGTTTTTTACTGACAACCTTTTGTTCATTCTTTTTAAACAACAGTGCTGCCATTTCTTTGATTACCTTATTCTTATCCGTGGCCTTTTTCCAGTCAATCACCATCTGCCGCAACTTGCGCTCCATATCTTTTAAATAGGCGATCCGTTCTTCGGTAACTTTATTTTGCTGCTTCAATACTTCTACCTGCTGCCGGTGGCGTTCCTTATCCATCACAACCTGCATCTCTTTTTTCAAACGCTCATTTTCTTTCACCAGCCTATGCAGATCCTTTTCTTTTTCCTGTACCTTTTGCAGGTCCTGTTCGGTCCTGTTCAATAATTTGTCCAGCCGGAAATGTTCTTCATCCACCAGGCCCCGGGCTCTTTCTATCAGCCTCTTATCCAGGCCAATTCGTTCGGCAATAGAAAAAGTATACGAGCTTCCGGGCTTACCCACAACAAGTTTGTATAAAGGCAGCAATCTTTTTTCATCAAAGGCCATGGCCCCATTGATAATACCCGCTGTTTTACCCGCCATGATCTTCAGGTTGAGATAATGTGTTGTTACAATACCATAAGCATGTTTGCGTGCCAGTTCTTCCATGATCACTTCGGCAAAGGCACCTCCCAAATTCGGATCACTGCCGCTGCCCAATTCATCAATAAAAAATAGTGTACGCCCGTTGGCATGCTCCATAAAATATTTCATGCTCAGCAAATGACTGCTATAGGTGCTCAATTCAAATTCGATGCTTTGAGTATCGCCAATATGGATCATGAGTTGTTTGAAGATGCCAAACTCCGATGATGGATGTACAGGCACCAGCAATCCGCTTTGCACCATGATCTGGAGCAATCCCACTGTTTTCATGGTGACTGTTTTACCACCGGCATTGGGACCGGAGATTACCAGCAACCTGTTTTTTTCATCAAGTGTAAGATCAACAGGTATGGTTGGTTTTCCTGCCTTAATATTATACAGGTATAAAAGCGGGTGACAGGCTTTTACAAGATGTACATGCGACTGATCCATCACCAAAGGGTATTCGCCTTTTATATCTGAAGCAAAGGCAGCCTTGGCACGAATAAAATCATATTCACCAACAACTGTATGATATACGTCCAGCAAGGTTGCATATACCGAAAGTTGTTTGGTCAGTTCTTTTAAAATGCGGTACACTTCTTTTCGCTCCGCATTTTCCAGTTCATAAATTTCATTATTAAGGTCAATGGTTTCTTCGGGTTCTATAAAGGCCGTGCGGCGACTGTCACTTTCTCCATGCAGTATGCCCTTCACCATTCTTTTTTGCTCGGCAAAAACAGCCACTACCCTCCTGCCACTCATAAAACTTTCTTCAATATCGGCCAGGTAACCTTGTTTGTTCAACCGGCTGATGATGCGCTCAAATGCTTTACGTAATTCATTGCGTTTGCGGTACAATCCCATCCTGATGGATTGGAGTTCATTACTGGCATTGTCTTTTACCTGCCCGGTTTCATCAATAACATCATTAATAAGTTGCAGGATTGCTTTCTCGTAATAAGTAGTTGCAATTACTTCAGTTAATGCGGGGTAGGCCACCCTTCGTTCAGCATCAAACCAGCGGAAAATACTTTCCATGCTCTGGGCCAGTTTCCTGAACAGCACCAGTTGCTCACCAGAAAGCAGGGCGCCTTCAATTTGTAACAACCGTAATTCCCGTGAAAGATTCAGGATATAATCGTTGGGGAAATAAATGCCGTTCTGCAGTAACTGCTTAAACTCATGCGACTGTTTCAGTTCCCTTTCAATAAATTCTTTTCGTGTATGTATGCGCAGATCAAGTGCCTTTGTTTTTGCATATTCAAACCGGCATTTTTCGTGCAACAATAGTTTGATCTTATCAAATTCTAACTGAACCGCAGCCGACCCTGGATATAATTTCATGTGCTAAACTCCGCTAAACAGGTTTTTTGTCAAAGGTAAAGGCTATGATTGTCTAAAATTGGGTTAAAGCGCATCCAAACCTTGTGTTAAAACTTTTTTGTTGGCATTTCATTATCTATTTTCAGTTCCAATTTTGTGTTCTAAGAATTTGTATGATCCTTAAAGCTATTTTATCACTGTGCGGTTTTTGCATGTTATTTGCGTGCAACTCGGAAAAAAGTTATAAGGCCATGAGCTCTTCCTTAAATGATTACAACGAAAAAACAGATACGGCAACATTTGGTACGGGCTGCTTCTGGTGTACCGAAGCTATT
>DASTMJ010000169.1:0-16223 GCA_035714205.1 Flavisolibacter sp. | reverse complement strand
GGGCGCCTACGCCTAAGCTTTAGCGCCGGCGCACGGATATGATCCCGACGAACTAAAGAAAATTTGGGAATAAAAAAAGGTCTCAAATGGAGACCTCTCTGTTGCGAAGGGAGGGATCGAACCTCCGACCTTCGGGTTATGAGCCCGACGAGCTACCGCTGCTCTACTTCGCGATGTGGGTTGCAAATATAGGAGTGGTTACCTTTTCTGCCAAACTATTTTTAATTCGTAACTAACTATTATCATTTACATAACAAAAAAACCCGGTAAAACCCGGGTCTTTTTCTTTGTTGTTCTGTTTATGATTCGCGGGAGATAGAACTTGCCCCGCTTGTTTTAATATTCCTTATAAGAGCACCACCTTTATATTGTACTTTACTTGCACCACTTAATGATGCTGATAACTCTTTTTCAACTGTTATTCGCACCTTACTTGCTCCCGATGCATCTACCACACAGTTGTTTGTTTTAAAATCAAAAGCTTTAACAACACTGGCACCGCTGGCATCAATTTCTACTTCACTTGCGGATCCCGAAATGCTTACATCGGATGCACCACTCAAGTGAATATCAAGTTTGTTGGTTGTAACTATTTTTCCATCCAGGTCACTGGCACCTGAAAAATTTAATTTTAAATCGGTGGCCTGCAATGTCCCTTCGATTTCAATGTCAGCAGCGCCACTTCCTTTTAGTTCATTGATATTTTTTACAGATATATAAGCTTTTAATTTCCTGTTTTTCGGCCACCAGGAGTTTTTTTGATCAAACCATATCTTTAAAACACCTTTTTCAACTGTTGTTTTAATGGCAGGCAAATCTTCTTTGTTGCTGGCACTTACCGCTAAACTTTCTTCACCACCTTGTGTTATAATTACATCGAATGAGTTGGAAACATGGATAGCATGAAACGAAGTTATAGGGCGAACCTCAGCATTTTCATCATTCACAACTTTTTGTGCCCTGGAAAAGATGGAAAAGGCAATAAATAAGAAAAAGAAAAAGATATGTTTCATAAACTGGTTTTTTCATGAAACGGAAGAGTTGAAAAAAAGTTACAGGGTTATTGAAAAAAACCTGTTTACTTTTGCATTGTTATTTTCAGTTTCCCGGGGTGCTTTTTATTTAATGAAAGGCTGAGATCACACCCGTAGAACCTGATCAGGGTAATGCCTGCGCAGGGAGCCTGGAGTTGGCAGTTTCAATTTAATCCGGCCGGTTAAGTTGAGCTGCCAATGCAAATTTACTCCTCACCAGCATTTCCCTTTCATTTTAAAAAAATATAAGAATGAAAAGGATTGCAGTTTTAATTTGTTCCGGATTTTATTTATCACTATCTGCCCAACAGACGGACACCACAGAGTTGTTGCCCGTAGAAGTTAGGGCCACACGAGCTACCGCCACCGCTCCCTTTGCCAAAACCAACATCAATAAAGCCCAGGTTCAACGTCAAAATCTTGGACAGGACTTACCTTATCTTTTAAATCAAACCCCATCTGTTGTAGTTAATTCAGATGCAGGTAATGGTGTGGGGTATACAGGTATACGGATAAGGGGTACGGATGCTACGCGGATTAATGTAACACTAAACGGGATACCCTATAACGATGCGGAAAGCCAGGGGACCTTTTTTGTAGATCTTCCCGACTTTGCTTCATCTGTCAACAGCATCCAGGTTCAAAGGGGGGTTGGCACGTCAACAAATGGCGCCGGTGCATTTGGCGCTACCATCAACATTAGTACGAATGAGGTGAATAAAAAAGCATATACCGAGATTAATAACAGTTACGGATCCTTTAATACCTTAAAAAATACCATCAAAGCTGGAACAGGTTTGTTGAATGATCATTTTCTTGCCGATATACGATTGTCAAATATTACAAGCGATGGATATATTGATCGTGCTACGAGTGATTTGAAAGCTCTTTACTTTTCAATGGCCTATACATCTGACAAAACAGATGTTCGGTTGAATATATTTAGCGGTAAAGAAAAAACATACCAGGCCTGGAACGGTGTCTCAGAAGCTGATTTAAAAATTAGCCGAACAATTAATTATGCAGGAATGGAAAAACCAGGAGATCCATATCATAATGAAACGGATAATTACAGGCAGGATCATTACCAGTTATTTTTCACACAGCGTTTTACTCCCACCCTAAGTTTTAATACAGCCGTGTTTCTTACAAAAGGAAAGGGTTATTATGAGAATTATAAGGCAGGCGAAGATTATGCTGACTATGGTATGCCTTATCCGGCTGGTTTTACCACTACCGACCTTGTAAGACAGCGTTGGCTTGATAATGATTTCTACGGGAATATATTTTCATTGCAACATCAAACCAATAAATCGTTGATAGTTTTAGGTGGAGCATTTACAAGGTATGATGGTAATCATTTTGGAAAAGTTCCCTGGGCAGAACACGGAGTTACCAGCACCAACAACTGGTATGATGTTGATGCTTTAAAAAATGATTGGAATATATATGGAAAATGGCAACAAAACCTAACAAATGAATTACAGGTTTTTACTGACATGCAATTCAGGAAAGTTGGTCATAATATTAATGGTTTCAGAGAAAGGCCTGATCTTTTTATTGATGCTGATTTCAATTTCTTTAATCCGAAAATTGGATTGAGTTACATCAAAAACAACTGGCTTTTTTACACTTCTTATAGTATTGCCCATAAAGAACCCAATCGTGATGATTTTGAGGCGGGTATTGTAGAGCAACCAAAACCGGAACGACTGAATGACCTGGAAATAGGTTTTGAAAATAAAAACGCCGGCAGATTGTTTGGACTTAATTTTTATTTCATGGATTATAAGGATCAATTGTTACTAACGGGAAAGATCAACGATGTGGGAGCTTATACCAGGACAAATATTCCTGAAAGTTACCGTGTTGGTGTAGAAATACAAGGTTCCGCAGTACTAAATAAATGGCTGAAAACCAGTGCTAATTTGACCTTGAGTAAAAATCGCATTAAAAATTTTACAGAGTTTGTGGATGCGTATGATGTTGATTTTAATTGGGCTGGTCAAAAAACAACTACCTACGATCAATCACCCATTTCTTTTTCTCCCGATGTTATTGGTGCAGCAACTGTAACACTTACTCCGTTCAAAGCAGTTGCTGTAGAACTTTTAAGTAAATATGTTGGCAAACAATACCTCGATAATACGGGAAATGATCAAAGAAAACTGAAACCATTCTTTACCCAGGATGTGAGAGCTATCTATTCTTTTAATTATGCGTGGTTGAAGAATGTAGACTTTGTTTTCCAGGTTAACAATGTATTCAACAAATTATATGAACCTAACGGTTATACCTTTAGTTATTATTATGACGAACAACTAACAACCGAGAATTATTATTTCCCGATGGCGGGAACTAATTGGTTTGCTGGCATCAATATCAAATTGTGATCCTGGTTTACCGGCAACAAATTACCCAAAAAAGTAAAGCCCCCATTTAATTATGGGCTTTACTTTTTTTAATTGATTCAATTAATTTGTGTCTCCAAATTTTTCTTTCCAGGCTAATATACCACCGGTAACATTGGTTGTATTTTTAAATCCCATCTGGTCGAGTATCATGCATGCCATCATACTACGCTGACCGCTTCTGCAATGAATGATCACTTCTTCCTCTTTCATATCTTCCAGGTCTTCGATCTGCATGGTCTGTATTTTTCCAAGAGGAACTAATTTGCCCCCCAGGTTTGCTTCTTCATATTCATGTGGTTCGCGGCAATCAATAAGATTGATCTTTTCACCGCTGTCCATCCTTTGTTTTAATTCTTCAACTGTAATATTTTTCATTAAGGTCTTATTCAGGTAAAGGTGTCTGGTTGATAATTGAATCCATTACGGGTCTTTGGGTTCCTACCCAAATGTCGATCATTTGTCCGGAGCGGATCCGAATTTTGGCTCCATCTGCGGTTTTTGGCATCGGCGTTTGTTTATACACGTAAGAAGCAGATGTGTCTGTTACATCCGGATCTACAATAACAAGCCCCGATAAACCCTGGGCATCTAACATAACTTTTGCTTCTTCATAAGTCATACCTATCAGGTCTGGTACTTTCATTTCCTCTTCGCCTAAACCACTTCCCAATACAAGTGAAATAACACTACCAGCTTTGATCTTGGTTCCTGTTTTTATTATCGATCCCTTGTATTGTTGTTCCAGTACAGAATTTTTTGCAAAATCAAATCGATAGGTTGTATCACCCAATCGTAAACCGAGATTTTTTAATACCATTTCAGCGTTTCGAAAACTGGAACCCAACAAGTTGGGCATTTCAATATCAGGCGGTTCCATCCTGTTAATGGTAACATATACTGTTCTGTTGATCTTGACTACATTATCTGCTTCGGGCACCTGGCGGATAACGAATCCGGGCGGTAAAGAATCATAATAAACAGAATCCTGAACCACAACATCAAATCCTTTTTCATCCAGCAAGGTTTCAACATCGCTGATTGTTTTGCCAATTACAGCGGGAACAGTACGTGATTCACCATGTTTTGTAATCCAGTTAAGTGATACAAGAAAAACAAGGATAAGGACGATAAGGATACCTATTGCCAGTAGAATATGTACCCAAAACGGACGATTTGAAAAATATTTGATCATGAAGGTTTTTCTGTTACGGGTTGCAAGATATTAAAATCAGTTGCGGTTTTTGTTAGTGATTTTCTAAAGCCTCGTCTAATAGTTTTGAATAAAAATTCTCAAGGTCCTCTCCTTTAGCTCTAACCTGCTGGGGGATGACACTGGCGTCGCTCTGGCCCGGAATAGTATTGATCTCCAGCATATAGGGCCTGTTTTCTTCAGCATTATAAATAAAATCTATCCGCACGACGCCCCTGCAGTTAAATACCTGGTAGATTTTTCTGGCTGTCGCTTCCAGTTGTGATTTCCAGTCATTAATTATATCCGCAGGAGTTATTTCTGTTGATTTCCCCCCGTATTTGGCTTCGAAATCAAAAAAATCCTTTTCCTTGTGCGCCATTACTTCGGTTATGGGTAATACTGTTATCTCCCCTTTCGATTTGAAAACACCAACAGTAAATTCCCTGCCCTGGATCATTTGTTCAACCAATACCTGGTCATCTTCGTTGAAAGCCTTTTCCAACGCCTCTTTTAACTGTGAGCCTTCGGTTACTTTACTCATACCAATGCTTGATCCTCCATTATTGGGTTTGACGAACAACGGAGGAGTAAGCGTTGATAATATTTCATCCAGGTTATAAGGTGTATGTTTAAAAAGATGAACCGATTTTGCTACCGGTATGCCAGCCATAGCTGCAACCGCAACTGTATATCGTTTGTTAAAAGTTAAAGCGGACGTTGCAGCATTACAGGAGGTATATGGCAGATTGAGCATATCAAAATACCCTTGTAATTTTCCATCTTCACCGGGTGTGCCGTGCATTCCAATGAATATGGCATCAAAATTTATTTTCTGACCGTTCACTTGTACTGAAAAATCATCTTTATCTACAGGTGTCTGATTACCGTCCTCTGTTTCATACCACCACCCGGCAGGGTTTACATCTATTTTATAAACATCATATTTGTCCTTGTTCAAATGATTGTAAATGGTTTTTGCCGTTCTGTATGATATGGTTGCTTCACCTGAATAACCCCCGGTTACCAATGCAATTTTTTTCTTCATGAATCAGATATATTAAAGTGGGAAAGTAGAAATTATTTTTAAATGATTGTTGTAGGAATCGAAACCATTAATAACAAAGGTGAAGAAAGTGTACTTCTTCACCTTTTTACACAGGAAATATCACCTGTTTTTTAAAGCAGACAAAGCTGCATTTTACGGATGTTGTTAAGGTACACAATTTATATGTGTAATCTTTCTTTCTTTCCCAATAATTCTTCAACCGTTTCACGGTACATCTCATCAGGAACACAACAGTCAACAGGGCAAACAGCAGCGCATTGCGGCTCTTCATGAAATCCCTGGCATTCTGTGCATTTGCTGGGAACAATATAATATGTATCTACTGCAATAGGTGCATTTCTTTGGTCAACATCAACAACGGTTCCATCAACAAGTGTATATTGTCCTTTTACCGTAGTACCATCAGCAATGGCCCATTCAACACCACCTTCATAAATTGCGTTATTGGGACATTCTGGTTCGCAGGCACCACAGTTGATGCATTCTTCTGTAATCTTTATAGCCATAATCTGAGTTTGATTGGTAGTGAATTAATTTTGTTGAACAAATTTAAAGCTCAAGAATGAAATTACAACATAGAAAAGCGTTACTGGTTCAATTGGGAAATTACATAAATAGCACAGAAAAGGAGTGGAAATCTATTAAGGAAAAAGCATTTTTAGAAAACAGCTGGTTTACACCTGAATTTATTGACCTGGCTGTTCAAAATATTGCCCGCGAATTTTTACTTCCGGAAAAGATAAATGAACTATCAAAAAAATATGCTATCCCGGAAGAAAATGCTGCACCTAAAAAAATCGGGATTGTAATGGCAGGCAATATTCCCCTTGTTGGTTTTCATGATATGTTTTGTGTATTTCTTTCTGGCAACATTTCGGTTATAAAAATGTCTTCAAAAGATACCACCCTCATTAAACATATTGTTGAAAAAATGGCGGTGTGGAATGCAGAAGTAAATGAACTGATCATTTTTGCGTCAATGCTTAAAGATTGTGATGCTTACATTGCCACAGGGAGTAATAATTCATCCAGGTATTTTGAATATTATTTCCAGAAATATCCCACCATCATCAGGAAGAACCGCACCTCAGTTGCCATATTGGAAGGAGGTGAAACCAAAGAAGAACTCGAGGCATTGGCAGATGACGTGTACCTGTATTTTGGTTTAGGCTGCAGGAATATTACTAAAATTTATGTTCCTGAGAAATATGATTTCATTCCCATGTTGGAAGCTTTTAAAAAATATGATTATTTGGCAACTCATAATAAATACAAAAATAATTACGACTACAACCTTGCAATTCTTATTCTTAACAAGGAAGAGTATATGTCTAATGATAGTATACTTTTAGTTGAAAACGCCTCTCCTTTTTCACGAATCGGTCAGCTGAATTATGAATATTATACCAATGCAGACGAACTTAGATTGAAACTACTGATCGATGAAAGAATACAATGTGTTGTTGGAAAACATGGAATTCCTTTTGGCGGTGCCCAATGCCCGGGCATTAATGATTATGCGGATGGTATAGATACCATGAAGTTTTTATTGAACTTAAAAGCCGGCTAAGTGTTAAGGAAGTACGAAGACCTTAGTAAAATATCTGTTAAACTGGTTTAATGGTTCTAATTTCGCAAAAGAGTATAGTTAATTTACAGAGTAAAGGCACGTAATTTGAAACTATAGATTAACATTCAAATTGAATAAACCATGAAATTGAAACAAGTTTTTTTGATTGTAGCTATTAGTGCTGCTTCAGCTGTAGGCAGTGTTGTAGTTTACAATAAATATTTTGATAGTAAAACTGTATCAGTAGGCTCTGCAGAAAAAGGATTGCCTGTAAATTATGCAGGATTTTTTGACGGTAAAACTGGCACTCCGGCAGAAGGGATGGATTTTACTAAAGCTGCGAATGCAGCCGTTCCGGCAGTTGTACATATTAAAACCAAAATTCCTGCAAAAAAAGTTTCCAATAACCTGCCACGCAACCGGGGTTTCGACGACTTTTTCGACCAGTTCTTTGGTGAAGGTTTCGGACCGAATATTATTCCTGAGCAGAGAGCTTCCGGTAGTGGAGTTATTATAAGCGAGGATGGCTATATTGTAACAAATAACCACGTGGTGTCAGATCAAAGTGGTGGCGTAGCAGCCGAGATTAACGTAACCTTATCTAACCGAAAAAACTATAAAGCAAAAGTAATAGGCCGCGATCCAAGTAGCGATATTGCCGTTTTAAAGATTGATGGCACCAAATTGCCATTTATGGTTTACGGTAACTCCGATAATATACAATTGGGTCAGTGGGTATTAGCCATTGGTTATCCCTTAACACTTGATGCCACTGTAACTGCCGGTATTATTTCTGCAACAGGCAGAAGCATTGGTATTAACCGTCGCCAGACAAGGAATAATGACACCCCAGTTGAGTCTTTTATCCAAACAGATGCTGCGGTTAACCAGGGCAATAGCGGTGGTGCGCTGATCAATACTAATGGTGAGTTGATTGGTGTGAACTCTGCCATTTTAGCTCCGTCCGGCACATATGCAGGGTATTCATTTGCCATTCCTGTCAATATCATTAAAAAAATTGTAAATGATATCATTCAATTTGGTGATGTTCAAAGAGGCTATCTTGGTGTTAGCTATATTCCTACAGATGATGCCTCTGAAGACCAACTAAAAAGTCTTGGTATTCCAACTAATGTAGAAGGTGTATATGTAAGCTCGGTTACACCGGATGGTGGTGCTGCAGCAGCCGGTATTAAGAAAGGTGATGTGATCACCAAGGTAAACAATGCAAAAGTCACCTCTGGTTTACAAATGAGTGCACAAATTGCAAGTTTCCGTCCTGGTGATAAGGTTCCGGTTACTTATATTAGAAATGGTAAAGAAGTTACAGTACATGTAAATCTGAAGAAAAGAACAGATGTTGTCACTAATAATATTACTACCCGTTTGAAAGCTGACCTGAGCACTTTGTCTGAATCAAAGGCTAACTCTTTCGGAATTGAAGGTGGTGTTGTGGTTAATAAGATCTTTGAAGACAGTCCGTTGGGCCGTGCAAGGATCCAGCCAACATTTGTTATCATCAGGGTTGCCGGGCAAGATGTTTCCAGTGTAGAAGAGTTAACAGAACTGGTATTTAATTTATCAGGTACTGTAAAATTTGAGGGTATTTACCCCGGAAACGATATGCCATATACGTATCCTGTAAATCTCGATCAATAAAAAGCTGAACAATTACAAAAAAGCCGGTTTGTATTACAACCGGCTTTTTTTATTGAATTATCATTTGAAAAAAAGACCTCTAAAATTTATCCCGAGTCCCGGGTTCCCTGACGTTGAGATACGCCCATCATCATGGTAAATTAATCCTGTGGCCAGATCTTCTTCCAGCAACAGTGGTCCATCAGCATCAACATAATCAACCAGTGGCATCAGGTGTGCTATGGCTGCCGAACCTATGGTTGATTCATTCATACTTCCTACCATCACTTTCATGGAAAGTTCCCTGGCCCTTTCAATCATTCGAAGTGCAGGCGTTATACCGCTACATTTGGTTAGTTTAATATTAATTCCATGAAAATGCTGGTTGCATTTATCTACATCTTCTTCGGCCACACAACTTTCATCTGCAATTAAAGGAATAGGCGATTTATCAAATAAGAACTTCATTCCTTCCCAATCATCTTTAGCCAGCGGCTGTTCTATAAACTCAACGCCAAGATCTTTAAAAGCGGTTATTTTTTCAAGGGCCTCTTCAGCTTTCCAGGCTGCATTGGCATCAATACGAAATACAGCATCCGTGTGTTTCCGCAGTTGCTCAATGATCTCAATATCCCTGTCGGTTCCCAGTTTTATTTTATAAATAGGCCATGGCTTTTCTTTCAGTTTTTCAACCATTTTGTCAATCGTATCTATACCAATGGTATAATCTGTTTGAGGAGATAACGCCGTTGCAGGTTTCCAGAATTCAAGCAATGGTTTGTTTTTGATCTTGCCATAAAGATCCCAGCCCGCAATGTCCAACGCACAAACCAAAAAAGAATTAGCAGGAAACAAATGATGGAGGTAATGCCAGTAACGATCCGGTTCCGTAAATGCAAACTTTTCTGTAAAGACTTTTTTACGTTCCAAGTCCTCGATCATTTTTTCTATTGGAATATGATAATAAGTGATAGCCGGGGCTTCGCCATAACCAATATGTCCAAAATGTTCCAGGGTCACAATTAGTGTTGGCTGATGCGTTTTGGTGCCCTTTGAAATCCCGAATGGATATTTAAACTTAAGGTTGTACGACTGGTATGTTACTTTCATTGCAATTAAAACAAGAGTTTGGATTTAGGAGGTATGTATAATGTTGATCAGTAATACAGAACGATGAAGAGTGCGACGCAAGTAAAGCTATATAGTAGCATTTTTGTTGGGTACATCAATTTCTTCAAAATAAAGAACTGTTCCAAAATATAAACCTATGCCCTGCCGCTGTTCACTACATAATCATTCAACTCTTTATTGAACTCTTTTTCTTTAATCAGTTGTTCCAGGTTGAGATGCATACGGTAATTCCAATAATGGTAAGGATTAGCAGGATTATTAATGCGTTCTTCCAGGGGATTTTCTCTCCTCAGGTTTTCATTCATTCCCAAGATATCCTGCAACTGGAATACGCACCACTTAGCCGGCGAATATAAATGTTGCAACACAATGGCACGGTTTACCCATGGTTCACAAAAAAATGGGGCAGTACCATATTCACCAAGAATTGTATTATAAAACCGTTGTGTTTTTTCCCGGTTTTCTTCCCACCAGCCGCGCACAGTGCTCATGTCATGTGACGAAGGAGTAATTACGGAGAGGTATGGTGCATCTTTAGGATGAAAAAACTCGGTGTGAGGGTTTTTAGGCATGCGTTGAATTTCAAGACTAAGAATGCCTAACTGTTGCATGACTTCCGGAACCGAATGTGGTACCATGCCCAGGTCTTCCCCACAAATGAGCATGTTGGTAGCTTCTTTCAACGCCGGTAATTTTTTCATGGCCTCATGCTTCCAGAATTCATCCTGGCGGCGATAAAAATAATCAACATACAATTCCTTTAACTTATGTTTTGTGGCCTCATCCAGGTGTTGAAATGAAATTGTTGATTCTACCAGGATGCGGAAATGAAAATGTTGTCTGTCTGATCCCTGTTCTTCAAATAATAATACATTGGTGATAAGATCGAACAATCCCTGCCTGATGGTTTTGTTATGGTCAGATTCTTCCTGCAATGCAAAATGTTCATCAACTTTTCTTTGAGTGTCAAATTCAGGCTTAAGGTCAAAACTATTACGTTCATTGGGATGCAAAAAGGTTGATTTGACAGTCTCAGCATTACTGCCAAAAACTTGTTGCAGTACGGCGTCTGTTATATAGGGCTTGCAATAGCGGTCGAAGTCAAACCAAATACCTCTTTCACCAATTTCTGCAACCGTAACAGGCAGGGCCGGAATAAAACGGCCCATAATCCCCTCTACCGCATCCGTTGGAATGCTCCAAATGCGGAAGAAACCAAGAATATGATCAATACGGAAAGCATCGAAGTAATTACTCATCTGGTGAAATCTTTGTTTCCACCATTCAAAATGATCTTCCTCCATCTTCTTCCAATTGTATGTCGGAAAACCCCAGTTCTGCCCTTTTATGGTAAAATCATCGGGTGGTGCACCAGCCTGCATATTCATATTATAAAGTTCCGGTGCTGTCCATGCATCGCAACCATACCGGTAAATTCCAATGGGAATATCACCTTTTACTGCAATTCCTTTTTTGTGTGCATAATCAGTGGCTTCTTTTAACTGCAGGTGCAAATGGTATTGAACAAAATAGAAAAATGCAATTGACTTAAATTGCTTCGATTTTCGAGAGGTTAATTTTTCAATTTCATCTTTATTGTAAACCGATTGAGTTTTCCACCTGGAAAAGTCGGCGGTACTGTATTTATCCCTTAAGAAACAAAAAGCGGCATAAGGTGCCAGCCAGTTTTTATTGTCTTCAAAAAAAGCTTCGTATTCTTTTTCGCTAATAAAAGAGAGGTTGTCTAATTCATACAGCTCACGTAAAACATTTATTTTAAACTGTATTACCTGCTCGTAATCGATCTCATTAAGTTTATTGAGCTGCTTCTGCTTTTTAGCCAATGGTTTGATGGTATGGCTGTATTTTTTGCCGGCAACCTTTGGCAGATTAATATAAATGGGGTGTAATGCAAAAGCTGAAATAGCAGCATAAGGATAAGAATCTTTCCAGGTATAGGTGGCAGAAGTATCGTTTATTGGTAATATTTGTACCAGTTTTAAGCCAGCTTCCTTTGACCAGTCAACCAACAATTTAAGATCAGTGAACTCACCTACTCCAAAACTGTTATTGCTTCGCAAGCTAAAAACGGGAATAGCTACACCAGTACCCTTCCAGCCTGTATTTGGAAAACGAATAAATCCATCATGAAGGACGGTTCTTTTTGCAGGAATATCATAATGCAGTACACGGTTGTCGCCATCTTCAAATGCTACAAATTCTTCTTTTTTGGTATTGTAAATACCGTATTTATAAGTGACGGGAAATTGTGTTTCTGAAAGGTCTATTTCCAACACCCACCAACTGCCTTGTTTTTGAAGCAGTAGGGCATTTGTGATACTCCAGTTGTTTAATTGTTCCCCGCTGCCAGCCAGGCATACTATTTCATTTGGAGCAAGCAGTGTAGCCTTAACTTTAAATTGATGTGTAAAACCTGAGGTTTTTTTTGCTTTTCCTTTTGCTTCCTTAAAATAAACACCAGTGAAAGGAGCAGTAAGAAAAGCATTTTCATAAAAACTTTCATCATTCCAGGTGTCGATCACTACAATATCTGAATTGTTCTTACGCAGATCGATGATCCTTTCTTTTTCGGCTTCTTTTTTTACTTCGCCATTTGAATTGGTAAACACATATCGATAGTGCAGGCTGTTGTGCTCCGTGGGATCAATTTCAATACTTGCATGCCAGAAATCTTCATTAAAAAAACTAAGTGGTAAAGCATTTGCGGTATCATTATATCCCAGAGCCGATATATTACCAACAATGGCAAGCTTTTGACCGAATTGCGTACGAAAGCGCAGATAAAAATCTATTCTCATCAATAAAATTTAGTCCCGGGTTAACGGTCGTGTGCAACATACACATTGCGGCGAAAATAGTAAAAGCTTTCAAAGAATTAAGAATTGGCAATATTAGTTTTAAAAATGTATTTTTTTTGCACGACTACACTATTTTTGCACAAAATTTTTTCTAATGGAAGTAACAAGAAGTAAGAAAGGCCTGTACTGGTTGTTGTTCTTTGTTTCAACGGCAGCGCTGGCTTTGGCTATTGTAGCACATTGGCCCTGGTTAACTCTTATATTGCCTTTTGTAACCACATTTTTTGTGTTGGGAATGGATATCATTTAATATCTGAAATATAATAGAGCCGGTCACTTACCGGCTTTTTTATGTTCATTGTTTTTTGTTCCTGATCTTATAGGTCTGAGACCGGTTGACTTTCTGCAATCTTTTTACCTCCTCCCTGCTTTTATTTTTAATGAAAATGAGTTCATTTGCATACGCAGTGTTTACTGAGTCCATTTGTTTTAAGGGCTTATTATTGCTCATATAACCAATATTTGCCTTCAACAAATCTTTATTAATCGCTATTAATTTTAAAGCCTCATCATATTTTCCCTCATCAGCCTGGCTCATTGCTTTTTCCATATTCTCGTTGGCAATAAAAAGTATTTTTTGTTTGGTTACCCATGAATTAAACCGTGTGAGGTAGATTCGCCTGTCGTTTACAGGTTTTAGCCTGTTTATGCTGGTAAGTATTTTTATCTGCGCACTAACTGGGTCTGTAAACCTCATTGATGAAATAAATTTTAATTCCGTTGTAATACCATCGTCAATTTTAAAATTTAATAGGACTGATTTAGTTTCATTTTCAAAAAGATCACGGTACTTGATTAGCATCTCATTTTCTTTTACTTCTGAACCGGTGGGAAAAACTTTTTCAATCTTTATCCCTTTGGGTAGTTTTATAGTGAGTTCAACATTTTGTGCAGCTACGTTCAGCAAATCATCCAGTTCCTTTTCGAACATGGCAGTCATTTTATGGGCAGAATCTATAAAATAATAATTCCCGGCTCCTGTTTCAGCCATATCTGTCATTAGAATTTCATTGTAATCTAAGCCAACTCCAAAAGTTGATAAGGTAATGCCATTTTCGTCTTTAAAACGCCGTACGTTCATTTTAATGGCCCTGGCGCTGGTTAAACCTGCATTTACAAGACCATCGCTGATTAATAAAACACGGTTAATAAATTGTGGGTTTGACTTTTTCATAACCTGGTAATATCCAAGTTCCGATCCGCCCCATAAGTTTGTTGAACCACCGGGTTTTATTTCATCAATCTTTGATTTGATCTCATTTTTTTTGAGCGGATGAACAGAGGGCAAAATAATTTCCACCTCATCATCATAGGCCACAATGCTTATAAAATCTTCTATTGCGAGTTTATCAATAATATCTTTTGCAGCCTTCCTGGCAAACTCCATTTTTTCTCCCTGCATTGAACCACTTCTATCAATGACCACGGCAATGTTTAACGGTATTCTTTTCTTTTTGTCAGCAATTATTTCAGAAACCCTTGTTTCTATGTATAATGATCCTTTACGGTTAATTGAATCGAATTGAAAATATTCGTTCTCCAATCCTGTTTCAAATGTCAAGGCACTAAAAGTGGAGATTATATTTATCGGTTTATTAGTTGCTTCTTCTGCAACCATGGGAAGTGTATCTTTTGTAAATTTTTTTAAAACCAGATTTTGAGAAAAAGTAAAATTGTAAAAAATAAATATTGCAAACAGTAGTGTGGTCAACAGCAAAGACTTTTTAAGCATAAAAACTATTTGAAGTTGAGATTCTGAAATTATTTTTTATATAATATGTCCGCTGTTGTTAATGAGCATTCTTGTAATGCAGTATGAAAGAGAATTTAAGCTTTTTTATTGAAATAAAAACAAATTACAAACCTGCTATTTCTATATCAGAATAAGTAATTTAGAGAAACCCATTTTTTATGAATCCAGAATTAAAACAAAAACTCCATTCTTTAGTGGACAATTGTACCGATGAATTTTTGCTTGAAGAAGCAAAAGCCGTTTTGGAATCTGACCAGTCAGGTAAAGAATTTTGGGATGAACTTGACGAGGAAGACAAGGAATCTTTTTTAGGTGGAGAAGAAGAACATGAAGGGGGGCATTCCCTCACCCATCATCGTTTGATGCATCAATTTGAGGAATGGAAAAAAAAGTAGGGTCTATTAGTTCAAATCTTAGTCGTTGCCCGGCTTACGGCTAAGCTTTTATTGCTTACAACTCAATTACAATAATGAAAAAACCCACCTTTTGGTGGGTTTTTATGTTTTACATCTCGTTTTATTTCACTTCTTCATATTCTGCATCTGTAACATTTTCACCGGTCTGTCCTGAAGTCTGTTGACCAGCATCTGCTCCAGGTTGGGCACCTCCCTCCTGTGTTGCTTTATATAATTCTTCACTGGCTGCTGTCCATGCATTATTTAGCTCAGTTACGGCAGGATCAATTTGATTAATATCCTGAGTTTTATGAGCCTCCTTCAATTTGTTTAATGCTGTTTCAATCGTTCCTTTTTTATCTGCCGGAATTTTATCGCCATATTCCTTAAGTTGTTTTTCTGTCTGGAAAATAAGGCTGTCAGCCTGGTTCAGTTTTTCAACTTTTTCACGTTCAACCTTATCAGTAGCTTCGTTGGCTTTTGCTTCTGCCTTCATTCTTTCCACTTCCTCCTTGCTTAAACCGCTACCTGCTTCAATCCTGATCTTTTGTTCTTTTCCTGTTCCCTTATCTTTTGCGGTTACATGCAATATGCCGTTGGCATCAATATCAAACACTACTTCAATCTGTGGAACACCCCTTGGCGCTGGCGGAATACCATCCAGATTAAACACACCTAAACTCTTATTCTGGTTTGCCATAGGACGTTCACCTTGCAATACATGAATCTGAACACCTGGCTGGTTATCTGAAGCGGTCGAGAATACTTCAGATTTTTTTGTAGGAATAGTTGTGTTAGATGGGATCATAGGTGTTAATACACCACCATAGGTCTCAATACCCAGAGTTAATGGCGTTACATCAAGCAACAATACATCTTTCACTTCACCGGTTAATACCGCACCCTGTATAGCTGCACCAATAGCAACTACTTCATCAGGATTTACACCCCTGTTTGGTTTTTTGCCAAAGAATTTTTCAACAATCTCACCCACTTTCGGAATACGGGTTGAACCACCAACCAGGATCACTTCATCAATCTGGGAAGTACTTAAACCTGCATCTTTTAATGCCTGCTCACAAGGTTTCAAACAACGTTCAAATAAAGAATCTGCAAGCTGTTCAAATTTTGCACGGGTTAATTTCTTTACC
>DASTMJ010000168.1:0-2488 GCA_035714205.1 Flavisolibacter sp. | reverse complement strand
TACCACCATCATATTGGGCGCAGGAAACTAAAAATGAAATACAACTAAATAAGGTTATTATCTTTTGCAATGGAAAGGATTTTTCTGCATCAGCTAACCAGTTCGGTTTGCAGCTTCTGCATCACATCCTTTTCAATCATTTTCTGTGCCAGCCCTATCATGTTTTTAAAGGCCTTTCCTTTTGAAATTCCATGACCAATGATCACGGGTTTAGAAATACCAAGCACAGGAGTTCCGCCGTAATTTTCAAAATTAAACCGGTCGAAATAGGGATGTTCAAGTCCCTGTCGCTGCGTTATTTCGTAGAGACTTTCGGCAAGTTTTAAAATGATGTTGCCGGTAAAACCATCACATACAATTACATCGGCCTTATCAATTAAAATATCGCGACCTTCTACGTTGCCAATAAAATTGATATGGTTGTTTTCTTTTAAAATAGGGTAGGTGGCTTGTGCCAGCAGGTTTCCTTTTCCTTCTTCTTCACCAATATTGGCCAGGCCCACTCTTGGGTTTTCAATGCCCAGTATGGTTTGAGCATATACTGATCCCATTACTGCAAATTGATTTAATTGTTCAGGTTTGCAATCAGAGTTTAAACCTACGTCAAGTAATAAACCTGCTGAGCCATCTTCTTTTGGAAGTATTGTAGAGATGGTTGGACGTAATACACCTTCAATAGGTTTGAGTGCATAGAGCGAACCCACCAGCATAGCGCCTGTGTTACCAGCACTGATAAACGCATCGGTTTTGCCGGTGGCCAGCAGATGAAAACCTATGGCAATGGAAGACTGTTGTTTTTCCTTTAAAGCTTTTGTTGGGTGTTCGTGCATGTCAATCACCTGGGGTGCATGCACTATAGTGTAGCGTTCGGCAGGCAGGTTAAACCCCGGCAGCAGGGGCCGGATCTTGTCTTCATCACCAATCAGCACAAGGTGGGCAGAACCTTCTGCAACATATTGTTGTATACCATTAAGAGCTTCAGCGGGTGCGAAATCGCCGCCCATCATATCAATTCCTATCTTCATTCTCTTCCAAAAATAAAAAATCCATCATCCCGGCCTTGCAGGAAAATGGATTCAGTAAAAAGTTATTCTTACTTTTTGATTGGAGACGTTTCAGCAACTACCTGTCCTTTGTAGTACAGTTTACCTTCGCTAACATGAGCACGGTGACGAACATGTGTTTCGCCGGTAGCTTTGTCGGTGGTAAGCGTGGCTGCTACAGCTTTATAATGTGTTCTACGCTTGGCACTTCTTTGTTGCGAATGTCTGCGTTTGGGATTTGGCATAACTCAGTTTTTAATAATTCTATTTTTATGTTGTTGGCTTTCAAGTTTGGTAACAGCTTTCAGCCATCTAAACCTTTAAATTTTTCAAGTCCTTTCCATAAAGGGTTTTCCTTTGGCACTTCCTGTGGTTTCATTCCTTTTAACAATTCACGGGCAGCCGGGTTGCAATAGGGGCCATCCATATTTTCATGCTCACAGGTCTTTTGCATGGGAATGCTCAGGTTCACAAATTCATAGATCCAGTCTTTTACATCCAAATGGCTTTCACCACGGGAAATGTAATAAACATCAGGATCTTCTTCCTGTTCATTCATCAGGGCAGGATCTTCCACCATTTTTACTGTAACAGTAAATTCATCAAACAGTTGTAATGGAAGCTCGTTATTACAACGATCGCAGGTTACATCAGCTTTACCTCCAATTTCAAAACGGAGGATCATAAAGCTATTGTTCTTTTCCAGTTTCAACTTTACCGGAGCCTGCACATTGCTAAAATCCTGTGGGCCGTAATCCTCAAAGAACCTGTCGGTCACCTCGTAACTGTATTCATGAACACCCGGCTTTAGTCCCACAAACGCTATCTCGTATTCCCGCCGATTACTCATCGTCCAATTTTAAGATCCCGAATTTTATCGGGACGCAAAGGTAAAGGAAATAGCCTGAAATAGAGTATTTTGAGCAAAGATTTTAACGAATCGGCCTATAAAAACATGTTCAAAAGTCTTCTGCGGGACCGGCTTTTAGTTTTTCTTTTCTTCCTGGCTGTTGGCCTCAAGCTTTTTTCATTGAACGAGGCCTGGGTGGAAAAGTACTACACCTACGGGATTTATCCATACATCTCAAGGCTGCTCAGGCTTTTGTTGGGATGGATACCTTTTAGTGCGGGGGATCTTATTTACTTTTTTGCTTTTGGGTTCTTAGTGTGGAAGGCCTGGAAGCTGATAAGGTTATTAGCGTCAAGGACCGTAAAGGAATACCTGTCATGGATCCTGTTCCGCAAATACCTGAAGCTTGTTTTGTGGATCTATATAATTTTCAACCTTTCCTGGGGACTTAACTATAACCGGCTGGGAATTGCACACCAGCTACAATTGGATGTAAAATCATACACAACAGAGGACCTGTACCAGTTGTCGACAGCCCTGCAAAAAAAACTAAATCATTATGCCGGGAGTATTGAACCGGGAAAAAGGGAAATGC
>DASTMJ010000167.1:0-6947 GCA_035714205.1 Flavisolibacter sp. | reverse complement strand
GCCTTTTGAAAGCAGGCCAACTCTTACCGCACGGTCCCATGGCGGCAAAAATGATCCATTAATGGGTTGTTGGTTCAGCAACACATAATCATCTCCATTCAGGCTGTAAAAAAATGAAATAGCATTCCCGTTCTGAACTTTCATTTTGAGTAAAGGCTTTTTCTTTTGCAAAACAGCCCGTCGCAACAAAACCGAATCTATTCCATTTTTAGACTGGATCACTTCTATGATACCCCTATAGTAATACACAGCTATTTTGTTCTTTTCATCGCCAATAATTCCCAATCCGGCCCAGGCCGAGGACTTACGGGAAAGTACTTCAACGGTTGCCTGGTAATTGCCACTGAGTGTTTTATGGCCTATAAAAACACCTTCCTCCGATGCAGGCAGATACAATGCGCCAGATTTGATTGACAAAGCCGGGTTTTGAAAAACACTCCACTGCCAGTCGTTTGAAAGTTTTTTACTGCTGAATGCATCCATTTGTGTTGGAGGCAAGGGTACGTCGGCAATTGTTGTGTCTTTTACAAATTCAATCCAGCCGTCAGCATTAAATTGAAATTCCACCAGAAGCCCTTCCCTGCCCGTATACACCGTTGATGTTTTGTCATAGGCATGATACATAAAATAATATCTGCCATCCTTTTCTACTGGCGTACCGTGGCCGGGGCAATTCCATTTTTCATCACTTGTGAGCACTGGATTGCCTTTGTATTTTTCCCAGGGTCCGAATAGTGATTTTGCCCTGGCAACCCCCGTTCCATATGAGCATGCTGCGCCACAACAGCCGGCTGCCGCATAAAACGCATAATAATAATCAGCGTGTTTCATCATCGATACGCCTTCTACCAGGTTGGCCTCCCAGGTTTCTGAGTTGCGGAACAATTCCTTTTTTATACCAAGCATCCCGGTTCTTTTTTCATCCATTTCCTGTATCCAGATGGGTGTCGGTTTGCCCACGCTATTGGCATCTTCCTTCCAAACCAAATAAAGCCTGCCATTTTCGTCACGCATAGGAAACGCATCTATTGAACCTACATCCTGGCAAATAACCGGCCCATGGTCCGTATACGGACCTTCCGGCTTATCGGCACTGGCTACTCCTACACATAAATTTCCATTCTTTTTATGCGCAGAATAATACAGGTATACCTTACCGTTATCATATGAAATTTCGGGGGCCCAGAAGTAATAATCAGCCCACACAGGTAACTGCGGAAACACAAACGAAGATGTTTTCCAGTTTACCAGGTCTTTTGATTGCAAAAGGGGGTACACAGGTGCCCAGTTTGATGTGGTTGCCGTTGCCCAATATGTATCGCCGATCTTTACAACAGAAGGATCAGGATAGTCGCCACGCAATACCAGTTGTTGCGCTTGCAGGCGGTAGCATAGCAGAAAAGCACAAGCAATAAAAACGGTTGTTAGAGATCGCATTCCTTTCATCTTATTGAGGCTTAATGATGCTGAATTGATAGACAGATGTTGTTTGATAGGTTTCACCGGGTTTTAAAACGGTTGAAGGAAAAGAAGGCTGGTTCGGCGCATCGGGGAAGTGCTGGGTCTCCAGGCAAAACGCGGTTCTAAAATCGTCTTTTGCGCCACTTTTAAATGTGTTTTTGCTTTGCATAAAATTTCCACCATAAAACTGCAGCCCTGGTTCCTGGGTATAGACATCCATTTTTATTCCGGTAAGGTCACCAACAACAGTTGCTGCATGGTGAAGGTCACTAGTCTTGCCCTGCCGCAACACAAAATTGTGATCATATCCTTTTCCAAATTTTAATTGCTCATTGTCATCCTCAACTCTTTTCCCAATAGTTGTGGCGAATGTAAAATCGAAAGGTGTTCCTTTTACAGCTTCCAGTTTACCGGTTGGAATTAACGTAGAATCTACAGGTGTATAAGCGTCGGCTTCTATTTGCAGTGTATGATTGTTAATGGTTCCACTCCCCTCGCCGTTCAAATTAAAAAATGCATGGTTGGTAAGATTAACAACCGTTATTTTATCAGTAGTTGCTTCATACACACATTTAAAGCCATTACCGGAGGTTAGCGAATAAATTACTTTTACATTCAACGTACCGGGAAACCCCTCTTCCATATTTTTTGAAACATACCGCAGCTCAAGAGTAGAATCATTTGGCTGAACAGCATCCCACACCACATATTGAAATCCCTTTTTGCCGCCGTGAAGTGTGTTCGGGCCGTTGTTGGCAAACAATTTATATTTTGTTCCTTCCAATAAAAATGTTGCATTAGCAATACGATTACCAAAACGGCCTATGGTGGCGCCGAAGTAAGGCTCGGAAGCATTAACATAATCCTGCACGGTTGTAAAACCCACCACTACATCTGTGAGATGTCCCTCCTGGTCTGGCACTAATAAACTTACCAGCCGGCCACCATAATTAGTAATGGCGGCTTTCATTCCGTTTTTGTTAGACAAGGTATAAAGCTCCGTTTGCTTACCATCAATAACCGCTCTGAAGCCACTGGCATCCGGAATTGAAACTTGTTTTGTGGAATCTGTGCCGGATGTTGTATTTCCTTTCTCCTGTGTATTGCCACAGCTAAATAAAGCAGTGATCATAATTGAACTTAAAATAAAAAGAAATGGACCGCTCATGTTTTTGTTTTATAAATCAAAGACTATTTTTCGCTGTTTAATTTTTTAATCAGGTTCACTTCATCCATCCTGTAAGGTGTTCCGTTGGCAAAAAACACATCATGAAACCACTCGATTGGTTGTTCTCCGTTTGGTACCGGCGTATCCCAGGCATAAATGGTATTGCTTTTCCCGGATACCAGGCCCCAGTTAATGGCTCCAACGTTATGCTTTTTAAGCAATGGCAAAACATTGGCAAAACGGCTGTTGCGGGTACGGGCCATGTATTCAGTGCAAATCATGGGGCGCCCGTTCATTTTCAGCATTTCTATCACCCGCTGGTGCCACTGCGGATCTTCATAATCATGGTAGGTAATGATGTCAGAATTTAAAAGCTGTAATGTATTGAGTTTTTCATAATCCCATGCCCATAGCCCAACACTTATCGGCTGGTCTGGGTTAATGGCTCTTGCCCACTGAAAAACTTTTTTTAGTAAGGGGTACGACGAATCTCTTTTCCCTGAATTACCGGGCTCGTTGTAAAGATCCCACAACAAGATCCGTTTGTCTTTGGCAAAACTTGATAATACATCTTTCACATAACGCTCCAGACCGGGAAATAAAGTACTATCGTTTGACAGTGGTTGACCAGGATCTTGCACCCAACCCGAATTGTGAATACCAGGTTTGGGAGCCTGTTGTTTTCCAGGCTGCGGTATTTTATTCCAGCAATCATCAAAAAAAACAAAAATGGTTTTTATGTTGTGTTTACTGGCAATATCAAGATATTGGCTGATCCTTTTTTTGAAACCTCCTGCATCCTGCTTCCAGGCAAGGCTGTGCAAATAGACCCTCATGGTATTAAATCCAATTTCCTTAGCCCAGCCTAACTCACGGTCTATTGTAAGTGGATCAAAGCTATCCGCCTGCCACATTTCTAATTGGTTGATGGCGGTACTGGGTAAAAAATTTGCCCCGGTTATCCATTTATGCTGGTTATACCAGTCATTTGCTTTTTCAAGCGACCATTTTTTTTGTGGTTCAATAATTTCCGGCAGAACGGTTGACTGCTGCGCAGTACTTTGAAAAGAGATGATGAACAGCAGGTAAAAAACAATTCTTTGTACAGCCATAAAAAATATTTAAGTGATACTATACTGTTTTAAAATGAGTCAAGGGCTTTGCAGGTAAACTTTACAACTTTGCCTACCGGCTGCCCTCCGGTTTGTTTTTTTCTTTCTTATTTTCTGAAGGGGCAGCAATGGGAACCCCGGTTTTTACCGGCTCTCCAAAATTGGGGGTATCATCGGCATTCCAGGTAAATTGCTGCGCTCTTGGTGAACGATACCGGCCACAGCCCTGTTGCGGGGCGCTGTTGGCGTGATATAAAATCCAGTCTTCTGTTCCATCGGGCGACTTAAAAAATGAGTTATGGCCCGGGGCATAAACTCCGTTTTCCACAGATGCTTTAAAAACGGGTTCGGGACTCTTAATCCAGGCAGAAGAATCCATCAGGTTTTTATCAGCTGTTGTTGTCAGCATGCCCAATGAATAATACTCCGTCCAGCAGCCACTGGCAGAATACACTAAAAAAAGTTTGTTACCGCGTTTCAAAATTTGTGGTCCCTCATTTACGGCTACATGTGGTGGATTTTTTGGATCATTCAGGTTGCCGTGGCGCTCCCAATTTAATGTTGGACTTGACAAGCGTACTTTAGGACCTTGTAATGTCCATGGATTTTTCATCTGGCTGATGTAAATGTCCTGCCTCCCGTTTTTTTCTCCTTCCCACCCAGACCAAACCATATACAACCGGTCATTATGCTGAAACACCGATCCATCAATGGCCCACCTGTTTTCTTTATCGGCAATTTTTCCTTTCAATTTCCAAACGCCATCAAAAGGGTCTTTAGATGTATTTTCGAGTACCCATATACGGTGGCTTTCATTTTTACCACTGTCAGCAGCAAAATAGACGTACCATTTATCTTGAATATAATGGATCTCCGGAGCCCATATTCCCTTAGAATATGGTTTACCTGCGGCAGGTTTGAAGATCAACTTATGGGGGGCTGTTTCCAGATTGGCGAGGTTTTTTGTTTTCCAGATCACTATACGGTCTCCCAAAGTGTGTGTGTAATAATAATATCCATGCTTATAAATACTCCATGGATCGGCACCTGCTGGAAGTAAGGGATTGGTGAAGCTTTGTTTCGGCTGGGACAATCCGCTAACGGAAAAAATTAAAAAAAGGCCTGTTATTAAATATTGTTCGATGCGCCTCATTGTAATCTTATTCTCCTGAAGGTTTAGTGATAGCTGAATTAATTTTTACCGGCACTCCAAAATTGGGAGTACCGTTGCTGTTCCAGGTAAATTTTTGCATACGCGGATTTCGTGTATCAGTACAGCCTTGACCCGGTGCGGAATTGGCGTGATATAAAATCCAGTCTTCTGAACCATCGACCGATTTAAAAAAGGAATTATGCCCGGGACCATATGCCTGGTTCGAAGCATTCTTACTAAAAACAGGGCTGCTTCCTTTAACCCAGTCGGCAGCTTTTAATGGATCACCACCTTCTTTTAAGGTCAACATCCCCAGAGCATAGTCATCTGTCCAGCAACCACTGGCCGAGTAAATGAGAAAAATGTTGCCGTTAGCATTCTTTAAAACCTCCGGTCCTTCGTTCACCGCTGGCGGTGCGCCTTGCTGCTCCCAATTTAAAGTTGGTGATGAAATCAGGCTTCTTGCAGTTTCAAGTGTCCACGGGTTCTGCATTTTTGCGATATACAGTCGTTGTGTGTTATCGTTAGCGCTGGCATGTCCACTCCAGATAAAATAATTGATTCCGTTGTAAGAAAGTACAGTTCCGTCAATGGCAAATAAGTCATCTGCATTATCGGCAATTTTTCCTTTATCGGTCCATGTGCCCGTCGTTGGATCGGCACTTGTATTTTCCAACACAAAACTTCGCTGGGTACTTAAATCACCAGACCCTGCGGTATAATATAAATACCATTTGTTATCAAGATAATGTAGTTCAGGGGCCCATATATTTTTTGAATTGGCGCCTGCTGCGGGAGCATTCCATATATTTTGAGATGAGGCTTTACTTAGCTCGGAAACTTTTTTTGTTTTCCAAATGGCAATGCGGTTGCCCAGGGTATGAGTATAATAATATTGGTCGTCTTTTTTGATGATCCATGGATCAGGCCCTGAGGATAATAATGGATTGCTAAATGTATTAATTGGTTGAACTACCGGGGGGGGCGGGCTGGAGCCGGAGTTCTTACCACAGGAGCCAAGCAAAAGCACCGCAATAAGCACCAAAAATGGGTACCGCATGCAAGTTTTATATTTGTTCATCTGCTGCATTGTAAAATGATAGGTACCGCATGACCTGCGGCACCTATTTGTCTGTTACCAACCCGGGTTTTGTACCAGGTTAGGATTGATATCAATTTCTGATTGCGGAATTGGCATGTATTTATTACGCCCCAAAACAAAGTTTTCAAACTCCGGATCACGGGCTTTTAGCTCTGCCAATTTAGCTGCATCATCAAAATATCCCCAGCGGGCCAGGTCGTTCCACCTTAGCTGCTCACCAGTTAGTTCAGTAATTCTTTCGTGCATCAACTGCCTCCGGAACTGGTCCTGGTTTAGGCCAGGATAAGCTGTAGAAAGTGACCTCAGGTCAGCCCGTTCGCGAACCAGGTCAACATAAGGATATGCTTCTGCTGTCCGATTAAGTTCATTTAAAGCTTCAGCATACATCAGCAATACATCTGCATAGCGTATAGCCCTGAAATTGATAGGGCTGTTAAATACTTCAAACTCATTAATACGGAAATAATCATCAAGATATTTGTGATACCAAACGCGGGTTTTTATGTTGTTATCATAATTTTTTGAAGTAAACGATGATCCATACACTATCGTGAAGTCTGGCCCTCTTTCATCTGTTGAATCATATAAAGCAGTAACAGCTAAACGTGGATCTCTCTCTCCGCCTGCAGTTGGTTCTTTTAAAAACTCATGAACAACCCAGCGGTGCATATTGGCATCGTTAAAGCCATGCCCCGGTGGCGCAAAAAACGGTGGCCGGCTCGTTCCAACATTAGAAGTAGGACTATCATCACCACCATTTTCCGGACGCATCTTAAACTGCACTTCAAAAACCGATTCCTTATTATTTTCAGTGGTGTGTTTAAAATTATCTCCATAATTGTCAAGCAAGCCGTAAATGCCATTACCAGGCCCGGTAACCCACCAATCCAGGGCATCTACCGCCTGTTGCCATTCTTTTTGTTGGAGGTGGGCACGACCAAGCAAACCATA
>DASTMJ010000166.1:0-6932 GCA_035714205.1 Flavisolibacter sp. | reverse complement strand
TGCAACTGCCACCACTGTTGGCATCAGTACATTATCATGTTGTGCCTCGGAAAGTGTCTGAGTTTGAAATATTATCGACCGCCTCCACCTAAGAGGGCAATCAAAGTGGTATATATTATTGTAATGCTCAGAAACCCAAATACTGTAGCGAAATCTTCAGCTTTATAGGCTGTAATTATTTTTTTGATATTGTAAATGGATGGGAGAAGTATGAGAAATCCTTTGAAAAAGAAAACTGGAGTTCCTGTGTTTAATGGCTCATATTCAGTTGCATAATAGATGGCCATATAAATCATTAAAAAAATGCCTGCAAAGACACATTCTACGAAAAAGGTCAATACAATAGATAAAACTGTTGTCCAAAAATTTTTCGTAAATAATACCATTTGTTCAAATGCTTTTTACGTAGAAAAAAACAAAAAAGGATTAGTAATCAGCCGGCCTTTTTCTTAAACTTAACTCATTTCATCGGAGTGTCGGTGTATTGCTGCCAACGTCAGACTGCTTTCCGCAGCAGCGGTATTGGCAGTACAGAAGTTGATTTAGGTTCTAAAGTAAACAAATTGTTCTTAAGTTTCATAGTAGCAGTCCAGCTACTGTTGTGGAAAGCAACTGTTGTACGCATTTACTTAATTTCCTTTAATTCCAAAGTCTTGTCTATCGGCTTTTTACTTCCTCCGCGAGTCTCATTTTTCTTCAGGAAAATTGACTCGCGGTCCTTCATGAGTACATATTCCGCCAATCCAATACTTCCTCATAATGTTTGACTTCACAATATCTATGTTTCCCTTTGAAGTAAAAAAGTGAGGATGAATGAATATACGATGCACTGTCTTTGGCCAGCATCCATTTCCCCTTTACAGGATTATCATGAATGTAATTGAGCTTTTGCAACAGGAACTTTTCTGTCCTGCACATCTTAACATCAAAGCCAGCCTTCCATACTTCATGCTTCTTTCCCCTTGATCTGTCTTTTTGTTCCACAGCCAGCGACAAAATGTCTAATAATTGATGCTGCTGTTTTTGTTTGAGCGTCTTTACTATATCATAAGCTAAAAACCGTTTTCCAGTGCCTATGATCATATTTAGCTTTTTGGAAGTATTTGCATAATTGATCAGAAAATGTAAATGATTAGGCATGATCACATAGCCCACTATATCATTACCATCCTTTTTGATGGTATCAAAAAATTTATATACATCCTGGTAAGCATCAGCCATATCAATCGAAGGAAGCCAGTTATGGCAGGTAAATGTTATAAAATAAATACCTTTTGAATCTACTATTGTCTCAATAGCCATAGATCAATTTACGTTATCCAGGTGAAACCCGCGAGTCCCTTACAGGAGACTCGCGGAGGAAGAAAAGCCAAATGCGAAGACTCCGTGCTGACGTGCAACTGCCAACCATATAGCGGCAGTATTTTACCTAAAACAATTTTTCCTGCGGAGGTGTTGCGCCTGCCAAACGAAGATATACCGTGGTCTGCCCCCTGTGGTGTGTTTGATGCTCAAAACATTTAAGCAATGCCTTTTCTTTTGTCAAATCAAATTGTCCAAATAGTTTGATGGACTCATTCAATTGTGCAGGTGTCATTTTCCTGAGATTGTTTATAACAAAATCATAGCTTGCCAATACCAGTTTCGTGACATTCGTCTTTGATTTGTCGGCTGTTTTTTCTGATTCGCCAAAACCAACGGGGCTTGCCTGGCCCGTAGCTGCTGATACAAAACCATAATTGGCATCTGCCAAATGCAGCATCTGTTCTGCAAACGAACGCATTTCCTTAGCAGGTTTTGAAGAGTAGCCCTTTTCGGGCATGGCATCCAGATATTCTTTAGTATAGTCTTTGGCACGTTCCCAATCTTTAGCCAGGTCATTTACAGGGCTTTTATGAGGGGTAATCTTCAAATCCTTAAAGTAACCAACAGTGCCAATGTCCACATACAACCCAACAGCGCCTTTGTTATTTTTTCCCAGCAAACTGTCTACTACAAAGGTTGAATACCTGGCATCGTTTATAAACATCTCAGCTTTCCTGCCATTTACTTCAATTCGCATGGTGATCCATTCATTAAGACCAACGGGTGCCGCTCCTTCATATTTACCCGGCGCCTGTTTTCTTAAGGTTTCAAATTTGTTATTGGGATAAGCGAAATATTGTACGGTATGGTTCCTGGCAAACTGGTTACCCGACCTGCCTACCCTTGGCCTCAGGTAAATGGATTCAAAAGCTTCGTCTTTTTCGTCAATTCTAAAGTACACACCTATAAAACCCTGTGCAGACTTAAAATTGTTGGGCATAGGGTCCTGGAGCTGGCTGTACATCTTTACTTCAATACTGCCATTTTCAAAATCAAGGTTGGTAAGCCTGGCATAATGCCTGTCGTCCACCGTTGATTCCAGGTTGTTTTCGTCGAAAGGAAGGGCCTGTAAATCCCTTTCTATTTTTAATACTTTTTCACCCTGGAATTCAATAATGGAACCGGTTACATTTCTCAGTTCAAACTCCTGGTTGTTGAGCGTTAGTTTTTGTGCAAACAACATAACCGCAATAAAATTGAGCAGCAGTATCATCGGAAGCCTTCGTTTCATAATGCATTTTTGAGTTCATTAAATAATAATGCAAACTTGAAACAATTATGTGCAACCCACCCTTAAACTATATTAAGAAATAAACTTTGTTATTTCCTTTTTGATAAGTCTTTCCTGATCTTACTGAGGAACTCCGGCGTTATGCCCAGGTAGGATGCAATTTGTGTGTTTGGCAGGCGACCGGAGAGTGTAGGATACTGCTCCAGGAAATTTAGATAGCGCAGCTCTGCGGTTGAACTGAAGTTCTGAAGCACACGGTTTTGAAGTTCAATGTATTTATTTTCAATAATCACTTTAAAGATGCGATCCAGTTTAGGAATGTTTTGATATAAGATATACAGGTCCTGTTGTTCTACCTGTAATATGGTTGAATCTTCAATTGCCTGGATATTTAATCTTGATGGTTGCCTGGTATGAAAACTACCAATGTCAGCTATCCAGTCATTTTCTGCTCCAAATTGCAGGTTATGTTCATACCCTTTATCATCAACCCCGTACATACGAAAACATCCTGCAACAATAAATGTATAGTACCTGCAAATGGTTCCTTCTGACAAGATCCGTTGCCTCCTTTTTATATTCTGTATAAGGAACCGCTCATTTAATAAGCGTTTTTCATTCCCGTTAAGAGGAATATAGGTTTCAAGATGATGTATAAGAGGTGATGCTGTCACTGTAGTGTGAGTTGCAGATTGTTGTGAACACTAAGATATAGGCAATTACACGCATTGGCATTATAAAGGTTCATTATTGAACAAGAATTGTCCCCAACAAAAACATTGATCCTACCTCCTTACCCATTAAAATGGCTATATCATTTGGCAACCGCTGTTCCCGGCATATTGGCCAGGTACCACCTATCATCCTTGCGGATAAAAACCTTTGTAAATACAGATGATGTGGTTGTTATTGTGCCGCCTTCCTTTCTTTCATATCCAGCTTCCACCCGGATCATTCCAAAAGGGAAACAATCCATACAACAGGAATGCCCTTTCATTCCACCCGCCCGGCGCTGCCATCTTGTTTTTTGTAATTTTATATGCCGGGCTTCACCCAACCATAACCAGCCAAAAACATTTTTCCATTATAATTCCAAACTGGTATGTTGAACTATATTACTTTCTTTTTCCTGGTATTGGTAAACCTTGCCGGTTTTGCCCAGCAAAAAGAACAAAGAGTTTTTACAACGGATATCGATAACTTCTGGCAAGCCTATGATAGTGTGCAAACCACCACTGACAGTGCAGAGCAGGTAGCCATCATTCAACAAGTTTATATAAACAAGGGAAGCGAAGGTGTGAAGGCCTTTATGCAGGTTCGGGATTATTCGGCAGTCTTGTGGCGCCGGCTGATCACCATGGTACCTAAATTCTGGAACTCGGTGCGGCCAGCCACCCTGGTAGTTAAAGAAAAAGCTCCCCAAATAGAAAGCCGCATCAGCCGGTTTAAAACCCTTTACCCCGCACTTCGCGATGCAAGGATCTATTTTGCCATTGGCGGACTGAATACGGGAGGCACAACCTATAACAACCTTATCTTAATTGGGTCTGAAATTGCCACCGGCTCTCCTGCAACCGATCTTTCGGAACTGCCCGAAAATTCTGCCAAGTGGCTGGGTGGTGTGTTTAAATCGAACAACCCCGATGATATTGTGGCGCTGAACATGCACGAATATGTGCATACGCAACAAAACGGCGTGCCGGTAACCCTGCTGGATAAGGCCCTGCAGGAAGGTTCCTGTGATTTTATTACAGAACTGGTGATGGATACCCCGCTGCAAAAAAATTATATTGTGTATGGTCGCCAGCACGAAGAAGAATTAAAAGAACAGTTTAAAAAAGAAATGTTCTCTTCTTATTATACCAACTGGATGTATAACGGAAGCAGCACAACCACGGTTGGAGATCTTGGCTATTTTATGGGTTATACCATTTGCAAGGCCTACTACAACAAAGCGGCCGATAAAAAACAGGCTATAAAAGATATTATTGAACTTAATTACAGCGATAGTACCGCTGCTGAACGGTTTTTACTGGCATCGGGTTATTATAAAAAACCATTCCATAAAACAGAACTGGTAAAGGCCTTCGAGGCTGCCAAACCAACCGTTGTGCGGCTGTTGCCATTTGCCAATGGCGATACCCTTGTAAGTGCGGATATAAAAGAACTGACCATCGAATTTTCGAAACCTATGTACGTAAAAGGTTATTCCATTAACAATGGCGAGGGTGGAAAAGAAACCAACCCAATTACGGGAGTGGTGGGATTTTCGGAAGACAAAAAAAAATTTACATTAAAGATCTCGCTACTACCCAATCATCTTTATGAATTTGTGATCACGGACAGGAGCTTCAGGTCGGAGGATGGTTTTCCTTTACAACCACAGGTGGTGCGGTTTAAAACAAAATGATCAGATCAATCGCTTTACCCTTTGCCTGTATTGGGTATAGGCTTTGCCATGTTGTGTCAACAGGTGTTCTTCTTCCAGCCTGACCTGGATTTGTATCAAAATGTACGTAGCGGCTGCCAGAAAAAAACTAAGTGCATTGGGCAGGATCAAAAAGATACCCATGGTGCTGGTGATCATACCCAGGAAAACAGGATTGCGGGAAATGCCGAACAATCCTTTTGTGATCAATTCGGTTTTGTTCTTTTCATCAATACCAATACGCCAGGATTGTTTCATATGCTGCTGCGCTATTACGATCCATATAAAAGCTGCATGAATGAGAAAGAGCCCGGTATATTTCAGCACATCATATTCCATATAGCTTACAGGCACCAGCCATTGATACAGGTGGCCACCTAAAGAAAATACCAGCACCACAACCAGCAACAGGGCTGTAACCAGTTTCATTAAAGCACCAATATAATCATGCGCCGAACCGGTATTACCAAAGGTGATGGGATTGATGCCGGTTTGCCGGTACACCCGCAGGCTCGGAACAACAAAGACCACAAGAAGATATAACAACAGGAAAAAAGGAAGGTATAGTTTTAAAAAAGCAGTCATGTTGGTGAAATGAGCGTTCAACTGAAGGTGTAAAAGTAAAGCGGGCGGTTATAAAAATAAAAGAAGGACTTACCCGGGTTTCACCATACATCCGTTAGGGTAATTCTTATCCACCGGTTTCCATATGCGGGGCATCCACCGGTTTACTTTGCGGTGAGCCTTTTTCACGTAGAAAGATGGATAACACTATTATGGCAAACACGGAAAGAAATTCGCTTTCCCAGTTCTGGAAGGATTCAAACCAGAATCTTGAATTACTTAAATATCCCATAGCTGTTTCCGTGGGCATGTTCTTCAGGAGTTGCTCTTCGTTATAATCTTTTAAGCTGCCATACCAATGCAGGAAAAAAGAAAGGATAAATAAAAGGGTCAGTGCATAACAAAGGGAATGTTTATAAATGGCTAAGGCAAACCCACCCTTTTTTACCGGCCAGGGTACATGCTTACGTCGTGGGTTGGGCTCCCTGTCCACCTCTTCTTCCTTATCCGGGTCTTTTGATTCAGAAGAACCTTTCTGGTACAGGAACATGCTGAGTATCACAAAGAGGGCCATTTGCAAAAACTCACTTTCCCAGTTTTCAAAGGTTGATTGAAGAAAATGACCTGATTGCAGATACTGTTTCATTTCAACTGCCTGGCCACCTTCTCCGGTAACCTCTTCGTTATGTTGTTTCAGTCCGGTGATAGCCTGCCCAATAATGGAAAAAATAAATAAAAGGAAGAACACGATGGACAGGCCGTTATTTTTCCAAATCTTCTTCATGTGGAAGTTTTACATCCATAAATTAAAAAAGCATTCCACATTTAATTTGAATAAATATATTCCTGTAATGTAATCAGATCTCAAAATGGGGTTATGGTTTGTGTATAGTCTTATTGTGGTGGAATCTGTTTTCCATAGTTTGAAAACCTGTACTGGTAGCCACTAAGGCAGAGCTGGCACACCAATTGCCTGTTTAACAGAAATTAATTTTTATGAAAGGATTATTAGCCACAATAGTAATTGGCGCGGCTGTAGCCTGCGTAGTGTATTATTTACTGGATAAAGAAGGTGCTGAAGAATTGTACACCGACCTGAAGGACAAAGCAAAGGGCGCCGATGATGACGCAGCTGAAAAAATTGCGGGTTTGAAAAGAGAGGCCAACGGCGTTTCAGCCTAAATGATAGTTTAAGAAAAAGCGGTTCATCAACCGCTTTTTTTATGCTCTTTATACAATGGCTTCCAGGGCCCTTACAATATCTTCCAGAATATCATCGCGGTGTTCCAGTCCTGCAGAAACTCGGATGAGCCCGGGTGTAATGTTCACTTCCTGCCTTTCGAC
>DASTMJ010000165.1:0-3603 GCA_035714205.1 Flavisolibacter sp. | reverse complement strand
TCATTCTTAAAATGAACATCTGCTTACCATTTTAAATCCTGATTCAGGATTTTATAACATCGGCAACTTTTCAATCATCCTGTCTCTAAACCCGGTGCCAGTCACCACGCCAAACCCTGATCTGTTTTTTAATAGCCTCATTGGAAAGGCCTTCTTCAGCAGCTTTTTGTGCCAATGCCGGCAATTCTTCATCACTGGCAAAGCGCAACGCAATGATCTGGGCCAACGTTAGACGCTGATCGATTCTTTTTCCTGTCAGAATAAAATAACGAAGATTTTCTTCAGCCCTGATGGCACGGTCCTGTGCTTTTAAGGCAAACACACGGCTGTGTAAATAAAGACTTAACAGAACAAAAGACACCAGCACTATTAGCCAGGCAGAATACAGATTTTCCCTGTTGGTATAAATTACATTTCTTATGGACCCGATCAGCAAAGCCAATAATGACAAACCTGTCAATACATGATACGTAAAAACAAGCTGGCGATGATTTTTATAATTCTGCTCTTTCATAATAATTGATTTGTCAGATTGCAAAATGAAGATAAGCCAGTGCCCTTTATAATAAAATGCCCTTTATAAAATTCTTATTTTAATACATCCAGTACGGCATACATCTTTTTTACTAGCGCTGAGGCAGAACCGTTATAATTATTCACCAAAAAAGAAATAATATACTCATTCCCATCGCCGGAAGTGTGGTACCCGCAAAAACCTTTAACACCCCTGATAGTGCCGCTTTTTAATTTCATACCATTGTATTCGGGTAACGAATAATAAAACCCCTTAAACCATGGTTGTTTTAGCGCATATTGTAAGATGCGCACGTGGGCATGCGTGGTTACGCGGTTTAATGGTGAAAGACCTGATCCATCTACAATATTTAATTCTGTTGGTGGAATACCCTTTGCTTTCCATAAATTTTTTACCAGGTCTGTCCCTTTATCAGTAGCACCCTGTCCTTCTTTTTGCGCTGCAATGGTTTTTACCAGGGCCTCGCCATACAGGTTAATACTTTTTTTATTGAACCAATAAATGATACTGTCTAAAGGCGGTGAAACATGCATATAAACCAAAGTACTGTCCGTTGACCGCGTTTCATATTGAATTGGTGTCAATTTAGACTGGAGCTGCAAACTAGTGGAAAACCAGTTTTCAAAATATGCAGCAGGATCAGGAATAGCCGCAGAAATTTCAAATGCATTTTCGTTTACCGGTATGGTCCCCCTCACCACTGCCGCCGGTTTTGATAAGGGATAATATACATAGGCATTATCACCGCTTCCTTTTGCAGCCGATGTGGCCAGGGACGTGAAACTTGTTGTTTGATAAGCAGGTTTTATTTCTACTATTCGAACCGGGTCTCCTATAGTCTTTCCCGATTGTAAAATAATATCGAACTGGTTTTCTCTCCAGTTAAAACCCGCAGCACCGGCGCCATAATAATTACCTATGTCCTGCCAGATCCATCCATCCGGGATGGTTTCATCGTTCCAGTATCCGCCTGCTATTTTTATTCCATTATAACCTGTGATATTTAATTTTTTAATGGAGCCTGTCAATTGACTCATAAATGCTGTATCGGATGTAGACTTCCATCGCCAGCTCCCTAATGTTGGGTCACCCGAAGGTTTGATAAAAAAATTTCCTTTTAATATACGTCCCTCAATCGCTCCCACATATCCGAAACTGGTTTGATACCGGAAATCTTTACCCAATAGTTCATAAGCGCTGGCACTGGTAATGATCTTTTGTGTGGAAGCCGGTGCAAGACCGATCGTTGCATTTTTTTCGAAAATTACGTTTCCTGATTTTGCATCTACCACGTACAGGGAAGAAATGGCATTACGCAATTGCGAATCATTTTCAAATCGCTGCCAGGCTGCTGTAAGTTTTGATGAAACTGTCTGGCCATAGCACACGATTGCTGTCATTGCAAAGCAAAGAAGTAAGGTTTTTTTTATCACGTCGTACATTGCGCTAAAATTAAGCGATTCAATGATGATAGAAGTTAATGCTTCCATAATTACAATTGGTGATGAACTGCTGATTGGACAAACCATTGATACCAACAGTGCTTTTATAGCGCAGGAATTAAATAAGATCGGCATTTGGGTAAAACGGAGGTTGGCGGTGGGTGATGTAAAAGAACAGATCACAGATGCTTTGAAACAACAGGCTGCCGATTGTAGGGTTATCATAATTACCGGTGGGTTGGGACCAACAGCCGATGATATTACAAAGCCAACCCTTTGTGAATATTTTGGTTCAAAAATGATTATAGATGACCAGGCTTTGAACAACGTAAAAGAAATTTTTTCAAAACTGAACCGGCCCCTGGTCCCAAGGAACATGAAACAGGCCGAGGTCCCTGATAACTGTACTGTTTTGCATAACTCAAGAGGCACAGCGCCGGGCATGTGGTTTGAAAAAGATGGGGTGATCTATGTTTCTCTTCCCGGGGTACCAAATGAAATGAAAGGATTGATGATACAACAGGTGCTGCCCAGGTTGAAAGAAGTATTGACCTTGCCGGCCGTAGTCCACCGCACCCTTTTAACTTCGGGTATTGGCGAATCAACCATTGCAGATACCATTGAAGATTTTGAAAACGCTTTACCAAAACATATAAAACTGGCCTACCTGCCATCATATGGTTTGGTGCGGTTACGTCTTACCGGTAGAGGTTCTGAACTGCCTGTACTGGAAAAAGAGGTTGTTGAACAATTTGAAAAACTCAAACCATTGGTCAATCAATGGATGGTTGCAGAAGAAGATATCAGCCTCCAGGAATCGGTGAGCAGGTTGCTCAAAAAGAAAAAGAAAACGGTGGCTACTGCCGAAAGTTGCACCGGCGGATATATTGCTCATCTCATCACCTCAAAAGCCGGTTCTTCGTCCATCTATAATGGCAGCATTGTTTCTTATGCCAACCAGGTAAAAGAACATCTGCTGGGTGTGAAGCATGAAACCCTGGAACAATATGGTGCGGTTAGCGAGCAGACGGTGATGGAAATGGTACAGGGTGCATTGCAACAATTAAATACAGATTATGCCATTGCAACATCCGGAATCATGGGACCGGATGGGGGCTCTGCCGAAAAGCCGGTGGGTACAGTTTGGATTGCTGTTGGCAGTAAGACCAAAATAAAAGCAGCCTCTTTTTATTTCAGGTACGACAGGACCCGCAATATTGAAATGACGGCGCAAACCGCACTTACACTTTTGCGGCGTTTTATTGTGGAAGAAGAGGGTTAACCGATTAAGATTGCTTTGCTTATTTTTGGCGCAAATTCCAGGTTTTGGAATGCTGATGATTGCTGAAGGAATAGCCAGGATTTGCCGGCCTGTTGAAGAATGTTGCCGCTAATAAATCAACGGCTAATAGAATGGAAGCATCTCACCTGCCCAAAAGCTGGAAAACAAATTGCTGGAAAACAAGAAATTATAAATTTTTATATGGCTACTGTAGACCTGGTGATGCCTAAGATGGGCGAAAGTATTATGGAAGCAACCATTTTAAAATGGTTGAAAAATCCCGGAGATGCTGTTAAAATGGATGAAACGGTTTTGGAGATTGCAACCGATAAAGTTGATAGCGA
>DASTMJ010000164.1:0-25051 GCA_035714205.1 Flavisolibacter sp. | reverse complement strand
TTTTACTGCAAGGGCGCCAATCAACAACTCTTCATCTTCGCCATTTGCTGCATCAATTCCGGTTCGTCTTTCGATGAGCCTTGTGGCTTTGCGCAGAAAGCTTTTGATTGAACCCTTTTTACCGGCTATGTCATCCCCAGGTACCGTGGAATTGCCAGCCTCTGTAGATGTTTTACGTGTATCAAAAACAGAAGTTACAGCCGAAGTGTTAATGATTTCTTTAGATGGAGTATATGATGCAGTTACTGCCTCAATGGTTGTTGTACCGGTAATGGAAGTTGTGCCCTTTTCCATGTACGGTTCATATTCCATTGGGGCAATTGTATTTTCAGCTACCAAATTTTCGTTTTTTAATTCTCTTTCTGGTACTGTCTTTTCTGGAGAAGCCGTTTTAACAACCTGGCTTTTTTCTTGAGCAACAGGGTTATCAGCAATCACTGGTTTTGAGAGTGCTACCTCCGTAGTAGTATGCTTGCCAGGCATGCTATGTGGAACCGGCTGCCCTGAACTTGCCACCGATGGTAGTTCAACAGGTTGGTTGGTTTGGCTTGTAAAATATAAGACGCTCATAGTGGCAACAACCACTATAGCAGCGGCAATTCGCATCCAGATCTTTATGCGCAGGATTTTTTCTGTCCGGTGATATAATTCTTCCTTATTGGGATAAGCAATGGTTTCTTTTGCATCCAGTTTTGTCTGGAGCAGCAATTGATGCTGCAGCCGGTAATTTGTATTGGAGGCAATTTCAAATTCAACAACCTTTTTCCTGTCAGCGGGTAATTCATTATCTATATAAAGCAGCAATTCTTCATCAATTGTATTTAACCTCATGGCATCAGCCTTCAGGTTTTCCTTGTCAAGGATCAATTCTTCTGCGGGTAGTTTTGTGCCTGCCAATATATCAAACTCGGCCTGTAGATCGGGGTGGGCCAGTAAAAAGGCATCAACCATTTGCATTTGTTCATTACTAAGTTCATTATCCATATAAAGGATAAAGAATTCCTCGTAATTACCCAGGTTGATGGTATTATTATAGTTTGAATTAAATGACATTTTCAATTTTTACAAGGTATTCTTTCAATTGTAAACGGGCACGGTGCAAATACACTTTTACCTGGCTTTCGCTTAGGTTCATGATCTTTCCTATTTCCTCGTAACTATATCCTTCATAATCTTTTAGCATCACCAGGGATCGTTGTGTTTCACTGAGCCGTGCAAGGGCTTCGTTCAAAATTGCTTTTGCGTTGTTGTATTCTCCACGTTGAACCTTAATTTCTTCTTTAAACTCTTCTTTCAAATACACTCTTTTTACTTTCCGTAAATGATCAATCATAGCATTATACGCGACCGTAAAAAGATAAGATTTGCTTTTAGCCGGGTCTACTTCCACCCGGTTTTTCCACAACTTTTCAAAAGCTGTCTGAACCACATCACGGGCATCTTCCTCGTGTCGTAGGTTTTTCACTATAAACCGAAAAACATTATCGGCATATTGGGTTACACAGTCGTTATATTCTTTTTCGGTCATAAACAGTCAACAAACAGCTTTATTATACCGTAATACGTGGTAAGAAATGAAATGTTACAACAAAGGGAAGAAATTTTTTTTATCGGCTAACTACCGCCGATACAAATTGGCGGGAAAGCACATCCCAGAGCATTTCACTGCTCTCTGCAGGTGGCTGGCAGCGCTCAGTAGCGTTCATACACACCTTTTTGGTTTTGGTATATGCAACAAATGAAAACATGGATAAGGCTACCACTGTTGCAAGGGCAACAAGTATAACTCTGCTTTTTAATACCTTTCTCATGATCGTTGGTTTGAATGGTTTGACGAAGGTATTAGTGGTTATGTTACAGGATTGATAAAAAATATATTCAATTTTTCCAGGGATCGGAAAATATGTTTTATGGCCGGGGTTTTCATAAACACCATTCATTCGGTAAGGCTGTTATGCCAGTATATTTGCCGCATTAAACCTTGTTTATGAACGAAAATTTTGTGAACCGCATCCGTCAGGAAATTGAAGAGATCAAATCTTCAGGTCTATATAAAACAGAACGGGTTATCACATCACCCCAGGGACCGGAAATTACCGTCAATGGCCGGCAGGTATTGAATTTTTGCGCCAATAATTACCTGGGACTTTCATCACACCCCAAAACTTTAGAAGCGGCTCACCGCTACCTGGACAGTCACGGATATGGTATGAGTAGTGTACGTTTTATTTGTGGTACTCAGGACATTCACAAGGAACTGGAACAAAAGCTGGCCGCTTTTTTAGGAACAGAGGATACTATTTTATACGTAGCTGCATTTGATGCAAACGGCGGTGTGTTCGAACCTTTGTTTAACGAACAGGATGCCATTATTTCAGATGCATTGAACCATGCTTCTATTATTGATGGTGTCAGGCTTTGTAAAGCTCAACGTTACAGGTATGAACACAATAATATGGAAGACCTGGAGGAAAAGCTAAAAGACTCGGCCCACCTGCGGAGCCGTATAATTGTTACGGATGGTGTTTTCAGCATGGATGGCACCATCGCACAATTGGATGTGATCTGCAACCTGGCCGATAAATACAATGCCATCGTTATGGTGGATGAAAGCCATGCATCAGGTTTTATGGGTAAAACCGGTCGTGGTACGCATGAATTCAAAAATGTAATGGGCAGGATCGATATCATAACCGGTACACTGGGTAAAGCCCTGGGGGGTGCATCGGGTGGATTTACAAGTGGCAGAAAGGAGATCATAGATATTCTGCGCCAGCGCAGCCGTCCTTATCTTTTCTCTAATACATTGGCTCCCTCAATTACCGGTGCCAGCATTGCTGTGTTGGATATGCTAAGCGAAACAACGGAATTGAGAGATAAGCTTGAAAACAATACAAAATATTTCCGTACTAAAATGACTGAAGCCGGTTTTGACATCAAGCCCGGGGAACATCCCATTGTTCCTATTATGTTATATGATTCAGTTTTGGCAGCTCGTTTTGCCGACGAATTATTAAAAGAAGGGATTTATGTGATTGGATTCTTCTTCCCGGTGGTTCCGAAAGGACAGGCAAGAATACGGGTACAAATAAGTGCCGGCCACGATCAGCATCACTTAGATCGTGCCATTTCAGCTTTTACTAAAGTTGGTAAAGAACTTGGTGTTATTAAATGAATGGATTAATCGTCAATAAAAAAGTTCAAAGCAGCATGTTATTGCTGCTTTGAACTTTTCATTATGAGCAATCGTTACGATTTTTTTTGAAGCCCTTCAGCAGCCTCCTTCAGGGCAGCCGGCTCAAAATTCCGCCCCGTTATTGTTACCATGATACGTTCGTTACCCATAAATGTAAAGGATGAGAGGTTTGTAGATTTTTCAAAATGTTCTATAGCCTTCCCGCCTCTAAAATCAACAACTTTGGTATAACCGTCAGTTGTATCCTGGCTTGCCTGTAATTTAGATGCATAGGTTCTGTTATATAAATTAGCTCCTGACTCACCAGCACAGTCATAAACAGATATTCTCATATCGGTTTTCCGGTTCTTTTCATAATCTGCATATGCCTCTCCATAGCCTACATTATTACTCATAGAAAGGTTGGTGCGTTTCAAACCCGTAACCTGGGCAGGCAGCCATGCAGTCAATTCATCAAGACCAAGCGGCGATAAATTTTTAAGATCATTGAGTTTTTGAACCGCCGGGTCTACAGGAACTGTAACACTTTTAACCTCGACAGTATCTGTTTTTTCAGTTAAAGAGGCGTTTTCATTACATGCCAATAGGGTAAACGGTAAAGCAAAAAGTACAATTCTATTCATATAGTGTAAATTTTAGTTTTGATGTACAAAGGTGTTTGTCTAAATTTACCCTTTATCGTTGTTAATAACAATAAAACCTCCTGGTTTTCGTTTTTGGAACGGAAACCCTTCTTACTCCATTTTTCTTTGAATAACCTTCAGGAATTTTATTTAAAAAATTAAAAACACGTACGTATGAAGCGCATTCTTATTCTTTTTAGCGCAACGGCAATTCTGATGGTATCAGTTTCTTCCTGTGCTGCTATTAAAAAGGATTGTAATGGAGTAAAACACACCCGTTTAAAGAATGGGATTTACCTTTAAGCAATTTTTCTTTTTTTAGGTAAAGCAATATGGTTCATATTGCTTTTTTTATTTTAGGATTCATGATAAAATATTTTTTGTTGACTTTTTTTATGATGGCAGGCAGTTGCTATGCCCAAAGTTTTCCTTATTCATTTGTTGGCCAATGGAAGGGCGAGCTACAGTGGTTCCAGACCGGAAAGCAAGAGCCTCAAAAGATTCCGATGCAATTGAAAATTTTGCCTGCAGATACTGTTGGCCAGTTTACATGGCAACTGGTTTATGGAATGAATAATGAAGATAACCGGCCATATATTTTAAAGCCGGTAGACACCGTGAAAGGGCATTGGGTTATTGATGAAAAAAACGGTATTGTGCTGGACCAGTATTTTATTGGCCAACGTCTTCATGGGGCTTTTACTGTACAAACAACCACAATCGTTAACAGTTATTGGCTGGAGGGTGATAAACTTTTCGTTGAATTTTATAGTATACAGGCAAAGCCTGTTAGTAAAACAGGCGGTAGTAGTGCAGATGTTCCGCCTGTTGATAGTTATGCATTCAAAGGTTTTCAGAAAGCTATACTGTATAAGATCGACAACAACAGCCATTAACGGTTACACAATAACAATGTTATACGGCTGCTCCTTCACTTACCTTTGCCAAAATTTTGATCAAACCAATGAAATATATTTTATATGGTCTGCTTGTTTTAAACCTGGTTCAATGCTCTCCAAACAACGTTGATGTTGATAATTCGCTGGGTAACTATTTTAAAGAAAATAATGCAGAAGGCTGTTTTGCGCTTTTAAATAACGGAACGGGACAATTTACCATTTATAATCTGGAGCGCTATAGAGATAGCTCTTATTTGCCGGCTTCCACATTTAAAATCGTAAACTCTCTGGTAGGCCTGCAAACAGGTGTTATCAGCAGCGATACCATGACGATTAAATGGGATAGTATTAAACGATCCTTTGATTCATGGAATAGAGACCTGACCATGTATGAAGCTTTCAGAGTTTCTGCAGTACCCTATTACCAGGAAGTAGCAAGACGTATTGGGAAAGATACCATGCAACAATGGCTTGACACGCTATCTTACGGATCCAAAAAGATTACTACTCAAATTGATACGTTTTGGCTGGATCATTCCTTAAAGATTACCCCTGATGAACAATTAGGGCTTGTAAAACGATTATATTTCGACCAGCTGCCGTTTAATAAACTCAACCAGTCATTGGTAAAAAAAGCTATGTTGTTCGAAGACAAACCTGAGTACCGGTTGGGCTACAAAACAGGCTGGGGTTTCTGGGATAGTGAGCACAAAAAACATATTGGATGGATTGTAGGCTGGATTGAAGAAAACAATCACCCGTATTTTTTTGTACTCAATCTTGAATCACCTGATAAAGAGTTTGATATGACCACCGTGCGGATGAAAATTTTAAAGGGTATTTTAGATCAGTTGGGCTTTATGAAAGGAAATAAATAACAAAAAACATTGCCGGCAGGTTTAACTCCTTTTCAATTTCAGGGTCAGAGGAAGTTCACTTGCAGCTAAATGCCCGAAACTGTATTTTAGCACATTCTTTGTCATAATCTGAAAAACCAAATTATTGAACTTTCAATATCAATATCCGCAGGCATTTTATTTATTGGCTTTACTGGCTTTTTTCCTGGTAATTTATTTTTTTTACCGGCTGTGGAGACAAAAACGCATTAAAGCTATTGGCGATCCACGGTTGGTAAAAGCGCTGTATCCAAATCATTCACGTTCAAAAACTGTCCTCAAATTTTCTCTTATACTTATTGCTTTTGCTTTAGGATGCCTGGCAGTAGCCAACCCACGCAAACAGGATGACTCCTCTGCGGAGGCAAGAAAAGGTATTGATCTTGTCATAGCATTAGATGTCAGCAACAGTATGCTGGCCACAGATATTGCTCCCAATCGTATGGCAAGGGCAAAACAATTTATTTCAAGACTGATAGATAATTTAAAAGATGACAGGATAGGCCTGGTAGTATTTGCCGGTAACGCTTACCTGCAAATGCCTTTAACCTTCGATGCATCTGCTGCACGTATGTATGCTTCGGCAGCAAATCCGTTTGCAATTGCTGCACAAGGCACTAGTATCAGCGATGCTTTGCAAAAAGCAGATATCGCCTTTGGTGAAGAAACAGAACGCTTTCGCTCAGTGGTTTTGATCACCGATGGAGAAACACATGATGAAGATGCACTGGATAAAGCAAAAGAACTGGCTACAAAAGGTGTGATGATCAATACAATTGGCATAGGTTCTTCACAGGGATCAACAATTATAGATACGGCTACACGAAGTCCTAAAAGAGATGAAACAGGCCAGGTGGTAGTTTCAAAATTGAACGACCAGTTGTTGCAGCAAATGGCGGTACTTACAAACGGTACTTACGTTCACCTGGAAAGTGCGGAGGCTGCTGTTAAGGAAGTAATGGCCCAGTATACTGAAATTGAAAAAAAGGCCTTGGGGGATACTTCATTATTTACCTACAAAACGTATTATGCCTGGGTGGCCATCCCAATGTTGCTTTTGTTACTGGGCGAAATGCTGATCTCTGACCGTAAAAAAACCAAGCAATGAAGCAATTTTTATTACTGAATTTACTTTTGTTGTCATTGTTTGCCCTGGCACAAACGGTTAATAATTACATCAGCAGGGGCAATCAATATTACAAACAAACGCAGTACAACCTGGCTGAAACTGAATACAGAAAGGCTTTACAAACAGAACCTGAAAATCCCACAGCTCAATACAACTTGGCCAATGCCCTGCAAAAACAAAAAAAATGGGATGAGGCGGTACAGGTGTTGGAAGGACTGTATGGTAATGCGGGAAATGATAACCTGAGATCAGCTACTGCTTATAACCAGGGTGTAGCATATACCAAACAAAAATCTTTAGAGTCAAGCATAGAGGCTTATAAAAAGGCATTGCGCCTGAATCCAGATGACATGGAAGCCAGGGAAAACCTGCAAAAAGCCTTGTCCGAGTTAAAGAAAAAGCAGGATGAACAACAAAAACAGCAGCAAAAATCGCAATCCAACATGAGCCAGAAAGAAGCCGAACAAAAGTTAAAACTGCTGCAGGAAAAGGAAAAGCAATTACAACAGCGTCTCCAAAATCAAAATAAACAGAAAGGTGGAGGCCAATCAAAAGACTGGTAAGGTTTAAACTTCATAGCATCTCAATTGTTTGTCAGGTAAAGGTTGTTATCAATCAAATAACAACTATGGGCTGTTTTACTGGTTAACTTTGCATTTGCAGAAAAGCAAAAGCTATTTCAAAACTCAAATTGAATCATGCAGTTTTATTGCGAAAGCCTTACAGGCTATAAACGTCTTGCTACAAAAGAGGTTAAGGTGGGTGATCTTTCCCTGGGCAATTTTAATCCCATCAGGGTGCAGACCATGACGACTACTGACACCATGGATACACTGGCAACCGTTGAACAAACGATCCGTTGTATAGAAGCCGGCGCTGAACTCGTTCGCATAACAGCCCCTTCCAAAAAAGAAGCTGAAAATCTATTGCTCATTAAAAATGAATTAAGGAAAAGAGGATATCATACCCCACTAGTGGCAGATATTCATTTTACACCTAATGCAGCTGAGATTGCGGCCCGTATCATTGAAAAGGTTCGGGTAAATCCAGGCAATTATGTTGACAAAAAAAAGTTTGAACTCATAGAATATACCGATGCGGATTATGCTGAAGAAATTGAACGCATCCGGGAACGGTTTACACCACTTGTAAAAATTTGTAAAGAGCATGGTACCGCTATGCGTATTGGTACCAATCATGGCTCGCTGAGCGACCGTATTATGAGCCGCTATGGCGATACACCAATGGGGATGGTTGAAAGTGCCATGGAGTTTTTGCGTATAGCCCGCTACGAAAGTTATCACAATATTGTGTTGAGTATGAAAAGCAGTAACCCCAAGGTCATGGTACAGGCCTACAGGCTGCTTGTAAAAACCATGTTTCAGGAGTTTGGTGAATGTTATCCCTTACACCTGGGTGTTACAGAAGCTGGTGATGGTGAAGATGGAAGAATTAAAAGTGCCGTTGGAATTGGTACCTTGCTGGAAGATGGATTGGGTGACACTATTCGTGTATCGTTAACAGAAGATCCGGAACTTGAAATACCCGTTTGCAGAGATATTGTAAAACGGTATACTCAAAGACAAAAAACGAGTGAACAAGATGGCATACCCGCGGTTGAAAAATTATCATATTCCCCGTTTGAATATAAAAGAAGAGAAACATTTTCTGTTTCGAACATAGGTGCGCAAAATGTTCCTGTAGTTGTTGCAGACCTCAGTAAGTTACAAACCATTTCTACAAAAAATCTGCAAAGCATCGGTTACATGTATGATGAGATTTTGGATAAATGGAATATTGCAGACACGGCAGCCGATTATGTATTTACCGGCCATATGGTTTTAGATTTTGCTTTACCCGGCACATTGAAAGTGATTGTTTACCCGGCTACATGGATGCAGGTTGTGTCATCAGATCATGCGGAGCAGGAAAAATACTTTCCTATTTTTGATGAAATGGGTTATTGCAAGTCTGACATGAAAAGCAATACCATCAATTTTGTGATGATTGATTGTTTCAATACAAGCCAGGCTTCTACTGATTTTACCTTATCCGAATATGTTGAAGCACTAACAAATGATCCCAAAGTTGTATTGTGTTTAAGCAGTGAAAATATTCATTCCATGCCTGCCGTCAGGCGTATGTTCATTGAACTGACAAATCGAAATTTTAGAAATCCTGCGATCTTGATTGTTGACAGCAACTGGCAAACTGCTGATGAACACCTTGTTCATTTTGCAACGGAAGCCGGTGCTTTATTGCTCGATGGCATGGGCGATGGCATTTGTTTGGGGATGGGACAGGATAGTTATAATGCAGCATATACCAATCAACAGGTTTCCAGTATGGCAACATCGGGCAGAAATTACATGCAATCACAGTCCGCTGAACAATTTATAAATAATACAGCATTTAGTATTTTGCAGGCTACCCGAACCAGGATCTCGAAAACAGAATATATCAGCTGCCCGTCCTGTGGCCGTACATTGTTTGATCTGCAGGAAACAACCGCAAAAATCCGGGCAGTAACACACCATTTAAAAGGAGTGAAGATTGCTATCATGGGTTGTATTGTAAATGGCCCGGGTGAAATGGCTGATGCAGATTTTGGTTATGTTGGCAGCGGGCCGGGAAAAATTACTTTATACAAAGGCAAGGAAGTTGTAAAAAGAAATGTAGCCAGCGAAATAGCTGTTGATGAATTAATTAATCTTTTAAAAGAAAATAATGCCTGGGTTGAACCAAAACAGGTATTGGAAAAACTATAATTAACTGTTATGAAAAAAATAGCTTCTTATTTATTTGTTTTAATTGTTACGCTTACCGGTTGTTTGGATACAGTGGAAGAGCTGACCATTACTGCTGACGGATCTGGAACGTATAACAGCACCATGGATATGAGCGGTATGTTTGAGATGATTGAAATGATGGCTGCCATGGATACTTCTGCCAGTAAACAAATGAAGCAGTTATCAGATAAAGACATTGACAGCACCATTTCCATGAAATCCTTCACGGATACAGCTTCCGATTTAACTGAAGAACAAAAGAGACTCCTCAGTAGTGCCCAAATGAGCATTACCATGAAACAAAAGGACAAACTTTTTAAAATGGGAATGAACTATCCTTTCAAAAATCTGCAGGACGTTCAGAAGATCATAGAGTTAAACAATTCAGGAAAAGGTGTAGGGGCTTTTGGGAAAGGTAAGGATACAGAAACATTACCGGGAATGGGTGATAGAGGAAATATGCCGTCCATCGGTAATTTTTTTGATATGGTTATTAAAGATGGATTAATAGAGCGAAAAATAAATGATTCAAAGTTGCAGGCTTTAAACAGTGATGAAAAGTTTAAAGAAATGAAAAATGCAGGAGAAATGATGGGAGCTGTAACATTTAAATCGATCATTCATTTACCAAGGGCGGCCACTAAAATTGAAGGTGAAAAAGCAAAACTTTCCGATGATAAAAAAACGGTAACCATAAGTTCTGCTCTTACAGATCTGTTCGAAAACCCTTCTTCATTAAACTTCAGGATTGAATATTAAATAGTTTACCAACCACTATCTTATTTAATTATATCGTCAGCAACCGCAGACAGATTGTTGTTTTGCTATAATTTGCAGTATGCAAACAGATTTTCTGGTGATAGGATCCGGCATAGCCGGATTGACCTATGCACTAAAAGTGGCACAGCATTTCCCCGATAGGCAGGTAACCATTATTACAAAAGCAGCTGCTGATGAAACCAATACCAAGTATGCACAGGGCGGTATAGCTGTTGTAAATGATCTTGAAAACGACAGTTTTGAAAAACATATAGAGGATACACTCATTGCAGGAGATGGCCTGTGCGACAAAGAGATTGTTGAAATTGTAATTAAAGAGGGTCCTGCACGGGTTCAGGAAATAATAGATTGGGGAGCACAATTTGATAAGGATGCTGAAGGTGATTTCAAATTAGGCAGGGAAGGTGGTCATTCCGAGTTTCGTATTCTTCACCATAAGGATGTAACGGGTCTTGAAATGGAAAGAGCGTTGCTGGCAGCAGTTGAAAAAGCTCCCAACATCCAGATAATAAAACATTGTTTTGTTGTTGATATTATCACGCAACATCATTTGGGTTATCTTGTTACCAAGGCAACGCCAGACATTACCTGCTATGGTGTATACGTTTTGAATGCAAAAAGCAACCGCATCGAAAAAATTCTTTCCAAAATAACCCTGTTGGCAACGGGTGGTAACGGTCAGGTATATCGCACAACAACCAATCCTTTTATTGCAACCGGTGACGGGGTGGCTATGGTATACAGGGCCAAAGGAAGAATAGAGAATATGGAGTTTATTCAATTCCACCCAACTGCATTATATGAAGCTGGCAAAAGAGGACAGGCGTTTTTAATTACGGAAGCTGTTCGGGGTGATGGCGGTATATTACGCAATATCAACGGTGAAGCTTTTATGGAACGATATGATGCAAGAAAAGACCTTGCTCCCCGTGATATCGTGGCTCGTGCCATAGATAATGAAATGAAAATAACAGGTACAGAACATGTTTACCTGGATTGTCGGCATATGGATATGGTGAAGTTTAAGGATCATTTCCCTAATATTAATGAGAAGTGCCTTTCCATTGGGATTGATGTTGCCAAACATATGATACCCGTTGCACCTGCTGCCCATTATAGTTGTGGTGGTATTCAAACCGATGAATGGGGCAGAAGCTCTGTCAGGCATTTATATGCCTGTGGAGAATGCTCAAGTACCGGTTTACACGGTGCCAACAGATTAGCCAGCAATTCTTTATTGGAAGCCATGGTATTTGCACATCGGTGTTATACAGATAGTGTAGCGGCAATAGAGCAGATCAATAGTATTAAAGACATACCCGATTGGAATGCTGCGGGTACTTCTGAACCAAAAGAAATGATCCTGATAACCCAAAGTTTAAAAGAGCTGCAGCAGGTAATGAGTGATTACGTTGGCATTGTCAGGAATAATGTGCGTTTACAAAGGGCTATGAAACGGATTGATCTGTTATTTGAAGAAACGGAAGGACTGTACCAGACAACAACAGTATCACCTCAACTTCTGGAACTACGTAATATGATAACAGTTGGATACCTGATTACAAAAGGAGCAGCGTTTAGAAAAGAAAGCCGGGGTTTGCATTACAATACAGATTTTCCATCCAAATCAGATATTGTTCAAAATATAGTTCTCTAGCAGAATTAATTGTTTAACCTGCTTTTTGGAGTCTTCTTTGGTAAGCAGATTATCTTTGAACATCTTATGTATTATCTCGTTTACGGTTTATTATACTTGTTCTCACTATTACCCTTAAAGCTTTTGTTCTTACTTTCTGATGGTATTTATGTTGTTATGTATTACCTGGCAGGGTATAGAAAAAAAGTTGTTCTTCGTAATTTATCTATTGCTTTTCCAAATAAAACAGAGGCCGAGCGAAAGCGCATTGCAAAAAAGTTCTATAGAAACTTTTCCGATTTCTTTGTGGAAACCATAAAACTTTTTAGTGCATCGGACCGGTATTTTGAGAAACATTATCAGTCTGATTATTCCGTGTTCGACAGGTTATATGCCGAAGGAAAAAAATGCCAGGTGCACCTTGGACATAATTTTCATTGGGAATTGGGTTACCTGGGTTCAGTGCCGCATATTAAGCTTACAGTTTTAGGTGTGTATATGCCGCTGACAAATAAGATTTTTGAAAGGATTTTTATAAAGCTGCGCACAAAGCGGGGAGGTAATCTGTTGCCGGCAACGGATATGCGCAACGCAATGTTGCCGTTCCGCAACGAAGCATATGCCCTGTTGTTGGTGGCAGATCAAAGTCCTCCCAACCCTCAAAATGCCATCTGGGTAAATTTTTTTGGTAAACCCACAGCTTTTGTACGCGGGCCTGAGAATGGAGCCAGGTTGGGAAACCTGCCAGTTGTATTTTGTTATATCACCAGGATAAAAAGAGGATACTACAGGGGTCATTTTGATTTGGGCATCGAAAACCCGGCAGCATTAGAAAAGGGTGAAGTGACTAAGATTTATGCAAAATTTCTTGAAGAAAAAATGAATGCACAACCGGAAAACTGGTTATGGACGCATAAACGTTGGAAATGGGATTGGAAAGAAGAATATGGAGAAATCCATTAAGAAAAACAGGCCTAAGCCTGCTTTTTTAATTCAATACACTTTTTTCTTTTTGTGTTTCAATTTTCTTCTGCTCTTTGATGCTGTTCCATCCGCCTAAAACATTCCTGATATTATGAATGCCCTGTCGTTTTAAAAGCGAAGTGGCAATCACACTTCTATAGCCGCCCTGGCAATGCACATAAACATTTTGATCTTCTTCTAAAGAAGCTATGTTAACCGGATCAATTAATTCATGCAATGGAATATTCAATGCATCTTTTACATGGCCTTCTGCAAATTCAGCCGGCTTTCTTACATCCAATACAACCAGATTATTATCAAATGGAATATCCATAGCCAATTCATCAGCTTCAATATCAATAATCATATCAATTTCTTCACCAGCAGACCTCCATGCCTCAAATCCGCCCTGTACATACCCAATTACTTTATTAAAACCAACTCTTGCCAACCTGATAATGGTTTCTTTTTCTTTGCCCGGTTCACATACCAGTATAATTGATTTGTCAAAAGGTAACAGGCTTCCGGCCCATTCTGCAAATCTTCCCTCCAGGCCAATAAATACCGATCCAGGTATAAATCCCTGGGTAAATACTTCTGAGCTGCGGGTATCAAGTATAAGAACATCCTTTTCAATATGCTGTTTTACTTCATCAATGGATAAAGGTTTTAAGCTATTTTCAACAACAGCATCCAGGCTTTCATATCCTTCTTTATTGATTCTGGCATTGATAGAAAAATATTGTGGAGGTGCTGTCAGCCCATCCGTTACAGCTTTAATAAATGCTTTTTTGTTTTCTGCTTTTAAAGCGTAATTGGTTTCTTTTTCCTCGCCTATGGTACTATATGTATTGGGGCCTAAATTTTTACCACAAGCACTGCCGGGGCCATGTGCCGGATAAATAATCACATCGTTGGGTAACGTAACAATTTTTTTCTGAAGGCTGTCATACAGCATTCCGGCAAGATCTTCCATTGTTAATTCCATTTCCTTCTGTGCAAGGTCGGGCCGGCCAACGTCGCCAACAAATAAAGTGTCACCCGTAAAAATGCTGTGAGGTTTACCGTGTTCATCCTTAAGTAAAAAACACGAAGATTCAAGCGTATGCCCCGGAGTATGGAGTACTTCAATAGTAACTGAGCCTAAAATAAAAACTTCTTCATCCCTGGCAACATATACATCCAAAGGCGTTTTAGTTGCTGGCCCATAGATAATTTTAGCTCCTGTAGCCTTTGCAAGGTCCAGGTGTCCGCTTACAAAATCAGCATGAAAGTGTGTTTCAAAAATGTATTTAATGCTTGCTTTTCTTTCTTCAGCAAGTTGCAGATAGCTGTTAATATCTCGAAGCGGGTCAATTATCGCTGCCTCGCCATTACTTTCAATATAGTAAGCGGCTTCGCTGATACAGCCGGTATAAAGTTGCTTTATGAACATAAAAAAATTCCTTTGATGGCAAAATTAGGTTCATTTTGCTACCATAGGAATTTAGGAGAAAGTACTGGCTCACTTTAACAGGTCGTGTACAATATTATGTACCTGGTCAAGCCTGTTGTAGTTCACAGAATAAAAAATGAACTTGCCGTCCCTGAGGGTATTAACAAACCCTGCTTTACGTAAAATAGCCAAATGCTGCGAAGCAACTGATTGCTCAAGCCTAAGCTTTACATAAATTTCAGTTACGGTCATTTTTCCATTCTGGTGAATCAGTTTTAAAATTTGCTGACGAAGCTTGTGATTCACAGCCCGTAAAATAAGCGCTGCTTTTTTCAGCTGCAGAACGTCAATTCTCAGCTCTGTTGAAGCAGCAACAACGGTTTCTAATGTTTCATTGTTCATAGTTTCCTCTCTTTTCAGTTATCACAAAAATATAAATACTTAACGCTTGTGCAAATCAAATTGATACAAATCACTCTTTTTTATTAGGACGGTTTGCTATTTTGTAAGTAAAAATCCTTACCGTAAAAGGGCTCGGAATAGGCTAAATCTGAAAACTTTCTTTCTTGAAAATCTCTAAAAGACAGTCCTGTAAGGTGTTTTGCGGTAGTTTCAATGGTTTTAATGTGTGCGTTAACGTTATTAACATATGTTCTTAACTTTTCACTGCCATTGCCAAAGAAAGTCACTGTTTTAAGACCTAAAATCTCTGAAAAGGTGTTTTCATTTAATATGATGTTGGCTGGGGGCCATATTTCGTTTAACGACTTATCGTATATAGCGGTAAAAACTTCCACTCTTCGGGCATCGATCAAAGGACACAGCAGATCAGTTGGTTCGTTCAATGCTGCCTGGGCCATCATTTTCAAGGTATTTATGGCGATTAGTGGTTTATTAAGGGCATAACTAAGCCCTTTTGCTGCTGACATTCCCACCCTGAGGCCTGTGTACGAACCGGGACCCGAACTGATTGCAATGGCATCCAAATCCCGGAATGTGATACCAGCATCCTTGATTACGGATCCGATAGCAATATGTAGCCAGGAAGCGCTGTCTTTTTGAGAATGATTGATTAAAAAATGTAAAGGTTCATCCTTATAAGCAAGACATACTGATGCGGAAACCACAGCGGTATCAATATTTAAGATATAACTCACGATGGCAAGTTACTACCTGGTTAGATAATCTTAAAAGAGTATACCCTAATTAATTTATCGGTGGTCGTGCGTCATCTCGTGTAGTTCGAATTAAACCAATGCCCGTAAAAAAGAAAACAGCTCCCAATACACCATAAACGATCAAAGCTTTAATCTGTCGCTCTGCACCACTGGCTCCCATAAATATGAAAGCAAAATAAATCAGCCCTGCAATTCCAAGGACAGTCAGTATAACTCCAAATGTTCTTTTAAGATTCATAAGTTTTTACACTGTTAGTGCAAATAAATTGCCAATGCTGTACAAGCAGGATTATTGTACTTGCTGTTAATGTTTGAAATATCCAAGAATGTCGTTGGTTGCCAACTTTAAACCCAACTGTTGGTTTTCAGTTAACGGAATAAGAATAACGGGAGAATTATTACTGAGTATGGTTTTAGCATAAATACCTTTTAAAGGTCCGGAGGTAAAAAATACCCTTTGCGCAGTAGCACTAAACCTGTATTCGCCGGTTTCGTTGCCTGATGTTATTTTATAATGTCCTTCGTCTGCCAGGATAATATCGCCTTTATCCCATTTGCCATTATTTTTTATAATGGTTTCATATTTGCCCGCAGGCAGTCGGTCAACATTTTGTGCCTTCACCAGCATGAAAAGAAATAAACATAACGTACTAAGTAAAAATGATTTCATAGGTGATGTGTTTACGGTTTTCAAGCAGTAAAGTACAAATTAAAGGCCGTAAAACAATCGTAACCTAACGAGGTGTTCTATGAAAATTTACGTTTTAAACTTACTGTTGTTCATATTCTTTGTACAGTGTGAATAAAATTTTGTGATCTTCTTCTGTTAGCACCGGGTTTTTATCAATACCAAGGAATTTTCTTTTAAATGTCTGGATAACGGCAGCTGTGTCTTTGAGGTTATAGCCTATTATACGGAATGCCTGCCAGGGATTAAAATCTGCAGGAACAATAATACCTGTTGTGTCCTTCCACCATATTCCATAACCGCTGTCAGCCAATTTTTTCCAGGGGAAGTTCACATTGGGATCATTCTTTCTGGTTGGGGCAATATCGGCATGGCCAATAAAATTAGCTGTTGGAATTGAATAGGTTTTCTTAAGGGAAGAAAGCAGTGTTACAAGGCTGTTGATCTGTTGGTCTGTAAAAGTTTCATATCCATTATTATCAATTTCAATCCCGATGGAAGATGAATTGATGTCTGTAGAGTTTCCCCACTTTGCAACTCCGCCATGCCATGCTCGCAGGTAATCATTCAGCATATGGTAAATGATTCCATCCTTACATATAACATAATGGGCACTTACCTGCGTTCGAGGCAATGTAAAGGTTCTCAATGTCTGATCGCAACTGTTTTGTGCTGTATGATGAATAATAACATAGTTGGGTTTGCGTAAATTAAAATTAGTTGTGCCAACCCATGCTTCGGCTGATAAAGAATCTTTTAACGGAGCTTGTTTAATGATCTTCGCTAAATCTTTAGCCTGTTTTTTATAGGATTTATTGGTAGCGGCATATGGACTTCTGCTACATCCTAAAGCAAGAAATAGAATAACTAACCCGGCAATGAATACGAATTGAAAAGATTTCATAATAAAATTTGTAACAATTGAAAATACATAAGATTTGATTTTGTTAAACAAGTAGTGGCTGGTTTGGTTTTTGTGGCGATTGTTTAGTAAAATTTCTAAACATAAAACATTTATTATGGCAAGGTCAGTTAAGGATAAAAAAGTAGCCGTTTTAGTTGAAAACGGTTTTGAAGAAATAGAACTAACAAGTCCAATGAATGCATTGGAACAGGCGGGTGTAACCGTGCAGGTTATTTCTCCCCAGGCAGGAAAAGTAAAAGCATGGGACCATGATCATTGGGGTATTGAAATACCTGTTGACAAAAATCTTAAAGACGCCAACCCCGAAGATTATGATATGTTATTACTCCCCGGCGGTGTGTTAAACCCAGATACCTTACGTACGAACAAAGAAGCCGTTGCTTTTTCGCAACATTTTTTGGAACAGGGAAAACCATTGGCAGCTATTTGCCATGGTCCACAAACATTAATTGAAACCGGTATGTTGCAGGGACGAACGATGACATCTTATCCCTCAATAAAAACTGATTTGATAAATGCCGGAGTTAATTGGGAGGATAAGGAAGTGATTGTGGATAATGGTTTGGTAACAAGTCGTAGTCCCAAAGACCTGGAGGCATTTAATAAAAAAATGATTGAAGAATTGGGTGAAGGCAAACATGCAACGACCGCACAGTTTACACACCATGATAAAAATTTCTAAAATAAAAAGCCTCCATTACGGAGGCTTTTGTACAACTAAGCCACCATCAAAAAATTATACACAATGTTTTTGTTGTGCTAAAACAAAAGTGTTGATCAATTCTTTTTGATCAATTGCTGTTCTTTTATATAAAAACAATCTATTTGCCAGGAAAGAAGCGTGAAAGTTTCGAGAACCATATTCTTTCAATGCTATTGTAAATACTTCATCCGGCAATCCACTAATTAAAGGAAGATGCGGTTTGTTTTGGATCCACAAAGGAGGACAATTATTTGCCTTGATAAATCCATCCAGGATCTTAAGTGCATTTGTTAAGTTATTTATGGGCTTATGATCTTGTATCTGCAGATAAATACAGCGTGGTGGGCCGCTGAAGTAGTTATCTAAACAGATTAAAAAGCCAGGATGTAAGTTGCAGATATTCTGCAACCATCTTACCATAGTTCCTTCCATAGCTGTTTTGATTTGAAAATGTGCAAGAATAATTTGCGGAACTTCAGCACATGTAAATGTCAAATCATGCAGTTTACAAAAGCGTAGTCTCTCCAGTTTAATTTTTTCGATCACAACTGCATCGGGCTCTATAACTAATTCGTATTCCCAGGTGTCATTACAAAAGAGCTGTGCAATACCATATGCCATTTCCATATACTTTTTTATGCAATTGATTGATAAGATATTTAGCATAAATTTACTAAAAATATTAGTCAAAACCTCAGCATATGAAAAACGAATTTTTTTATTCAGCCGATTATCAGGGAACAAAGGAATATACGCAATGGAATGTTCAAACAATTAATGCAACCGGGTTTGGAGCAGCAGCAGATGATCATGCCGAAAGAGGTATTGACCTGAATGAACAATTGATAAAAAATAAGCCCGCTACATTTTTTATGAGGGTAAATAGTGATGCCATGACGGGCTCCGGAATATTCAGAGGCGATGTTGTCATAGTGGACCGGTCATTAGAAGCCAAAAATGGAAAAGTGATCATTGCTGTTTTAGACGGAGAAATGTTGATACGGCGATTGGATATCAACAATGGGAAAAAACAATTGGTTGCTTTAACCAGCAAGCTGGCTTCAATTGAAGTGAATGATGAAAATTTCTGGTGCTGGGGAGTAGTTACCTACGTAATACACAGCTTATGATTGCCATTGTTGATTGTAATAATTTTTATTGCGGCTGTGAAAGGTTGTTTAAACCAAAACTGGAGAAACGACCTGTTGTGGTGTTGAGTAATAACGATGGTTGTATTATTTCCCGTACTGATGAAGCAAAGGCATTGGGTATTGGAATGGCGGGCCCCTATTTTCTTGTAAAGGACATCATTCAACAAAATAATATAGAAGTCTTTTCTTCCAACTATAATTTGTACGGCGATATAAGTTGGAGAGTTATGAGGACATTGAAGGAACTGGCTGGCGAAAATAATGTTGAAGTTTACTCTGTTGATGAAGCTTTTATTAACCTGCACCAATACAGTGACAGAGATGTAGTTGACATGGCATTTGAACTTCGTAAAATAGTGGAGAAATGGACAGGCATTAAAGTTTCAGTGGGAGTTGCCCCAACAAAAACGCTTGCAAAACTGGCCAATAACATGGCTAAAAAAAACAAAGCTGCTACCAAATGTGTTACGGTTCTGCATACACCTTCTGTTATTCAACAGGCCTTGAAACAAACTTCGGTACATGAACTATGGGGTGTAGGGCAGCAATATGCTGAAAAACTGCAGCAGTTAAATATTCTTACCGCCTGGGATCTATATAACATGTCCGAAGAATGGGTGCGTAAAAATTTGGGAGGAGTAGTGGGTGTACGTTTATTAAATGAACTTCATGGCAATAGCTCGGTTCCTTTTCAGAAGGAGCTGCTAACAAAAAAAATGATTGCAACTACCCGCATGTTTGGCACACCAGTAACAGAATTAAAATATATAAAAGAAGCCGTTGCTACCTATACAGCCCGGGCTGCTGAAAAATTGCGTCGTCAACAAAGTGCCGCAAGTATTATAAATGTGTTTATAGTTCCTAAAGAACAATCAACTAAAGGTCGCGGCACAACCAAAGGCTCACAAATAATTCTTCCTACACCCACTTTATTAACTCATGATCTAATAAAACCTGCAATGAGGATTGCTGAACGTATTTACGAGGAAGGTAGAACTTATAAAAAGGCTGGTGTAATCTTAAGTGGGCTTGTGCCTGCTTCAACAATTCAGGCAAATTTATTTCATTCATCTTCTCAAAATAATGGCAAATGTTTAATGAATATGGTGGACAATATCAATTTTAGTATGCGTGGCGATTTGGTAAAATTTGCTTCGTCGGGCATCAAACGCAATTGGAAGATGCGCCAGGAATATCATTCACCGCGTTATACAACCCGTTGGGAAGAATTATGTACAGTTCAATAGACAGGTGGCGTAAGGTTTGTAGGAATAATCGAAAAACATTATGCCCGAAGGTCCCTCACTGGTGATTGCCAAAGAAGAAATGATTGCATTTAAAGGTAAAAAGGTACTGGCTGTTGCAGGTAATTCAAAAATAGATAAGGAAAAATTGCTCAATAAAAAACTGGTGGATATCAAAACATGGGGTAAACACCTTTTACTTTGTTTCAATGGTTTTACCGTGCGCATTCATTTTCTGATGTTTGGTAAGTATTATATTAATTCAACGAAAGACGCAATACCGCGGCTCCATTTAAAATTTGCAAAAGGGGAATTGAATTTTTATACCTCTGCGGTGAAACTGATTGAAGAACCTTTGGATGAAGTTTATGATTGGGCTGCGGATGTATTGAACGAATCATGGGATCCAAAAAAAGCGAGGAAAAAATTAAAATCCATCCCGGAGGTTCTTGTAACAGATGCTTTGCTTGATCAAACTATTTTTTCAGGTGTGGGTAACATCATAAAAAACGAGGTGTTGTATCGCATTAAAGTACATCCCAAATCAAAACTGGGGAAGTTGCCGCCGAAAAAATTGTCGCAATTGGTTCAGGAAGCCAGTAACTACAGTTACGATTTTTTAGAGTGGAAAAAAGAATACACACTCCGGCAACATTGGTTAGCTCATACCAAAAAGGTATGCGCCAGGGATGGAGATAAGATCAACAAAGAATATCTCGGAAGAACAAAGCGGCGCACTTTTTTTTGCAATACCTGCCAGGTGCATTATAAATGACAATTGTTATTGTTCACCTGGTATTACTGGTTACAGTTCATAAAAAAAGCTGCCTAACGAAGCAGCCTTTTTTTATTTAAAGAAAATAACCTGTTTATGATGATTTTCTCAATTTTAATTCTTCCAGTTTCTTTTGCTCGTCCTCGATTGTTTTTTGTTGTTTTTCCTGGTCTTCGCGGTTCTTTTGAAGATCAGTTTGTAATTGTTCAATTTTTTTAGTCAGGTTTTTTTCTTCATCTTTTAATTTAGTCATCCTTTTCTCTGACTCTTTAACTACATCTTCCTGACCTTTAATATCTAGGTCTAATTTATAAACAGCCGATTGCTCAAGAAAACCATTTAAAAAACGTTTGGAAGCAGAATAGATCTCTTCATCGCCGCCCGATGTTATAAAATCTTCATTGCCTTTGCTAATAAGCATATAAATAATTGACTGATCTTTTTGTTTTCGGCTTTTTCTCTCTACTTTAAAATACAGGTCAACGGCCTGACTCAATCCTTCCAGGCGTACTCCCTTAAATGTATAAAATCCATTGATCTTATTATTTTTCCAAAACAGGCTTCCTTTGGTTTCCGCCTCGTAACCTGTCTTTTTCAAATTGGTTACAATAAAACCTTCGGATACTTCTTCATTGTAAGGTAGTTCCAGCATAAGAGCTGATTGATCCTTTTTATTATAGTTTACAGATGTAAGTGTTGATTGAGCAGTTACAGCAGTATGCAGTATGAAAGTCAATAGTAAAGCAGCTATCTTTTTCATGATGAAAATTTTGATACTGTAAGATAAACAAACATATTCTTCCACGGTTGTAGAAAGTTACCTGGTCGGATAGTTGTCGGGTAACGTGGAATGATTTTAACGACAGAAAACTGGCATCTTAACTACCTTTAAATGATGAAGCGTAGTGGTTTTGCAGATCTTCCCCTTCACAACGGTTTTGTTCCTAAATGGCTTTACGAACGTATGGCTAAACTGGGTTTTGCAATTACCGAAACTATAATAGCAGAGTATGGTCAAAGAGCATTTTTAAGCAGGATGAGTGACCCTTTTTGGTTTCAAAGTTTTGGTGCTGTAATGGGTATGGATTGGCATTCATCCGGTATCACTACTTCTGTAATGGGAGCGTTAAAAAGAGCAATCAATCCTTACTCAAAGGAACTGGGTATTTACATCTGTGGCGGTAAAGGAAAGTTTTCCAGGCAGGCACCAAATGAATTACAACTTGTAGGCGAACAAACCGGATTAAATGCCACTGAACTCGTGCGTTTCAGTAAATTAAGTGCCAAGGTAGATAATACGGCTGTGCAGGATGGCTTTCAACTATATCAGCATAGTTTTATTGTAGGCAGTGAAGGTGATTGGTCAGTAGTTCAACAAGGTATGCGAAATGGCGATGCAATGGCCAGACGATATCACTGGCATTCTCAACATGTAATTTCTTTTGTGGAAGAACCGCATACAGGGGTGTGTGGTTCAAACCAGGGGCTGATCTTAAACCTCACTGCCATAGAAGCCGATGTTACCCGTAAAACCATTATGAACATTACAAAGGAAAAACCTGAGTTGATGATGCAGGACGTTCAACAACTGGTAATGCCCGATCATCATGATGTTCGTTCAAAAGATATTGACCTGAAAAGATTAGGGACTGTACTCTGGTTGGCACACGATCACCACCCGAAAAACTTTGAAGATTTGTTATTGCTGGAAGGAGTAGGCCCAAGAACAATTCAGTCACTTGCATTGGTAAGTGAAGTTATCCATGGTACGCCGTCCCGCTTTAAAGACCCTGCCCGTTTTTCGTTTGCTCATGGAGGCAAAGATGGTCATCCTTTTCCAGTGCCTACAACAACATATGATGAAGTGATCAGCACATTACAAAAGGCTGTACAAAAAGCAAAGATTGGAATAACAGATAAATCAGCTGCAATCAAGAAACTACATGAGATAGCCGTCATGACGGAAAAAGATTTTTCTCCTACCGATAATTTGCAAAATTATATTCAGAAAGAAATGGAAGAAAGCTGGATGTATGGTGGTAAAACAGTTTTTGGTGATGCTAAACAACCCAAAAGATCCAAAGGAGTACAACTAAGATTATTTTAAAAAGCCACCCGAAGGTGGCTTGGATCATTAAGGATTGGTTCCCTGAGGTTTCTCCAGTAACTGGAAGAACTGGTCCAGTTGAGGTAAAATAACGATCCGTGTTCTGCGGTTTGCCGCCTTACCTTCTACCGTATCATTTGATTGCAGGGGAATATATTCTCCGCGTCCGCCGGCAGTCATTCTTGTTGGATCAATACCAAATTTGTTTTGTAATAACCGAACTACCGATGTAGCTCTTTTCACACTAAGATCCCAGTTATCCTGGATGCAATTATTTTTTATGGCAACATTATCAGTGTGGCCTTCCACCATAAATTCAATTTCGGGTTTGCTGTTCAATACCTGGGCAACTTTACTTAAAACATTTGATGCTTTATCGGTTACATCTGCACTTCCGCTTTTAAAAAGCATCTTGTCTGAGATAGAGATAAATACAACACCCTTTTCAACCTTAATTTCCACATCAGTATCATTAATATCATTCAAAGCACCTTTCAGGTTCATTACCAATACCATGTTCAATGAATCCTTTCTTGCTAATGCACTTTGCAGGTTTTGAATGTAGACATCTTTAGCACCAATATTATCCAGCGATTTTTTTATGCTTTCTGCCTGTGAACTGGAGATCACTGAGAGATCTTTTAGTTGGTTGATTACTGTATTATTATTTTCTTTTAGAAAGTCGATCTGTTTATTCAATCCCACAATTTCAGTTTCAAGTAAAGCTCTTTTGCGGGATGCTTCCGCTTCTTCATCGCGGCATTTTTTCAGGTCATCCTGAACCTGCATGTAAAACGTATTCAACTTGGCATATTTATCCTGTTCGGCCTTTAAAGTTTTACGGCTAACGCAGGAGGAAAAAATTAAAATGGGAAGACAAAAGAAAAAAAGCTGGCGGAGTTTCATACAATATAGTTTAAGTGAAAAATTTATTTAAAAACCGCACCGGTGCAATACCGATATTCGAAAATAGGTTAATTGAAGTATATAGCCCGGCCTGGTTAATTGACTTCTTCAAATACACCGGATTCTTTGTTTTTGCGAACATTGGTAGCATGAAAATAGCGGCCATTCATCGCGACATAAACACCTGGTGGCAACGTTTGTACAAAAGCAAGTGCACTTCCTAAATTAAATAACCCATCCGATGAACCGAATTTATAAGGGATCATAGCACCGGTTAAAACAATTGTTTTATCATTTATTTTTTGAGCTAACAATTGGGCCGTTTCTGCCATAGTATCCGTTCCGTGTGTAATGATAATCTGTGCTTCAGGGCTTTTCAGGCAGTGTTCTGCAATCAGTTCGCGGTCAACATTGGTCATTTCCAGGCTGTCCACCATCATCAGTGTCCTTATTTCAACGGGTATAAGGTTGCGGCCAAGATCCAGCATTTCGGGTAGATGTGAATCTTTAAAAAATAATTGTCCAGTCAGTTCGTTATACTCCTTATCAAATGTTCCACCGGTAATAAAAATGCGAATACTCATAATGTAAAGATTGCCCTAAAATTAGGGAGAGAAGGTGATGATTAAGAACCGGGCTTTATTACCGGTTTAAGCTCTGTGCATTTATTTAGTAGTATGTGCAGAGACAATTGTAATCATACCGCTAAAAAAAAGAAATAATAGCGCCGCAAGAACTTAAGATTATAAACCACAACTTTTTTAGTGTAGAGCTTCTTTTTCCATGCTTTTGCCGATCATATAACCCAATACGGCACCCAATAATGCTCCAATGAGCAAGGCAGTATAATTAACACCAGCGGCAAAAAAACTTATCATCAGGCCAAATACAGTAAAAAGTATGGCCCAGGTAATTCTGCCTTTCGTTCTTTGCCGGGCTGGTATGTCGGAAGGTTTCCGGTACTCATGATGACCATGACGTTTGCGGCTTTGTGGCATACAATGTTTTTTGAAAAGTTAAATAAAAAT
>DASTMJ010000163.1:0-2832 GCA_035714205.1 Flavisolibacter sp. | reverse complement strand
CAGATTGATTATGCCAGGGAAAGAGAAACGGGTTATAACAAGAATGATCTTCTGTACCATTTCCTTACGGGTGATCTTGATAAGAATTATGAACTGGTAAAAAACGAACTGATCGCATCCAATATTGCAAGCTCTGTTTCTAAAACCAGTGCTCCACTTACACAAGGATGGAGCGATAGCTGGGGGTTTGAATGGAAGGGAAAAGATCCGAATGATAAAACCGATTTTGATCGTTATTGTTCAGACCAGGACCTTGTAGCTACGGCGGGTCTTCAATTAGTAAAAGGTCGCGATTTTGACCTGGAAAAATTCCCTACGGATTCCACTGCGGTAATATTAAACGAATCTGCTGCAAAGGCCATGAATTTTAAAGATCCTGTTGGCCAGATTGTCAGGGACAATGGCATTGACTGGCATGTAGTAGGTGTTATCAAGGATTTTATTTTACAGTCGCCGTATTATCCTTTAAAACCAATGGTAATTGAAGGAGCAAAGGGATGGTTTAATGTCATGCATATAAAATTGAATTCTCAAAACAGTACAGCAGATAATTTAAAGAGAGCAGAAGCCATATTTAAAAAATACAACCCGGAGTATCCGTTTGAATTCAAATTTATTGATGAAGAATACGCCTTGAAATTCCAGGATGAGAAAAGAACGGCAACGCTTACGGCTTTGTTTGCAGGGTTAACCATTTTCATTTCGTGCCTTGGCTTGTTTGGGTTAGCAGCATACATGGCACAAAACCGTATAAAAGAGATTGGAGTTCGCAAGGTTTTGGGAGCCTCTGTTGCCAATATCACCACCTTGCTGTCGAAAGATTTTTTGAAACTCGTGATCATCTCATTACTCATTGCTTCGCCGGTAGCAGGTTACATGATGTATAACTGGTTGCAGGATTATCCCTACCGTGTTAACCTTGAATGGTGGGTATTTGTTGTGGCCGGCATTGGTTCGGTTACTATAGCCTTATTGACTGTGAGTTTCCAGGCAATTAAAGCGGCTACGGCCAACCCGGTAAAAAACCTCAGGACGGAATAAAAAAAGTGCTATGCTAAAAAATTTTTTAAAAGTTGCATTCAGAAACCTTTTCAGGTACAAAGGTTTTGCAGTAATCAACATTGCCGGACTTGCACTTGGCATTACGGCCTGTTTGCTGATCGGGTTATTTGTGCGTGATGAAAAACAATTTGACAAATTTGTTCCGGAAGGCGAGAGGGTTTATCGTATCTATAATGAACGTACAGATAATGAGGGTACTGAAATAAATGCTCCTGCGCCGCCTGTATTTGCCACCACGATCAGGGAGTTTCCTGAAGTGGAACAAACGGCAAGAGTGATGATGCAATCCCAATACAAACGTTTATTTGAAGCCGGTGGTAAAAAAATTTATGAAGAAAGCGGGTTTATAGTTGACTCCACCTTTTTCGAGGTTTTTCCATTACATTTTATTTACGGGACTGCCCTAAATGTGTTGGATGACCCGACTGATATGGTCATTTCAAACGAACTGGCGAAACGTTTATTTGGGAATGAAAATCCTGTTGGTAAACAATTGCAGATGGAAAAGCAACTTTTTATTGTGAAGGGAGTTGTTGAAAAACCATCCAGGTTTCATTTGTCGTTCGATTTTTTAGTTCCTCTTTCATCTGCAGGCATACCTGTTACACGGATGGAAAGTTGGGGCTGGAACCAGTTTTATAATTATGTCAAACTTAAAAAACATACAAATGTTGTTGCGGTGGAGGACAGGTTCCGCAAAATAGTCAATGAAAAAACAGCCGCTTTTGCAGATGGCGAGGGTCTGGTTAATAAGCCCTACCTGCAGCCCCTGGAAAAAATTCATTTGTACTCCTCCGGTTTTAAATATGATATGGCTGTACGGGGTAATATCACTTATGTAAAAGCCTTAACCATCATTGCCCTGTTTATATTACTTATTGCCTGTTTTAATTTTATAAATCTTGCAACAGCAAAATCATTACAAAGGGCTAAAGAAGTAGGTGTTCGCAAATCAATTGGGGCCAGCCGCAGGCAACTGATATTTCAGTTCCTTGGTGAAACATTTGTACTCAGTCTTATAAGTGTTCTTGTTTCCATCGCTCTTACATTTCTCGCTATTCCCTGGCTCAACGGTTTTACTGAAAAACATATTGTTTTTGACCTGTTCACTAATCCATGGATCGCATTGTCATTACTTTCACTAACCTTATTGGTTGGCCTTATTGCAGGTTTATATCCTGCCTTTGTGTTGTCTAATTTTCAGCCAGTAAAGGTACTAAAAGGCAGCCTGGCCGGTGATGCTATGCCTGGTAAAATACCATGGTTGAGGCATGGTCTTGTTGTAATTCAATTTTCGCTTTCAGTTTTGCTTATCATCAGTGCATTGGTTGTTTTCAGGCAGGTGCACTTTCTTCACAACAAAGACCTCGGTTTTAATAAAGAAGAACTTATATTCTTCCCGATGCGGGGAGATGGGCTATTTAAAAATTACGAGGCTTTCAAGAACGATCTTTTGCAATCTTCCCAGGTCTCTTCTGTTTCTATTGGTTATGGTTTTCCGGGAGATGCTGTTGCAGGCGACCAGGTAATTGTGCCTGGAAAAAATAATGGAAAACCTTTGTCTGCCACCATGCTGATGGTTGATTTTGATTATATAAAAACCCTGGGTTTAAAAATGGTTTCAGGCAGGGAATTTTCGAAAGAGATGAAAACGGATGCTAACCATGCATTTATATTGAATGAGACTGCTGTAAGGGAACTGGGTTTTGAAACTCCGCAAAAAGCTTTAGGAGCACGATTGCAATGGCCGGTTTGGGGAGCTTCCAATCC
>DASTMJ010000162.1:0-7909 GCA_035714205.1 Flavisolibacter sp. | reverse complement strand
GATATTGCCGATTATTATTCTATAAACAGCACCTATGGAACGATTGATCAATTTAAAATCTTATTGGAAGAAGCTCACAAACGAAACCTGAAAGTGATCACCGAACTTGTGATCAACCATACATCCGATCAGCACCCCTGGTTTCAAAGGGCACGTAAAGCACCAAAAGGCTCACCAGAAAGAGACTATTATGTATGGACCGATGATCCGGCCCAATACAAAGACGTTCGCATCATTTTCCAGGATTTTGAAACATCCAACTGGACCTGGGACCCTGTGGCAGAACAATATTTCTGGCATCGTTTCTTTCATCACCAGCCCGACCTGAATTATGACAGCCCTCTGGTACAACAGGAAGTTTTTGATATTCTTGATTACTGGTGCCAGATGGGTGTGGATGGTTTCCGGCTGGATGCAGTGCCTTATCTATATGAGCGGGAAGGAACCAATGGCGAAAACCTGCCTGAAACACACGCCTTTCTAAAAAAGCTAAGGGCTCATATCGATGAAAAATTCCCGGGAACCGTGTTCCTTGCAGAAGCAAACATGTGGCCGGAAGATTCGGCTTCCTATTTCGGCGATGGCGATGAGTGCCACATGAATTATCATTTTCCTGTTATGCCGCGGATGTTTATGGCCTTGCAGCGGGAAGACCGCTACCCCATCACTGATATTTTTGACCAAACCCCTTCCATTCCTGAAACCTGCCAGTGGGCTATGTTCCTTCGCAACCACGATGAACTGACCCTGGAAATGGTGACCGATGAAGAAAGGGACTATATGTATAAAGTATACGCAAAAGACCCCAAGGCCCGCATTAATTTAGGTATCAGGCACCGGTTGGCACCACTTATGGATAACGATCGCAGGAAAATAGAGTTGATGAATTCATTACTCTTTTCCATGAAGGGTACACCCGTAATTTATTATGGCGATGAAATTGGAATGGGAGACAATTTTTACCTGGGTGACCGCAATGGTGTACGTACACCCATGCAATGGTCGCCAGACAGGAATGCCGGATTTTCAACTGCCAACCCGCATAGCCTGTACCTGCCGGTTATAATGGATCCTGAATATAATTATGAAGCCATAAACGTGGAGTTGCAAAAACGGAATACCTCTTCACTGTTTTGGTTTATGAAACACATCATTACCCTTCGCAAAAAATACAAGGCATTTGGGCGGGGCGATATGAAGTTCATTAACGTGGACAATCCAAAAGTCCTGGCCTTTACCCGAACCTACCAGGATGAAACCCTTTTAATCGTTGTTAATTTATCTAAATACGCACAGGCAGCTGAATTACATCTTCCGCATTTCAAAGGTCATGTGCCGGTTGAACTTTTTAGTAAAAACAGGTTTCCTGCCATTAAAGAAGACGCCCCGTATTTTTTTACACTTGGAGCCCATTCTTTTCAATGGTTTGAATTAGAATCGGTTCATGAAAACGAAGGTGTTGGCACACCGGTTTTACAATTTAATGTTTTTAGTCTTTCAGATGTAGTGGATGGCCCGGGTTTATCTACGCTCGAGAATGACATCTTACCAAACTATTTAAAAAAAGTACAATGGTTTACCGGCAACCACCGTAGAATGTATACCGTTGCCATTAAAAATAAAACAACCATTCCACTGGAAATCAGCAATGCTTATTTGTTGCTGGTTGAAGTGGTTTATGAAAGTGGGTTACCCGAAACCTATGTTTTACCTCTTACGTTTGTTAAAGAACCATTAGCCAAAAGTTTAAAAGAAACCTGCCCCCAGGCTGTTCTGGCACACATTACAATTGGCAAGGAAGAAGGTTTATTATGCGATGCCTATTACACACCTGAATTACAACATTGGTTGTTTAAAAAAATGGCCAATAACGAGGTTGTGAATTTAGATACCTCCGTATTGCATTGCATGGCTAACAACTCCTTAAAAAAACACCTGGAGGAACATGGTGGCATCAAACCGCGCATTCATGCCGAACATCAAAACAACACCTCTGTCGTTTACGATAATGCATTTTTCCTGAAAATGTATCGTAAAGTAGATACCGACATAAACCCTGACCTGGAAATTTCAAAATACCTTACCGAAGAAGCTGGCTTCAGTTATACACCTGCATACCTGGGCCGTATTGAATGGATGCTTGAAAAGGATTTCATCAGCCTGTGCGTAATGCAGGTATTGATTGAAAACCATGGAGACGGACGGAGTTTTATGAATGAGCGTTTGAACAATTATATTGAAAGAATCCTGGCCCGGAATCATGTTCCTGTAGAAGAACCGGTAAACGCTCTGACTGAACCTCTGTCGTACGACCAACTGCCACATGAATTGCAGTTGTTGTTAGGTGGAGCTGCATCAGAACAAAGCCGCTTGCTGGGAATACGAACAGCCATGCTGCATAAGGCCCTTGCATCTGGCACCACAAACCCTGATTTTGCACCTGAAGATTTTTCACTCCACTATCAGCGTTCCCTGTTTTCATCCATGCAATCATTGGTAAGAGAAACATTCCAAAGCCTGGATCGAAACAAAAGCAGGGTTTCAGAAGAATATCAATCAGAATTACAGGAATTGAGTACACACAGGGAACTTTTATTAAATGAACTTAAAAAGATCTACAGGAAAAAGCTGGATGCTTCCAAGATCCGCATCCACGGTAATCTTCACCTGCAACAGATTCTGTTAACCGGAAAAGATGTTGCCATCCATGATTTTGGCGGTAACCCCTATCGCAATTATAGCGAAAGAAGATTAAAACGATCTCCCTTAAGAGATGTAGCTTCAATGGTCCGCTCATTTTATTATGTAGCTCATAAAACTTTCTTAACAACAGGCCAGGTGGCAAAAGAAGATGTTCATACCCTGTTACCCTATGCAGCACTATGGGCGCACTTTATGAGCAGCATATTTATTCATGGCTACCTGGAAACAGCGCAAAATGCAAGCTATATTCCAAAAGATGAAACGGATCTGCAAATGATGATCCGCACCTATTTGCTGGAAGGGATTGCTTATGACCTCAACTATGAGTTGAATTACAGGCCCGGTATGGTATTAGTTCCTTTACAAATGATGAAATCAGTGCTCTACCCGGCTGCCATACAACAATAAAAAAAATCCTTCTCATACAAATGAGAAGGATAATTATTTCAGGTCGTCGGTTGGTTTGTTTGTTTAGGTTAATCAGTATTGGACGCCTGGGCTTTCAAAGGAATGGATCGGTTTTAGGATCAGGATTTAAAACAGTCTTCAATAGATATATGGACAGCGGTTATTCGTAAGGATAAAGAAAGAAGTTGACCGATATTGGATTTTTGGTTTTTGGTCTTTAAAAGGAATTGGATCAGTTAGGTTTTCCGGACATTGGACGATTGATATACTCAATCAACTTCTGACACAAAACTAGGTGTATTGTAGCTATCAGGCAATGTCGTTTATGCCCTATTTTTCTCTTATGGTTTTTACTTAAAAAAGTAATTAACACTGTAAATCCTACTAAAAAACAGTTCGTAATTCTACGAGATTTAATAAATCAAAAGCAATTTATAATGTAGGATTCAACCGCCCCCGCTTAACAGCATCGTATACAAATCGTACTCTTGCATTTTTTGTTTCAGTGGAAGACAAAAATAACTGGTAACGGTGTTCCCCGGCGGTAACAATAAGTAAAGCGGTATTGGGCGGAATACTTCCCTGGTTTTCAGCAATCATTTCTACCTCCTGGAAGGTGTTTTGCATATCGATCGTTACATAGGTTGTAACAGGTTTAGCTGTTAGTTTCTGGTTGGAAAGTATAACCCTGCCATTGACCAATACCGTTATAGAATCTCCATCGATCTGGTTATTGTCGTAAAAATCCAGGCGCAGTTTACCTGTATCTACAGCAACTTCAGGTATTTCCTTAAAAGCAGATTCCTTGATCCGTGTAAGAGTAATATTCCCGGCTTCGCAGCTGATGTTTGTTCCCAGGATATAACCAGTCCACCCTCCGGTTAGTGTTTCTACCTTGCCTTCACGACTGTAATTCAATTCATATCTTTTTATACAAACACGGCATTCAGGCCGTATTTTAAAAGTGGTCACAAGTTCCTCCTGCAACACAATTTTTTTGCCTGCAGGAAAATAGGTACCGGTAAAGTTTTTCTTTACATAATTATCAATGTCAAGGTAATGATAGGAATCACCGGAAACAATTTTGCCGTCGATGTGTATTTGTAATTCAATATGGTTAATGGGAAAACAACCACCGGACATGGTTAATGTACCCTTCCAAAATCCATTTAAATTTTGCGCTTGCAGTACAATACCTCCGCTGACCAGTAACACAGCTATGAACACACATCTTTTCACTAAAGGAATTTACTACAATTTGCATGCGCAGTTTCCTAAAGTTATGTGAATGGGCATCTCCCATCTTTAAAGTTTAATAAAACGACCAGGCAACGAACGACTCAATCATTTAAATGATATGAAATGCTGACCTTGTACTTTGTTGCAGAAAATGTAATGTCCGTTACCTCCTTGCTGAATAATAGTTTTCCCCTGCAGCCTGCCACAATTGTTATAAGTATGCATAGATAATTTCTGCAGATGTATCGTAAATACAAAACACCTTGAGAGGCAGGAAATAATTTATTTCTGATGCTTCTTTTTCATTTTGAAAGAAGCCCTGGTCCTGTAACATCAACCTATATAAGTTTATCAGGTGTGATGGGCAATTCCCTGATACGTTTTCCTGTTGCATGATACACCGCGTTGGCTACCGCAGCAGCAAATCCAATCAACGCAATCTCCCCCATTCCCTTTGCTCCCATTGGATTTAAAACCGGGTCGGGTTTGTTAACAAACACCGCCTCAATAGGTGGTACATCGGCATGTACGGGAACATGATAGTCTGCAAAATTATTATTCACCCAGCGGCCATAACGGTGATCAATAACCCCTTCTTCCATCAATGCCATTCCAATACCTCCCACAACACCACCAATGATCTGGCTTTCGGCTGTCTTTGGGCTTACAATTTTTCCGGCATCACCGGCAGTAACTACTTTGTCAATTTTAACTACACCGGTTAACGGATGCACAAGTACTTTTACAAAATGTACCGAATAAGAATAAGCAGAATACTTGCGCATTAACTCGCTACCCTTTGTTGCTTCCGTAACTTCCAGTTCCAGTAGATTATTTTGCCTTAATACATCTGCATAAGATAACTTTTTTGACGGGTCGGTTTTAAGTGCCATAAAACCGTTTTCAAAAACCAGGTCTTCCATTTTTACATCATGTATATTTTCGGTATGGAATACCGGGTTGGTTTTTACAAGCTCCGCCAACTTCTTTTTTAATGACTCGCAGGTTGCATGTACAGCAGAACCCAGGGTTGATGTTGTACCGGAACCTCCCTGTGTTGGACCAGGCGGCAGCGAAGAATCCCCCAGTTCAAATTTTATTTGTTGCGCGGGAATGCCAAAAGTATCCGCAGCAATCTGTGTCATAGCTGTAGCTGTTCCCGGTCCCATATCACTTACAGCACTTTGCAATACCAGGGAGCCATCGGACCGGAAAAGACCTCTTACCGTAGCCTCCCACCTGAACGCACCAAACACGCCACAAGCCATTCCATACCCTGCCAGCATTTCCCCTTCTTTCATAGACCGTGGTTCGGGATTACGTTGTGCCCAACCAATTTTTTCAGCTCCTAATGCATAACATTCCCTTACATAATTACTTGACCAGGGAAGCTTTTTTTCAGGATCTGTTTCGGGGTAATTTTTTATCCGCAACTCAACCGGGTCCATTTTAAGTTTATACGATAATTCATCCAGGGCCGATTCCAATGCAAAACAGCCTGTAGCTTCACCTGGACCACGCATCCATATAGGCGTGCTAATGTCTAGTTTTTCAAGCTTATAATCGGTATTCACATTCGGACACTCATATAAAAAACGTGAAACGTTTACTATATTTTCTGTAAACTGCTCGTATGACGAGGTTTGGGCAATAGCAGTGTGGGTAATGCCTGTTAATTTTCCATCCTGCCCGGCACCAATTCCAATTGTTTGCCAGGTCTGCGGACGGTATCCCACCATGGTAAATAATTGATTCCGGTCCAGCACCAGTTTAACCGGGCGTCCTAGTTTTTTGGCGGCCATTACGGCTGCAATTTCATGAGGCCAGGTTCTTAAAGCACTACCAAAAGCACCCCCTACATATTTCGCAATGGCTTTTACATTTTCCTTTGGCAATTGAAAAGCCTGTATGATATCGTTCTGGGTATCTACCGGTCCCTGCGTTTTGTCATACACCGTTATTTTGTTCTCTCCTTCCCATACGGCAATGATGGCATGGGGCTCCATTGGGTTATGCACTTCTAATGGTGTGCTGTATTCAGCTTCAACCTGAACAGGAGCAGTTTTATAAGCATCCGCTTCTCCACGTTTATAGGCTGAAGGTCTTCCTTTTGGAGCTGTTGCTTTCGTTTTGTTTTGATCAAAATCTGTCTGGTGTTCTTCTTTTGTATATTGAGCTTTTACCAATGATGCAGCATACACAGCCCTTTCAAAACTATCGGCCACAACCAATGCTATAGGCTGACCGTTAAATAAAATTTCATCGCCATAAAATATTTTCAAACCATCCCAGTCTTTTGCACTGGGATTATTTTTTTTATCGACCGGTTCAAAACCCGGAACTACGGGCCTGTTAAGATGTGATAAAACAGCTAATACCCCGGGTGATCGCTCTGCAGCTTTTGTATCAAGGTTTTTTATCCGTCCCCGGGTAATAGTACTGGCCACCAATACCCCATAACTCATATTTGGCAACTGGTGCTCCGCAGCATACGTAGCCGTACCGGTTACCTTGGCTACACCATCTACCCTGTCCAGTTCATTAGAAATACCGTTATAAAAAAAATGAGATCCCATAAAATAAATTTTAAGATAAACCCGTGGCTTTTTTTAATGATTGTATAATGATGTTGGGTGCCAGCTTCAGCTTAAAATTATTATGTCCATACCCTTTTGCATCCTTAATGGCTAATGCAGCAGCCTGTTGAAAATTTTCCAAGGTTGCAGCTTTACCTTTTAAAAAGACCTCTGCTGTTTTTAATCTCCATGGTTTATGCGCTACACCGCCCATTGCCAACCGGGCATTTTGAATAACCTGTCCATTCAAATGCAACGCCGCTGCTACTGAAACCAATGCAAAGGCATAAGAGGTCCGGTCGCGAATTTTCAGGTAGGCTATATGGTTAGTAAAATCCTTATTAACGGGCACTTCTACGGCCGTAATCAATTCTCCTTTCTGTAACGTATTATCTTTTTGGGGGTTGGTACCGGGCAGGCGATGAAAGTCTGTAAATGGAATTTTCCGTTCACCCTTATTATTGCTTACCACTACTGATGCATCCAAAGCAGCCAGGCCCACACACATATCACTTGGATGTACGGCAATACATTGTTCTGACGCGCCAAAGATGGCGTGCATACGGTTATATCCTTTCAAAGCACCGCAACCACTTCCGGGTTGTCTTTTGTTGCAGGGCATTGCGGTATCATAAAAATAGGAGCACCGTGTTCGTTGTAACAAATTTCCTCCAACAGTAGCCATATTGCGTATTTGCTGGGAGGCGCCGGCCTTTAAGGCAAGAGACAATAGTGGAATATTTTTTATTATTAATTCATGTTCCGACACTTCGCTGTTCAGGGCTAAGGCCCCTATTCGAACAACACCATTTTTTTCTGAAATTTCTTTTAAAGGCAGTGCCGTAATATCGATTAATTTTTGCGGGGCAGCTACACCACGTTTCATCAAATCAACCAGGTTGGTACCACCGGCAATTATTTGTGAAGCTGCCTCTTTATGTAATAAATCAATGGCAGCTTTTACAGAAGCAGGTCTGCTGTAT
>DASTMJ010000161.1:0-17813 GCA_035714205.1 Flavisolibacter sp. | reverse complement strand
TATCGTTATTGGAATAAACAGGGTTTTCTTTTTTGTTGCTGGAATCCATTGTTTCTTTTTTATGCGTTTGCGAATAGGTGCAAAACTGCAGGCTCAGGGCAAGTGGTAATAAAATCAGTATGCGTATCATAAAATTGCTCTTTCAAATTTACGATTAGTGCAGCTAAACGGTTTTGTAAACAAATGTGAAAGAAGCGGCAAGCTGATAGCCACAAGCGGTGAACTTTGAGCTGATGTTATTTATTCACCTTACTCATGAAGGATATAAGCTTTTTTTGTTCTTCTTCGATATCCCGGAGCATCTGACTGCTGGTTTGAGCATTTTCAGATTGAACAACTTCTGCAACCAGAAGCTGAGTTTCCAGCCCGAACAATGATCCCAGTGAAACTTCCAAAAAGCGATTGGAATCTTTCTCAGTTGTTCTGATGCTGTCTTCAGCAATATTTGAAGAAATTGAAACTGTGGCTCTTGTTATTTGGTTTAACAAACTAAAACGCTCCCTGCAGCACCTGGTGGCCGGAAGCTTGTAGCCGTTTTTCCCTATATTTGTTTCTTAAGGTTAGTAACCGCCTATGTTCAATTTGATCTTATTTGGCCCTCCGGGAAGTGGAAAGGGTACACAATCCGAAAAAATCGTGGAAAAGTTTGGCCTGATACATTTATCAACCGGTAATTTGTTGCGCCAGGAAATTGCAGATAAAACGCCGCTGGGGCTGGAAGCCAAAAACTTTATGGATAAAGGCCAGCTGGTGCCTGATGAAGTTGTGATCGGTATGATTGATTCCTCACTGGAAAAACATGCCGATAGCAAGGGTTTTTTGTTTGATGGATTTCCACGAACCATAGCCCAGGCCGAAGCACTGGATAAATTATTAGCCCTGAAAAAAACAGGCATTTGCAAAGTGCTGGCACTGGAAGTTACGGAAGATGAACTGGTAAAACGCCTTGTAAAAAGGGGTGAAACCTCTGGCCGGAGCGATGACACAGATGAAGCCATCATCCGCAAACGGTTTAGTGTTTACAAAAATGAAACGGAACCCGTTGCGCAGTATTATGCCTCGCATGGAAAACTGGAAAAAATACATGGTGAAGGTTCAGTGGAAGATATCTTTTCCAAGCTAAGCGGGTGTATTGAGCAGGAGATGGCTGCCCAGCAATCGGTTTCAACAGATCAGCTATAGAAGGAAAACTTAAAAACGTAACTATAAAAACTCTCAACCCTGTTGAGAGTTTATTTTTTACAGGTCTTTGTTGAAATACGTACCTGCTTTTTCATCTGGCCGGGCCCGCCTTTTTTTCTTAAACTTGCACACTAACGATTGAGAAATGAATGTACAAAAGGAAGAATTTTTGAAACACAAGCTGGTTGTTTTACTGAGGCAACTTCCTTCAGATACGCCCCCCCATTGGGGAAAAATGACCGTGCAGCAAATGATCGAACATTTTTCGGATGCGGTTCGCATAGCTTCCGGAAAAACGGTTCATGCAGACGTTATCACTCCTGAAGACCGACTGGAAAAAATGCGTGATTTTGTGCTCAGTGAAATGCCTTTCAAAGAAAATACAGCCAACCCGCTTTTGCCCGAAGTACCGGCACCTGTAAAAAACCTATCGGTTACCGAGGCCATAAAGGAATTGCAAAATGAGATCGCTTATTTCTTTTCTTTTTTTGAAAAAAATGAACTGGCGGTTACCCGCAACCCTTTTTTTGGTGACCTGAATTATGAAGAGAACGTTCATTTATTACATAAACATGCACGGCATCACCTGAAACAATTTGGCGTTGATGTGGCTTCCAGCAGCAGCTGATCCCGATGGTGCATCATTCATTTGCATTAAATAGTGGAAGCGGTAACAGATCTATTGATTCAGTGTTACTATTGATTTTTAAACAACTAACAGAAAGGATACATGAAAAAACTGGAAAATTATATAGGTGGGAAATGGATGACCGGGGATGGCGAGGGTCAATTATTGACCGATGCGGTAACCGGTGAAGGAGTTGCCTATGCTACTACCAGGGGACTTGATTTTGCGGCCATGCTGGATTATGGCCGTACATCCGGAAATGCGGCGCTGCGCAAATTAACCTTTCATGAAAGGGGAAGAATGCTGAAGGCACTTGCTTCCTATTTACTGGAGCGAAAGGACAAGTTCTATGCTATCAGCTATCACACGGGTGCTACAAAAGCCGACAGCTGGATTGATATTGAAGGCGGTATTGGTAATCTTTTTTCCAATGCATCATTACGCCGAAAGTTTCCCGATCTTCCCTATTGCACCGATGGCGAAGCTATTGGCCTGAGCAAGGGGGGCAATTTTATGGGTCATCACCTGCTGGTTCCCAAAGAAGGTGTGGCGGTTCACATCAATGCCTATAACTTCCCGGTATGGGGCATGCTTGAAAAATGTGCAGTGAACTGGCTGGCCGGTGTACCAGCAGTTGTAAAACCTGCCTCCATCACTTCGTATTTAACAGAGGCTGTTGTAAAAGAAATCATTGCTTCCGGAATTTTACCTGAAGGAGCATTGCAACTCATTTGCGGCAGTGCCGGGGATCTGCTGGATCATGTAACCTCGCAGGATGTAGTTACGTTCACGGGTTCCAAGTCCACCGGGCTTATGCTTAAATCTCAAAAGAGGATACTTGAAGAAAGCGTACCATTCAATATGGAAGCTGACTCGCTTAATGCCATTGTACTGGGTACCGATGTTACACCAGACAAACCTGAATGGGAGGTATTTATAAAAGAGGTTCGAAAAGAAATAACGGTAAAAGCCGGGCAAAAATGCACGGCCATCCGGAGGATCTTTGTTCCGGAGTATTTGGTGGAAGATGTTCAGATTGCCCTGGGAAAGGCCTTATCGCAAACCACAATAGGCAACCCGCTCAATGATAAGGTACGTATGGGTTCACTGGCAAGCATGGGACAGAGGGACGAGGTAAGACAACATGTACAAAAACTGCTGGCCAGTTCTCAAATTGTATATGGTTCACTAGACAGTATTGAAGTAATTGATGCCGATGCACAAAAAGGAGCTTTTCTTTCTCCTATCCTTTTATTGAACCAGGCGCCTTTCCAATCTGAAGCTGTTCATGATATTGAATGTTTTGGCCCGGTTAGCACGTTGATGCCCTACAGGGATATTGCAGAGGCCATAACACTTGTAAAAAAAGGAAAAGGATCGCTATGTTGCTCTATGGTAACATATGATGACAGGCTGGCAACGGAATTTGTACTTGGTGCGGCCACACATCATGGTCGCATACTGGTTTTAAACCGTGAAAATGCAAAGGAGAGTACGGGGCATGGTTCGCCCTTGCCGATGCTTGTTCATGGTGGGCCCGGAAGAGCGGGCGGAGGTGAGGAAATGGGTGGTGTACGTGGTGTAAAACATTATATGCAACGGGTTGCCCTGCAGGGAACACCTACAACCATTACGGCCATTACACAATCCTATCAACCCAATGCAAAGGGAATTGATACAGGCGTGCATCCTTTCCGCAGGTATTTTGAAGAGTTGCAGGTGGGTGAACAGATCACAACCGAAAAAAGGATCATTACCAGCCAGGATATTGATGCCTTTGCCGGTTTGAGCGGCGATCATTTTTATGCCCATAAAAAAGAAACTGATTTTACAGGAACCATGTTTGAAGGCCAGGTGGCTCATGGTTATTTTGTGTTAAGTGCAGCTGCAGGTTTGTTTGTTGACGGCAGTGACCCGGGGCCTGTATTATTAAATTATGGAATTGATGAACTCAGGTTTACCAAACCCGTTTATCCAGGGGCCGAACTAACAGTACGGTTCACCTGTAAAGAAAAAATTCCACAGGATCAGCGTGAAGCAACTGATATACCAAGAGGTATTGTAAAATGGCTGGTTGAAATGTTTGACCAGACCGGTGAGCATGTGGGTATAGCTACCATTTTAACCATGGTAAAACGTACATCCCAGCCGTAAGGTATAGGTAGTCCCATTAAAGAGAGTTGTAGCTAAATTTATTCCGGAGCTATCCGAAGGTATAAAACAGGATTGTTCATTGAGATTGTGGGATCAGAAAATTGGATTACTTACTACCTTCAATAAGAAAAAAACAGTAGGATCTATAAAACCATTTTTTTAGTTCCTCGGTTGAAAAGAAGGTTGGTTGTGATGTTGATTTATTTTACCGGAGATGATGAATCAGGTCGGCAATAAATTTAAATAACCCCGTGGTGCATATTTTGTACAAAGTAAGAAAACGATAAGCTATGGCAAAAGACATGGTAAACGGATATGTAACAAGCGAAACACACAATGGTATTACTGTCATCGAATTTTTCCACCCGCAAAGTAATTCCTTACCGCACCAGCTGCTGGAAGAACTGGCTAATGAAATTCATGCGGTGGGTACAGACAAAGAATCGAAAGTGATCATACTGCGTTCGGGTGGAGAAAGGGCTTTTTGCGCCGGTGCTTCATTTGACGAACTGGTACAGATCGATAATGAAAAAAAAGGTTTCCAGTTTTTCAGCGGTTTTGCCAATGTGATCAATGCCATGCGTAAGTGCCCCAAATTTATCATAGCCCGTATCCATGGTAAATGCGTGGGTGGTGGCGTTGGCCTGGCAGCGGCAGCCGACTATGCAATTGCGGTGGAGGGAGCCGAGATCAAACTAAGTGAACTGGCCATAGGTATTGGTCCGTTTGTGGTTGGGCCGGCAGTGCAACGTAAAATGGGATTGTCGGCTTTCACACAACTGGCCATTGATGCATCCATGTGGCGTAATGGCGATTGGGCCCGCAGGAAAGGATTGTATGCAGAATTACATCCAACCCTGGAAAGTATGGATGAATCTATTGCACGAATGGCCAGCCAGCTGGCTCATAGCAGCCCCGAAGCCATGTCGGAATTAAAGAAAACGTTCTGGCTGGGTACCGAGGACTGGGATGATTTGTTGTGCAAGAGGGCCGAGATCAGCGGAAGGCTGGTGTTGAGCGCTGCAACAAAAGAAGCCATCGCCAGGTTTAGGGCAAAAACAAAACAATAGCCTGTAAAAACTAAAGCGGAGTTTTTAGCAGCCTTCACTATACAATACACTAAAGCCGGTTACTTTATCATTGGTAAGGTGAAAGACAAGCACTTTTCCGTCTTCACCAAATAACCATATGGATGACCTGGTTTTACTTTTTATGGTAAAATCTTTTTCATATCCCGGCAGAATGTGGATCATATAACCGGGATAGGTTGAAATGATCTTTAATTTATCATCGCCTATCGATATGCCCGATTTGGTTTTGAGTGTATTGCTGGAGCTTTTGATTTCCCATACTACAATATCAAATTTTTTGTTCTCCCCGTATTCCCGTTGAAAGATAACATCTGCATCGATGCCTTTATACGTTACACGAACCGTATCCTGGTACCAGTCATCGTTATCTTTTGAAAGATGAGGTGTGGATAAAGTTTGAGAAAGAAGTTTTTCAAGGTCTGCTTTTTTCATTCCAACTTTAAGATCGCTTATACCTGCCATGGTTACCAGGGCAGAACTGTTTTGCGCATTAATTGTTTGGATAAACAAGATGGCGAGCAATGATAAGATGGGTCTCATGTCAGTTGAATTGGCCGTATGAAAGTAAACAGAATTATGGAAGGTTTCAATAAGGAGAATTACCATATCCTTTGTGATAAACTAATCATTACTGATGGGGTTTTTACAGCCATAAAAAGTCAATATGGTTATCCACCCTACTGGACCAGGCCCAATACGTTTGAAACGTTGGTATTGACCATACTGGAACAACAGGTATCGCTGGCTTCAGCATATGCTGCGTATATAAAACTCAAAGAAAGGATCAACACCATCACACCGCAACATTTATTAAACTTATCGGATGAAGAATTACGCGGTTGCTATTTCAGCAGGCAAAAGATCGTTTATACAAGGGAGTTAGCCACAGCCCTGTTGTCAAAAAAGATCAACCTGGAAAAATTTACCACTGAAAACGACGAGGAGGTGAGAACAGAATTAAAAAAACTAAAAGGCATTGGCGACTGGACCGTTGATATTTACCTCATTCATGCTTTGCAAAGAACGGATGTTTTTCCACTGGGAGATCTTGCCCTGGTAAATGCCATAAAAATGAGTTACGGGGACCCGGGCTTAACAAAGCAAGACATGCTACATCTGGCAGAACGGTGGCGACCTTACCGTTCCATTGCTACCATGATGTTCTGGCATTATTACATTAAAAAGAAAAACATAAAGCTGTTACACTAAGTAAAGTGACAGTTGTTGTAGTTTACATATACAACCCGCCATCTACACTGATCACCTGGCCTGTAACATAAGCACCCAGTTCACTGGCTAAAAACAGGGTTACGTTGGCAATATCTTCCGTGGTTCCAAAACGTCCCAGCGGTATGCCAGCTTTATATTTATCTGCCTGTTCGCCTTCTTTTAAATACCCTGTCATATCTGTTTCCACAAATCCCGGTGCAATGGCATTGCAGCGAATGTTCCGGCTTCCCAATTCTTTTGCCACTGATTTTGTAAAACCAATGATGCCGGCCTTGCTGGCTGCATAACTGCTTTGACCTGCGTTTCCCATTAAACCAATAACAGAGCTCATGTTGATGATGCTGCCGCTTTTGGCTTTCATCATAGGACGGATCACCTGTTTGGTCATATTAAAAACACTTTTCAGGTTGATGTTCATAACGTCATCCCATTGATCCGGTGTCATTCGAAGCAATAAATTATCTTTTGAAATGCCTGCATTGTTCACACAAATATCAACAGAGCCAAACTCTTTCACCACATCGTTCACCAGTGCTTCGCACTGCGCAAAGTCGCCGGCATTGCTCCGATAGGCTTTTGCTTTTACACCCATTCCCGCTAATTTTTCTTCAAGGGTTTTTGCTTTTTCTGCACTGCTTTCACTTACATAGGTTAGTGCAATGTGAGCACCTTGTTCTGCCAGTTTTAAAGCTACGCCTTCACCAATACCCCGGGCTGCGCCGGTAACGATTGCTACTTTATTCTCCAGTAATTTCATGTAAACATTTTTGGGTGAGCAAATGTAGAACTATTCAAATATCAGAGCGAACAGAAATGTGTTTAACTATCGCCTTGTATGAATTTTTTTATTTCTTCCAGTGTTGTGCGTTCATTGGAAAGACGGGGAACCTTATGCTGTCCGCCTAATTTTCCTTTACTGCTTAACCAGCTGGCAAATGTATGCAACGGTACGGCCTGTATAATGGGCATTCGCAGCGCAATATCTTTATGCCGTTTGGCTTCGTAATCGCTGTTGAGTGATTGTAAAGCCTTATCCAATTCAGCTGTAAAAGTTTGGAGGTTGCCAGGTAGTGTTTCAAATTCTATCAACCACTCATGGGCACCATTTTGAGCGTCTGAAAAATAAACAGGAGCAGCAGAATAATCCTTTACCACGGCACCTGTTTTTGAACATACCATGGCTATTGCTTTATCGGTGTTGTCAATAATGAGTTCTTCACCAAAGGCATTGATATAGTGTTTTAACCTGCCCGACACTTTTATACGAAAGGGTTCCAGGCAAGTGAACTGTATGGTGTCGCCAATGAGATAGCGCCACAATCCGCCATTGGTAGAAATGACGGGTGCATAATTTACGCCTGTTTCCACTTCATTTAACTGTATGGTTTGCGGATCCTCTTTTCCAAATTCACCAACAGGCATAAATTCATAAAAGATCCCATGATCGCACATCAAAAGCATGCCTTCTTTATCTACATCATCCTGTGCAGCAAAAAACCCTTCCGAGGCATTATACATTTCCAGGTAATTGATAGGAGCACCAATAAGTTTTTCAAACTGTTGTTTATAAGGAACAAAACTTACCCCGCCGTGCATGTAGAGTTCAAGACTGGGCCATACTTCCTTAATTGTTTTTTTGCCGGTTAGTTCCAGTATCCGTTTGAGTAATACAATGAGCCAGGTGGGTACACCGGCCATGGAGGTTACATTTTCCTGTATGGTGCTTTGAGCCAGCTTTTCAATTTTTTCTTCCCATTCATCCATCAGTATAATGGAAATATCCGGCGTTCGTATCCAGTTGGACCAGAACGGGGAGTTTTGAACAATAACGGCACTCAGGTCGCCATAATGCACGTCTTCATTCAGGCTGCTGATCTGGTGGCTGCCACCAATGACCAAACCTTTACCGGTAAGCAGGTCGCTTTCGGGGTGCGAAGCATAATAAAAACTCAGTACATCTTTCGAAGCCCGGTAATGATTATCCTTCAGGCTTTCTTCACTGATAGGTATGAATTTACTTTTATCGCTGGTGGTGCCGCTGCTTTTAGCAAACCAGGTAACAGGGGTATTCCACAAAACATTTTCCTCGCCTTTCATCATGCGTTCAATAAAAGGTTTCAGCGTGTCGTAGTCCTGTACAGGTACTGCTTTTTTATAATCCTGTAAAGACTGAATTTGAGAAAAACGAAACTTTCGGCCAAACTCTGTATACTGCCCGGCGGCAATCAGGTCCTGCCATACAGCAAACTGAGTATTCATTGCATCATACATCCACTGTTCAATGGAAGGAAGACGCCAGCGGGCCAAACGTGATATAGCAGGACTCAGCAACTTCATGTGCAGGCGGCAAAATACGAAAGATGAAGCATTGAAATGAAGGTTTGCTGAATTGTATTACCATCAGGTGCCAAGGTCAGCAATAGTTGCGTTGCACACATCTACTATAAAAGGGTTATCATTATTTGACCGATGGATAATAACGCAGGTCAACTATAAGCTGTCCGGTAATGCATCGGGGTTAATTTCCTGCAACAGGTAATCTTTTCGTTTCAATTCAAAATTTCGACCGAGGTACAATTTTTTCACCTGCTCATCATCAGCCAATTCTTCTGCCGTGCCATGTTTAAAAATCTTTCCTTCAATCAACAGGTAGGCCCGGTCGCAAATGGAAAGGGTTTCTGTTACATTATGATCGGTTATGAGGATGCCGATGTTCTTAAATTTTAATTTGGCAACAATAGCCTGGATGTCTTCCACTGCAATTGGGTCAATACCTGCAAAGGGTTCATCCAGTAAAATAAATTTGGGATCCACTGCCAGTGCCCTGGCAATTTCTGTGCGCCGGCGTTCGCCACCACTTAATACATCGCCGTTGCTTTTGCGTACATGCTGCAGGCGAAACTCCTCCAGCAAGGATTCCAGTTTTTGTTTTTGTTCGGTTTTGGAAAGCTTTGTCATTTCCAGGACCGCCTTAATATTATCCTCCACACTCAGCTTACGGAACACCGAAGGTTCCTGCGGTAAATATCCAATACCCATTTTAGCCCTTTTATACATGGCCAGGGGTGTTATGTTGCGCTCTTCCAGGTATACTTCGCCTTCGTCGGGTTTGATCAATCCAACCACCATATAAAACGTAGTAGTTTTACCTGCGCCATTGGGTCCCAGTAAACCCACTATCTCTCCCTGCCCAACTTCAATAGATACATGATTTACTACGGTACGGGCGCCGTAGCGTTTTACCAGGTCTTTTGTATGTATGCTTATACTCAACTGCTTGTTTTGGTGTAAAAATAAATGAATCAACGCTGGACTATCGTTAAAGAATGAAATGGTCAAGATAAAACCCGTGGTTGTTTATTTCATAAAGCCGGGAGCGGACTGCTTCCAATGGCCGCTAAACAATAAACTTCTTCCCCGCCCCAGCCTTGTCAACCCATCAACTTTGCCTAAGTTTGCGCCACTTTATGAAAGTTATCGATCATATCAATGGTTCGGAATCCACGCTGATTTCTTTTGAAATATTACCACCTTTAAAAGGTAAGGGCATTAATGCTTTATGGGAACACCTTGACCCTTTAATGGAGTTCAAACCCTCGTTTATCAATGTTACCTACCATCGTAGCGAAAGCATGTTCAAAAGAAAAACCGATGGTACGTTTGATAAGGTTGAAGTAAGAAAACGTCCTGGTACGGTGGGTATTTGTGCTGCTATTCAAAACCGTTATAAAGTTGATGCCGTTGCGCACCTTATTTGCGGTGGTTTTAGTCGCCAGGAGACTGAAGATGCATTAATTGACCTGAACTTTTTAGGTATAGACAATGTTCTTGTATTGCGGGGTGATGCTCCTAAAAATGAAGGTTTTTTTGAGCCGGAACCGGGCGGGCACAAATATGCCATAGAGCTGTTGCAGCAGGTAATGAATATGAATAATGGTCTTTACCTGGAAGAAGATCTTAAGAATGCTGTGAAAACCAATTTTTGTATTGGCGTAGCTGGTTATCCTGAAAAACATTTTGAATGTCCCAACCTGCAAACCGATCTTGCTTTTTTAAAATCGAAGGTTGACGGAGGGGCAGAATACGTGGTGACACAAATGTTTTTTGATAATAAAAAGTATTTTGATTTTGTGAAATCCTGCAGGGATGCGGGCATTCTTGTTCCCATTATACCTGGATTAAAACCCATCTCAAGTAAAAAACAACTGAACGTTATTCCCCGGACCTTTCATGTTGACATACCTGAACAGCTTTCAACCGAAATATTAAAATGCAAGACCGATGCTGAGGTGGAAGTAGTAGGCACTGAATGGTTGTTACAGCAATCAAAAGAATTAAAAGCCGCCGGTGTGCCTGTTCTGCATTATTATACCTTAGGTAAGCCTACCATTATTTCAAACGTTGTAAAAAACCTGGTGTAAGCCATAAAATAACCACCCGGTATGTTAAGCCGGATGGTTTTTATCGTTTTTAAATTACTTTTTTTTTTTTAATTCATTCACCAGTTTTTGATTGACCCGTACTGGATACTTTTTTTTCAGTTCGGCCACCCATTTTTTCTCTATTTCGTTCTGGTAATCTGTGATCACTAATCCTTTGGCCTCGGCAAAACTGCGCGGCGAGGTTCCTGTATACGGTTTGATGATATAGGCAAAGGATGCAGAATTGTCGGCAGGGTTAACAACCGGGCTTGTTATAGTGCCTGCGTTAAAGGGAAGGTGGGTAGGATTGGGTAACTGGCTAAGTTCAAACCTTGATGAATCGGCAGCGATCTTCTCGCTCATTTCAGAAACCAATTGCTGCCAGTTAGAAGGTGCTTTTTTGAGTTCTGTTGTAAATGACCGGGCTGTTTCCAGGTCAGATGCATAAAATAATACAGCATCTGCACTTCCCTTCCAGTGGTAGTTGTTTTTATGTTCTTCAAAATATTGCTGCAATCCTGTACTATCATTTTGAGCCGGTGACCAGACCTGTTGCTGCATGATCTCGAAAAACAAATTGCCTTCCCTGAATTCGTTGAGCTGTTGCCGGAAATCGGGATTAAAATCTTCAAGGTGTGCCTGGTAATATTCCAGTGCACTTGATTCAATAAATTCATCCCACAACTGACTATATGATTTAAGTCCGCTGCCATCTGCTTTAAAGCGGTTGGTTTGCGAATAGTTTATCCAATCCTGTACGGTTACAGCTTTCCCGGCAAAAGAAAATAGCGGGCTAGCAGAAGTTAGGTGTATAGCTGTTTTTGGTGTTTTTTTATTTAAAACGCTGTCAGAAAAAGCCCATAATTCAACCGGTTGAAAAGGGGCCGGGTGGTAATTTGTTTTTGTCAGTATTTTTTTTGCAAGCGCAGATGGCAGGGATTGCATCCGGTCGCTTTGTTCGGTCTTCTCTCTTAAGCTAACCATCAATGCCCGGGTTTTTACGCCGGCCACTGGTGTTTTGCTAATACGTTTTACAATGTGATAACCATGGGAGGTTAAAAAGGGCTGGCTGATGGCGCCGTCCTTTGGCAAGGCAAAAACATTTTTTTCAAATACGGGGTCATACTGGCCTGTGCCAAACTCCTGCATCACGCCGTTGGTAGCTGCTGAAACCACATCATTGCTAAACCGGGATGCCAGCTTTCCAAAATCATCACCTTTTACTAACCGGTTGTATAATGAATCTGCAAGTTTTTTAGCAGTTGCCTTTGTTGCCTCATCTGCTTCGGGTGGTAAGGCAACCAGGATCTGGGCAGCTTTTATGGTGCCTATGGCTTTTCGTTCTCCGAGATTTTTAAAAATATGATAGCCGGATCTGGATCGATAGGGTGACGATATTTTACCTACCGGTGTGGCATATACGATATTTTCAATTGCATAAGGAAGTGTAAATACTGTAACATAACCCAGGTCACCTCCATTTGTTTTTGCGGAAGGATCATCGGAATAGGTTTGTGCCGCCTTTGAAAAAGCCATTCCTTTTTTCAGATCGGCCTGCAGGTTAGCCAGTCGTTTTTTTGCTTCAATGCTGTCAATCGCATTGATAAAAATATGTGCCAGGTGAATGTCTTTTTGTGAACGGTTGTAGGCTTCGGCTACCAGTTTGTTCACAGTTTGTTTATCGATCAAATAAGAAGGCATGATCTGTTGCCGCAGGTTTTCAAGATCTGCTACCAATTGCGGCAGGGTGTCGTACCCCCTGTTTCTGGCTTCTGCAATTTTCAGTCTTGAATTAATATAAAGATCCAGGTATTCCAGGATTGCTTTTTCTGTTTTTTCCCCTGTGTTATTCCTGTTGTAAGCTGTTAAAAATTCCTGTGCTGAAACGGAGTCCTTACCGTAATAAAACAAGGTTTGTGCGGACGCAGAACAACTTCCCAACAGAAGGAAAGCAGCCAGTAGTTTTTTCATAGCAATTTTATTGATTTTTAAGCCTGTGTTGCAGTATTTCATCTACCTGCCCGAAGCTTACTTTTTTAGCAATAATCCGCTTGTCTTTATCAAGCAGGTACAAAGTAGGAAAACTTTGAACATCATACAACTGGGAGTATCCCGGGATATTGGCATTGATGCGGGCCTTATCATCTTCTTTTGAATAATACACATGAACCCACTCCCTGAGATCGTGTTTTTGAATAAAGGAAGTCCAGTCTTTTTTATTGCCGTCGGTTTCTTTGGCAAGGGCATATAATTTTAAACCGTTAGCTTTCCATTTGCTGCGGTAAAGGCTATCAAGTTTTGGTAAAACTTCTTTGCAGTGACCGCAGGTTGGGTCCCAGATGGTTACCAAAACGAACGGAGCCTCTACACCATACAGGTTTTGTCTTTTGCCGTTACTATCGGGTAAATCAATTTCGGCTGCCGGCGAGCCCATGATGTTGGCCATGAGGTTGTAGGCCCTGTCGGTAATGATCTTACGGCCTTGCTGGGTTAACCAGGGGTATTCTTTTTGAGCAAAATATTTTTCAAACAGGTGCACAAAAACCGCATCTTCCCACATGTATTTCTGGTTGAGATAACGGTTTACAAATTTTAATAGCAGGAAACGTTGCATTTCGTCATTTGCATTGGCAAAACTCATCATCCAATCCAGTTCTTTAATTACCGAATCGGAAGCAGGGTATACCAGCCTTTCCATGTACTTATCAACCCGGGATTCAAAAAAAGGAGTGCGGACAAGCCTGTCATCCCAAAGGTTTACATCATCCCAATAATGTTTTTTATAATAACGGTAGGCAAACTGGGAATCGGTTTTTGCAGCCGGGTCATTCATGGGAACTTCCGGCTCTTTCATAGCCTTTAATAAAACAGCCAGTAAGCTGTTTGGTTCTTTTGTAATAATATCGGAACGATAGTTTTTAATTTTTGCGCCCAGTGCTTCAATTTCGTTTGCCAGTTTTAGCGAATCCTGGGTTAAAGCTCCTTTTCTTTTGTTGAGCAAGTCGTCCATAACCCTTCCATTAGTGGACATAAATTGCTGGTACGCTTTAAAAGCCACATTATCGGGTGAGTTTACAAAACTTATTTTTTCGATAGCTGCCGTATCGGCGACCACTCCAAATTGCTGGTTCTTATCGATCAGTATTTCAAAATTGCGGGCCCTGTCCGGGTAGCCTACCAGGTAAATGCCGCCTCCCAGTTTCGTTGAGCCTTTAAATACGGCTTCACTTTTATCGTTCAGTTTTACAGAATCAACAATTGGTAATTGTTTGCCGTAGTAATGACCTAAATAAATCCATTGGTTTTTAAAAGGCTTGAGGGTGATCTTTATTTCGTAACCGTTTTGGGCAAAACTATTTAAACAGAAGAGGGTGGATAAAACAATAGCAGTACATTTCATGGCTAACATCTATCTCGTAAAAATATTTAAAAAGAGGGCAAAGAAGGTTAAAGAGTTGCAAAGAGAAGCATCCTGCTATTGTCCCGGGTTTGTGTTTTGAGTTGTTACAGCCTTCTTAAACCATAAGCTGCCAATCCTAAACTTCAAACTATGCCCTACTTTTACCGGGTGAGAAATAAAAAAAATATTGTACTGGAAGAGGTAATGGTGGAGAACTATGCGGCGGAGGGTAAATCGTTGGCAAGGCGGGATGGGAAAGTTGTGTTTATTGAAAATGTGGTACCCGGCGATGTGGTGGATATCCGTCTTTCCAAAAACAAAAAAGACTGGGCTGAGGGCTACCCCATTCAGTTCAGGGCCTATTCCAAAGAGAGGGTAGAGCCATTTTGCCAGCATTTTGGAGTTTGTGGCGGCTGCCAGTGGCAAATGCTACCCTATAAAAAGCAATTAGAATACAAACAACAACAGGTTTTTGATAACCTTTCCCGGATTGGTAAGGTTGACCTGCCCCCGTTTTTTCCCATTATTGGTGCCGGGGAAGACAGGTTTTACCGTAATAAGCTGGAATATACGTTTAGCACCAAGGAGTACCTGCCTGAGGGTTCTTTTGACAGAACTGATAAGGATAAAAATTACCGGAATGTATTGGGCTTTCATGCCAAAGGATTTTTTGATAAGATCGTAAACATCCAGAAGTGCTGGCTGCAACCAGAACCTACTAATGAATTGCGGAATGCAATCCGTTCCTTTGCGTTGAACCAGGGTTACAGTTTCTATGACTATCGTGAACACAAGGGGCTGTTGCGAAACCTGCTGGTGAGGGTTTGTACAACCGGGGAAGTAATGGTGAACCTGGTTTTTGGGGAAGACCAACCTAAAAGAAGGGAAACCATCCTGCAATTTATTGACCAGGAATTTCCGCAGGTTACTACTCTCCTGTACACCATAAATTTAAAAAAGAACGATTCACTGCACGACCAGGAACCCATTGTTTATAAAGGCAAAGGATTTATCACTGAAAAGCTGGAAGATTTTGAATTCAAGATAGGTCCGAAATCTTTTTTTCAAACCAATACAAGGCAGGGTGAAAAATTATACCAGGTAACCCGTGAATTTGCAGAACTGAATGGATCGCAGGTTGTTTATGACCTGTATTGTGGTACAGGCAGTATTGGAATTTTCTGCAGCCGGCAGGCCCAAAAAATTGTTGGTGTTGAAATGATTGAAGCTGCCGTGTTGGATGCCAAAGAAAACGCCGCTATGAATGGCATTGACCATGCGCAGTTTTTTAGCGGTGACGTGATTGATGTTTGCGATGATGCTTTCTTTGCGCAACATGGCAGGCCCGATGTTATTATTACAGATCCGCCCCGTGCCGGTATGCATGAAAAACTGACAAGAAAGATTCTTGAAATGGAAGCACCGGTGGTGGTTTATGTGAGTTGTAATCCTGCCACGCAGGCAAGGGACCTGGCTTTGCTTGATGAGAAATATAAAGTAACAAAAGTGCAGCCGGTGGATATGTTCCCACATACCCATCACATAGAAAATGTAGTACAATTAAAAAGAAAATAAGATTTGCAGATGAGTAATTTCAGATTTACACGACCGGATAGTTTTCCTCCTATTGTAAAAAACCTGATCATCATTAACGTGCTGGTATATTTAGCCCAGAGTATATTTAGTCAATACGGTGTTACAGAAAAGCTGATGTTATACCCGATCCAGGACCCATCGTTTGCACCCTACCAGATTGCTACGCATATGTTTGCCCATGCGCCTATGCCTATGATCTTTCATATTGTTTTTAACATGTTTGGTTTGTGGATGTTTGGAAGGGTGTTGGAAAACGTATGGGGGCCGCAACGGTTTTTATTATTTTATCTTATTTGTGGTGTAGGTGCGGCAGCACTGCACCTGGGCATACAATATTTCAGGTGGGAACAGGCAGAGCAGCTTTTTGCTGCCGGACAAAAGGAAGAAGCCATTGCCATTGTTAGCAGGTTAGGCCCGGCATTAGGTGCTTCAGGTGCAATAATGGGTATCTTTGCAGCATTCGGCTACCTGTTCCCCAACACGGAGTTGTATATTATGTTTATCCCGGTGCCGGTAAAAGCCAAATGGGCAATGCTTGGACTGGCGGCCGTTGATCTTTTTGGTGGAGTGGCTAACTTTAGTGGCGATAATGTAGCTCATTTTGCACACCTTGGCGGAGCCCTCACAGGATTTATTTTGGTGCTGATTTGGAATAAAAGTAACCGGCGAAAGTTTTATTAGTGGCAGATAAATTGCAGATTGCATTTAGTATTGTATGAGTTACTACCAACAACAAAACAGGAATCGACTATCAATAGGACAGGATGGTAATGCACTTACCATGCTATTGGTGCTCAACCTGGTGATCTTTGTGATATTGGCATTTATTAAAATTATTTATTACTTCAGTGCGGGCAAGGAGGGTGTATCGGCATTTGATACGGATATTCTTCATTGGGTGGCACTGCCCGCCGATATGGGAACCTATGTTACACGTCCCTGGACCTTGCTGACTCATATGTTTGTACATGATACCAGCAATGTATGGCATATACTGGGCAATATGTTGTGGTTATGGGCATTTGGTTATATTCTGCAGGATCTTACCGGCAACCGCAAACTGATTCCCATTTTTCTATATGGAGCACTTGCCGGGGCATTGGCCTACGTATTGGCTTTTAATTTTATTAATCCTCTAAAAGAATCGTTAACTGTCTCCTACGCATATGGTGCTTCGGCAGGTGTGATGGCAATAGCTATTGCTGCTACGGCGCTTGCACCGGGTTACCGCATCTTTCCTATGCTGAATGGGGGTATACCGCTTTGGGTCATTACCATTCTTTACCTGATCATTGACCTGGCAACCATCCCCTATAACAATCCCGGTGGACATATTGCACATATAGCCGGGGCTGTAATGGGTTTTATTTTTGTAAGACAGCTGCAGCATGGAAGGGACTGGAGCAACTGGATGAATAATTTTTTTGATTGGGTCAATAATCTTTTTAACCCCGACAAACCAAAAAAAGGCAAGGTGGTCAAGTCGCAGCTATTCTATAAAGCTAAAGTTCAGCCTTTCACCAAAACACCAACGGTAACACAACAAAAGGTGGATGAGATACTGGAAAAAATTCACCAGAAAGGTTATTCTTCTCTTAGCGAAGACGAAAAGGAAGTTCTGAAAAGGGCCAGCAAGGAAGATATCTGAGACCTAAGTTTCCGGGTTTGTACATTCAAGTAGTTTTTTATGTAACATCCCGGATCAGCGGCAGAGCATCCAACAACATCAACAATCATTATTTAAAGGATGCGGCATTTAACAATAGAGAATCTTTCCTTCCGGCAATTACTATAAATTTAATTCGTTTAATTCCTGAAATTCGTGTAATTCGTATGATGTAATACTGTTTCAATGGCCGCCACCTACAAACGCTTTACAAAATTTTTATTTATTGGTTTGAATGTACTGACGGCAGTTGTTTTTTTACTGGCTTGCTGGGCACCCTATCTTCATCCGCAAAAATGGTGGGCCATTTCGTTAATGGGATTGGGTTTTGCCTTCATCATAATTACATTATTTGCTTTCATTTTTTTCTGGCTGGTTTTTAAGCCTGTATTCGTACTCATATCCATCATTCCATTATTGATAGGCTGGAAGGCCATTGCCGTTT